>CALVNS010000040.1 GCA_944349855.1 uncultured Eubacteriales bacterium | reverse complement strand
GGGGGGGGGGGGGGGGGGGGGGGGGGGGGGGGGGGCAGGGGTGGGGGGGGGGGGGGGGGGGGCGGGGAAGGGCGGGGGAAAGAAAAACGGGGGGGGGGAGGGATGCCCCTCCCCCCGCGCCCCCCGGCGCAGGGGGGGACGGTATGGGGCAAAAGAGAGCGCGCGGCCGGGCGGCCGCGCGGGGAAGGCGAAGGGAGGGGGCTGTGTCCTTACAGCACGGGGCCGTCGTCGGGCAGCGGGCCGCCCAGCAGCGGCCGGGCCCAGCGCAGGAAGGCGTCGGTGACGTCCATGCCGTCGGGGGAGAGGAAGGCCTCGGGCATGAGCCGCTCGCGCAGCATGACCTGGGCGACGGGCACGAGCGTCTCCTCGCAGGCATAGGGCTCGTCGCTCGTGCGCAGCAGGCCGGCCATCAGCCCGCCGCGGCCCTCGAGCACGGCGCGGGCGGCCAGCGCGCCCATGCGGCGCGCCTCCTCGCGGTCCAGCGGCGAGGCCAGCTCCGCGCAGCAGCGGCCGAGGATGCCGGGCTTTTCGCTGCGCGCCTTGACGCCCAGGCGCTCGATGACCAGGCGCGTCAGGTAGGCGGACACATCGCCGTAGTACGTGGCGCGGCCGCTCTGAAACACCGGCGGCGCCAGCGGCGCGCCGTCCGGGCCGCGCAGGCCCTCGCTGACCGCCACGACCACGCCGCGGCCCCGCCGCCAGACCGCCTCGACCGACGCGAGGAACCGCGCCTCGTCAAAGGGGACCTCCGGCGTGAGCACCAGGTGGGGCGCATCGCCCGGCGCGCGGCGCGAGAGCGCGGACGCCGCCGCGATCCAGCCGGCGTTGCGGCCCATGTACTCCACGATGCACACGTGGATGGGCAGCGAGTCCACGTCGCGGGCAATGTGGCGCATGGACGCGGCGGCAAAGCGCGCGGCGCTGGCATAGCCCGGCGCGTGGTCGATGACGCCGATGTCGTTGTCGATCGTCTTGGGGATGCCGCCCACGACGATGCCCAGCGGCGCGCACGCCTGCGAAAGCCGACCGCACGCATCCATCGTGCCATTGCCGCCCGTGAGCAGCGCATAGCCCACGCCCGCCTGCGCGAGCGACTGCGCCATGCGGGGATAGTCCTCGGGCGCAAGCGGCGTGCGCGAGGTGCCGATGCACGAGCCCGGCGCGCCCGCGATCCGCGCCAGCGCCTGCGCGTCCAGCGCGCCCAGATCCGCAAACGAACCGTCCAGGATGCCGCGCGTGCCGCCGCGCGCGCCGAGCACGCCGTCCACGCGGCCGCTTGCGCGCGCCGCCTCCACCGCCCCGCACAGCGAGGCGTTGAGCACGGCGGTCGGCGCGCCGCCATGCGCGATGAGCAGCTTGGGCATGGGGGAGGACCTCCTTTCGGGCGGACGGGGGTTACAGCTCGACGACGGGCACGCCCATCGCCGCGGCCGCGCCCTTCATCTCCTCATAGACGTCGGCCCACACCAGGCAGTAGTGGTGCGCGAAGCCCTCGTCGATCAGCCGCTGGGCGACGTCGCGCACGGGCGTCTCCACGTGCACCACGCTCATGCACCCGCGCGTGCACCGGTCGCGCTCCAGCGCCTGCCCGCGCATCAGCGCCAGGCGGTACTGGCCGCGCCGGTTGTGCAGGCGTGCGATCGTGACCGCGCCCGGCTTGAGCGCCGCGTAGAACGCGCTGCCCTGCCCGACCAGCGGATGGTTGCACAGCGTGGGCGCGTACCGCTCGTTGTGCAGCGAGGGCGCGGCGTTGCCGCAGTGCCAGAACAGCAGCGTGTTCTCCGCCTCGTCCAGGTCGATCATGTCGGTGATGAACGGGCTTTGGCCCGCCAGGCGCATCATCAGCGCCTGCGTGATGGCCGCATCCGCGTCGCCCTCGCAGCCGATGCTGATGCCATCGTCCAGCAAGCGGCCCAGCACCGCGCACGGCTGCGTGTGCAGCGCGCCCATCTCCGGCCAGCACTTGATGACGCCGATGTCATACCCCTGCGCCGCCATCTGCCGCTTGAGCGCCAGGTACAGCCGGCTATGGTTCTCCAGATGCCCCTCCGGCAGGCGCGAGATGTCCCAGCGCGCGCTGACGGCCTCCATGTCCGCGCGCACCTCCGCCTCGTCCAGCGCGGCCATCTCGTCAAAGACGACCTTCAGATCCGTCGAGTTGACCGCCATGCCGAACGTGCGCCGGATGAGCGCCTCGTCCAGCGTGCTGACGTAGTAATTCGTCGGCCGGTAGCCGAACAGCCCCAGCGTCAGCCCCGACAGCGCCTTGCGCGCCGCGTAGCCGCCCAGCAGCGCCCGCACCTTGCCCGTCGCCCGCGCGTCCGCAAGGCCGCCATACACCGTCTGGCACGCGTAGCCCAGCCGGTCCAGCGACGAGGCGTTCATCGTCATGGCGCACAGCGCGTTCGCCCACAGCCGCTCCTCCCGGCTGTAGGGCGGCTCCTCCGGCGCCCACAGGATCAGCGGCACGCCCAGCCGCTGCACGATCGCAGCCGGAATGTCATCCCCCGTGAACGCGCCATACACCATCACCACCGCGTCCACGCCGCGCGCGCGCATCTCCTCGATGGCCGCGTCCACCTCCTGGGGCGTGCACAGCACGTCCGGGGGCATGTACAGATCATACGCCGCGAGCGCCTCCCGCGCCCACGCGCCATACGCCGCGTGCCGCTTGCGCGGCAGCTCCTGCGGCCAGCGGCCCGACAGCGTGACGACCAGCCCCACGCACAGCCTGTGATTCATGCCGATCCTCCCTTTCGTAAATGCCGGAAACGCGCCCGCGGCGCGCCCCCTTCAAGATGTTGTGAAATGTTGCGAAAAGCCGCCCCTCACGCGCGGCCCTCGGACCCCGAGAGCGCGATGATGCGCTTGATATCCTCCACGAGCGCGCCGCTGGCATACTGGCTGACCTTCCAGCTGTGGCCGTCGTGCTGCGTCTGCAGCCCCTCCTTGAGGTGCTCCAGGTATTTATAGCGCACCTCCGTGCCGAAGTTGATCTTCGCCACGCCCAGGCGCACCGCGTCGCGCACCACCTGCTCCGACATGCCCGTGCACCCGTGCAGCACCAGCGGCAGATCGCAGAAGCTGCGCACCGCCTCCAGCACGTCCAGGCGGATGTCCGGCCGGCTGGCGTAGAACCCGTGCGCATTGCCGATGCCCACGGCCAGCGTGTCCGGATGGCACAGCTGCAAAAACGCGCGCACCTGCTCCGGGTCGGCCACGTTGCGCCGCCCCACCGGCACCCCGTCCGGCCCCAGCCGCTGCAGCTCCCCGATCTCCGCCTCCACCGGCACGCCGAAGCAGCGCGCCACGTCGCACACCCGCTGCGTGAGCGCCGCGTTTTCCGCCACCGGCAGCGCCGAGCCGTCGATCATCAGGGACGTGAACCCCAGCCGCAGCGCCTCCATGCACAGCGCAAACCCGTCGCCGTGGTCCAGGTGGATCGAGACAGGCACATCCACCTTCGCCGCGCAAAAGCGCGCCACGTTCACAAAAAAGTCGTGCCCGCTATACGCGCCCGTGGCCGCGTAGTGCGCCAGGATCACGGGCGAGCGCATCTCCTGCGCCGCGCGGCAGACCGCCATGATGATGTCGTAGCAGCCGCCCTGCGTGTTGATCGCCGGTATGGCATAGCCGCCGGCGCGCGCGCGCTGCATCTGCTCCAGGTTTGTGCATAGCATGCGTGTCCCTCCCCGCGTCCGATCAGATGGTTTACTCGTGTGTATCTGTGACGACAGTATACCATGCGTTTTGCCCCCGTGTCAAGCAAATTACGCCGCGCGCTGCCCGCAAAAATGCCGATTTTCGAAGGATTTTCACAAAATCATGCCCTTTGCGCGCGCAGAATTGACAGGAGCCCCGTTTTGTGGTACCATGTTTACACATGTTGAGAAGAGAGGAGGAAATCCCGTGCCCGGACGCAAGGCCGCCCCCACCCGCAAGGACGTCGCCCGCATGGCCGACGTGTCGGAAACCATCGTCTCCTACGTGCTGAACAACAACCGCTACGTCTCCGCTGAAAAGCGCCGCCGCGTGCTCGAGGCCGTCGAGGCCCTCCGCTACCGCCCCAACAGCATCGCCCGCGCCCTCAAGGGCAAGGGCAACAGCCACATCCTCTTCATCGTCGACAACGTCGCCAACGAATACTTCGGCCGCCTCATCCAGGAGATCGACGCCGTCGCCTACGACAGCGGCTACCTCGTCTCCCTGATGGGCACCAAAAACGACGAGGAGTTCGTCAGCCGCATCCTCGCGCGCCAGGTCGACGCCGTGATCATCTCCTCTGCAACCCTCGCCGAACGCTTCGTCCAGGAGCTCATCGACGCCGGCCTGCCCGTCGTCCTGCTCATGACCCGCGACTACGCCGCCATCCGCGGCCGCGCCGCCCGCATCTACACCGGCATCGAGTCCGGCATCATGGCCGCCGTGCGCCTGCTGCACGAGACCGGCTGCCGCCACATCGTCCACGTCGACCGCGTCAGCCGCAGCGGCCACTTCTCCACCCGCCAGGACCTGCGCTTCCGCGGCTTCTGCAACCAGATGGAGGCCCTGGGCCTCCCGCTGGACGAGCACGCCATCCTCTCCCACTGCGAGAGCTACGAGGCCCTCTTCGACGCCGTGTGCGCTCGCCTGCGCAACGGCCCCCCCGCCGACGGCTTCGTCTGCCGCAACGACCGCCTCGCCCTCACCGTGCTCAGCGCCGCCCTCGCCTGCGGCTGCGACGTGCCCGGCGAGGTCTCCATCGTCGGATTTGACAACACCGACGCCGGCATGCTCATGCGCCCCGCGCTCTCCACCGTCTCGCACGACCAGGCCGGCATCGCCAGCGCCGCCATGGAGCTCATCGAGCGCATGGTCCGCGGCGAGGCCCCCCCGGAGCGCCACTTCGTCACCCGCCTGCTCCCGCGGGATACCACCCGCCGGCCTTAGACCTTTTTCCCCTTACCTGGTGTACACACGTGTTTTTACGCGCGTACAGAATAGATGCACCTACGCCGCGGCTGCGGAACGAACCGAACGGAAAGGAAGGAATGGACCATGCCGGACGCCTCTTACTTCACCGACATTCGCGGGGCGGTATACTTCCCCTCGCGCGCCTACAACGCCTGGCAGACCTGGAACGAGCTGGACGAGGCGGAGATCGACCGCGACTTCGGCTACGCCCAGGACGCGCGCCTCAACGCGCTGCGCATGTTCACCAGCTACGAGTACTGGCAGGAGCACGCCGAGGCATTCTTCGAGCGCTTTGAGCGCGTGGTGCAGCTGGCCGTCCGCCACGGCATCCGCCTGATGCCCGTGCTCTTTGAGGACTGCGGCGTGGACACCACGCCCCAAACGCGCCAGGACAAAAACCCCCACACCGCCGTGTGCACCTGCTCGCCCTGCCGCGCCGTGCAGCGCGACCCCGCCCGCTACGCCGAGGTGGACGGCTATGTGGACGCCTTCTTCGCGCGCTACGGCAGCGACGACCGCCTGCTGGCCATCGAACTGATGAACGAGCCGCACGTGCAAAACCAGAACGTCGGCTTCGCCCGCTACGTCGTCGCCCGCGCCCGCGAAAAGGGCGGCAGCGTGCCCCTGACCATCGGCTGCATCAGCCTATGGCACAACCTCTACTTCGAGGGCATGCTCGACGTATACCAGTACCACGACAACTTCCCCGGCAGCGCCGCCTTCCTGAAGCTGGAGATGGGCGAGGCCCGCGGCGTGCAGGAGGTGAGCGGCAAGCCCTGCTGGCTCACCGAGTGGCAGCGCGTGCGCGAAAAGGGCCCCGGCTGGGACGTGGCCGCCATCCCGCACGAGGACACGCTGCCCGCCCTGCACACGCTGGCGGAAACCGTCTACGGCACGGGCATGGGCAGCTTCTTCTGGTCGCTGATGGTCAAGCCCGCCTACCTGACCGCCCAGCGCCCCAACGGCACCTTCAACGGCCTATTCCACGAGGACGGCAGCGTATACAGCCTGGAGGACTACCAGGCTATCGCCGGCCCCGGCCGCACCCGCCCCGTGACGCCCACCCTGCCGCGCTGGTATCTGGACAGCCTCGAGCAGGCCAAGGGCTGAATTCCTGGGGGCTCTGCCCCCAGGACCCCCGGCAGGGGAGGCAGTGCCTCCCCTGCACCCCGCCACCAAGGGGCCTGCGCTTCGCTGGGCCCCTGGGGCACGAGGTGTTGGCAATGCCCCTGCACCCCGCCGCCAAGGGGCACGAGGTGTTGGCAGGGCCAATCCGGCGGGCACATCTTTGATGAAACAGGGCCGCGCAGACGCGCGGCCCTGTTCTTTTGCATGGAGACACAGGTGGGGGAGAGGGGAAGGGCTGGGCATACGCAAAGGCCCGCGCCTTTGCGCGGGCCGCTGTTCGGGGTGCAGGGGGATGTTATCCCCCTGCCGGGGGCCCTGGGGGCAGAGCCCTCAGGAAACGTTAGCGGATCAGGGCCACGGCCACGTCGTTGACGTTCGTGCCGGTGGGGCCGGTGACGAGCAGCGCATCCGTCCGGGCGAGGAGGGGATAGGTGTCGTTATCGTCCAGATGGGCGCGGGGATCCAGCCCGGCGGCGCGGCAGCGCGCGGCCCATGCGCCGGTGACGATGCCGCCGGCGGCGTCGGTGGGGCCGTCGGTGCCATCCGAGCCCAGCGAGCACACGCACACGCCGGGCACGCCGTCCAGCGCGAGGCCGGCGGCCGCGGCCAGCTCCTGATTGCGCCCGCCGCGCCCGTGCCCGCGCAGGTGCACGACCGTCTCGCCGCCCAGAATCAGCGCGCAGGGCGGGCGAAGGGACGACGCGCCCGCGGCGGCATCGCGCGCCATGGCGGCCAGCAGCGCGCCGGCCTCGCGCGCCTCGCAGTCCATGGAGGCGGTGAGCACCAGCGGCGCATAGCCCAGATCGCGGCACGCCTGCGCCGCGGCCTGCGCCAGCAGCCGCACGCTGCCCGTGACGGCCAGCTCCACGCCCGGCAGCGCCTTGGGCGTCTCGCGCGAGAGGGCCGCGCGCATCGCCCCATCCGCGGCATAGCCGCTCTGGGCCAGCACCCGCAGCGCCTCTTCGCTGGTCGACGCATCCGGCGCGGCGGGGCCGGAGGCAATGGCATCCGGCGCATCGCCGAGCACGTCGCTCAGCGCCACGCAGTACACCCGCGCGGGCGCGCACCGCTGCGCCAGCCGGCCGCCCTTGACGTTGGACAGGTGCTTGCGCACCGCATTGATCTGGCGGATGTCCGCGCCGCAGGCCAGCAGCGCGCGCGTCAGCTCCGCCAGCTGCGCGAGCGTTACGCCCGCGGGCAAATCCTCCATGAGCGCGGAGCCGCCGCCCGACAGCAGCAGCAGCACCGCATCCCCCTCGCCGGCCGCATCGGCCAGCTCCAGCGCCCGCGCGCCCGCGCGCAGGCTGTTGGCATCCGGCACGGGGTGCGCCGACTCGATCAGCTCCAGCCCCGGCAGATCGCCCATCGCGTGCCCGTACTTGGTCACGACCAGGCCCTGCACCTCGCGCCCGGCCAGCGCCTCCAGCGCG
The DNA here is from genome assembly GCA_944349855.1 of uncultured Eubacteriales bacterium. Classification (GTDB taxonomy): domain Bacteria; phylum Bacillota; class Clostridia; order Christensenellales; family Aristaeellaceae; genus Beduinella. The sequence goes on along the minus strand of CALVNS010000040.1, from coordinate 12,176 downwards.
GCCTTGGCCATGCGCCAGGCCGCCTTGCCCACCGACAGCAGCGTCACCCGCCGCGCCTTTTGCAGCCCCTGCGCAAACGCCTCGCGCGCGAGCGCCTCGCGCACCGCCGCCTCGGGCAGCACCGCCTCCACGCTGCGGCGCACGACCTGACGCATGTCTGAGACGAGCCGCGCATCGGTGGCAGGATCCATTCGGGGATCGGGATCTCGTTGCATCGCGCATTCCTCCATTCGTATATCATAGGGGTGGCAAGACGCCCCCTGCTCACAGGCCCGTGCCGTCGAAGGCGGGGATGTACGCCTCGTCCGCGGCGGACAGGTCCTGCACGTAGCCCTCTGTCAGCCCGATGGCCAGCATGTGCGCGCGCACGCGCGCATACTCGCGCCGGGTGATCCGCCGGTTCATGCCCGGATACTGCGCGGCCCGGCCGCAGGGCGTATACTGGCCCATGAGGCTGACCGGCGTGCCCTCGGGCAGGCGCTCGCGCAGCAGGTTGAGCGCGCGCATGGACGCGCCCGTCAGCCCCGGCAGGATCAGATGCCGCACGAGCGTGCCCCGCGTCATCAGCCCGTTGGCATCGTAGCGCGGCGCGCCCGTCTGGCGGCACATCTCCTGGATGGCCGCAAGCGCCACCTGCGGATAGTCCGGCGCGTCCGAATACACGCGCGCGGCATCCACATCGGCATACTTGAAGTCGGGCAGGTACACGTCGACCAGGCCCTCCAGCGCGCGCAGCGTGCGCACGCGCTCATAGCCGCTGGAATTGTACACGACCGGCACGCCCGGGCGGCGCAGCAGCAGCGCCCTGCGGATGGCCGGCACGAAGTGGGTGGGGTTGACGAGGTTGATGTTGTGCGCGCCCTGCGCTTCCAGCTGGCGGAAGATCTCGCTCAGCCGCTCGACGCTCACCTGGCGCCCCTGGCCGTCATGGCTGAGCGCATAATTCTGGCAGTACACGCACCCCAGCGGGCAGCCCGAGAAGAACACCGCGCCGCTGCCGCGCGTGCCGCTGATGCACGGCTCCTCCCACAGGTGCAGCGCCGCGCGCGCCACCCGCGGCAGCGTGCCCATGGCGCACCGGCCCGCGCCCGACGCCTCCGACCGCGGCGCGTGGCACCGCCGCGGACACAGCGAGCAGATCACAGGTCGATGAACTCCCGAAAGCGCGGCAGGATCCCGATGCCGTCGGGAAAGTGCGCCGCAAACTGCGGAATCGCATGGCTGGGAAACGAGTTGCCCTCGATGAACACCGGCCCGTCGGGCGTGATGGCCACATCCCACGCCACAAACCGCACCTGCGGCACCACGCGCGACGCCGCCAGGCACATCGAAACCGCCTCCTGCCAATACGGAATGGCCGTGCCCGGAATGCGCGCGCCCGTCATCGGGTGGCGCTCGAACGCCTCGCCGGCCTTGTTCGCCCCCACCCCGCAGACCACGCCCGTCTTCAGATCCACCGGCGCGGCCATGCCGCCGCAGTCGACATTGTCCATGACCTTGCCATTGCCGATGCGCAGGTACGCATACACCACGCCCTGCTTCTTATCGCCCAGGAGCGTGGCGATGCGCAGCGTATTGACCGACGTGGGGCAAAGCGCGGCGAGCGCCTCGTGCTGCACGACGCACTCCTCCACGATCCCGATGCCCGCCGCGCGCAGCGACGCATACAGCGCGTCCGGCTTGGCATACTGATCCGGCGTGATCTTCAAAATGCCCTGCCCGCTGGACCCATCCAGCGGCTTGCAGATCAGCGGCCCCTTGCCCACCAGAAACGCCCGGAACGAAGCCGCGTCCGCATCCTTCAAATTCAGCCACGCGCGGCGCACCTGATCGGCAAAGAGCGTATTGAACTGCGACTTGTCGTCAAAATAGTGCCAATACGCCCGGTCGTTCATCCGCCGCACGATCGCGTTGGACACCCCGCGCGTGATCTGCGTGGCCCGCTGCGCCGCATTGAGCCGGTACATCTGCGCGATCTTGTAATCCACATACCCCGCCCCGTACCGCGCCGCGCACTGGGCCATATCCGCCATCAGAAACCACGCGGGCTTGCCCGTCTTTTCGCTCAGCTCCCGCGCCGTGCGCGCCATGGCCGCATAGTCCATGCGCCGCACGCGCGAAAGCACATACCCGATCCTGCCCATGCCATCCGCCCCTTCGTCCGGCGGCCCCGCCGCCTGCTCCTAGCCTGCCCCGCCGGCTGCCCTTTTATCGGCCCGGCGGACGATGCCCCTTTATTGTAGCCGCTCCCGCGCGCGATGTCAAACCGTTCCCGAACCCCCAGCCGCCCCGCCGCCCCCCGCAGGCTTGCGCATCAAGCCGAAAATGTGTATAATAAAGTGCTGACCATTTGCAATTCCCGCCGCTTGCGCGGCGCTTGACGGGGGAGACGGCCTTGGCAACGATGGAAAAGATGTTCATCACGGGCGGGCGCAGGCTCGAGGGCGTGGTGCAGGTGAGCGGCGGCAAGAACACGGCCGTGGCCATCATCCCCGCGACGCTGCTGTGCGACGAGCCCTGCACCGTGGAAAACCTGCCCGACATCGAGGACGTCCACGTGCTCATGCAGATGCTGTGCGCCCTGGGCGCCAAGGTCGACTTCGACGGGTCCGCCATGCGCGTGGACCCCCGCGGCGTCGGCTGCTGGCAGGCCCCGCAAAAGCTCTCCTGCCGCATGCGCGCCAGCTCCTACCTGCTGGGCGTGCTGCTGGGCCGCTTCGGCCGCGCACAGATCCCGCTGCCCGGCGGCTGCGACATCGGCCCCAGACCCGTCGACCAGCACATCAAGGCCATGCGCGCCATGGGCGCCAGCATCGAGGAGCGCTTCGGCGTCATCCACGCCAGCGCCCCTGAGGGCATGCAGGGCGGTGACGTCTACTTCGACGTGGTCACGGTCGGCGGCACCATCAACGCCATGCTCGCCGCCTGCCGCGCCCGCGGCAACACCATCATCCACAACGCGGCCAAGGAGCCCCACGTCGTCGACCTGGCCAACTTCCTCAACAGCATGGGCGCGCGCATCAAGGGCGCCGGCACAGACGTCATCCGCGTGCGCGGTCAGGAGCGCCTGCACGGCTCCACCTACGCCGTCATCCCCGACCAGATCGAAACCGGCACCCTCATGATCGCCGCCGCCGCCAGCCACGGCGACGTGACCATCACCGGCTGCATCCCCACCCACATGGAATCCCTCTCCGCCAAACTGCTGGAGATGGGCGCCAAGGTCGACGAGCGCGACGACGCCATCCGCGTGCGCTCCATCGGCGCGCACCGCGCCGTCAACATCAAAACCCAGGTCTACCCCGGCTTCCCCACAGACCTGCAGCAGCCCATGACCGCCCTGCTCACCACCGCCAAGGGCACCAGCCTCGTGACCGAGAACATCTTCGAACAGCGCTACAAGCACCTGTTCGAGATGCAGCGCATGGGCGCGCAGGTGCGCGTGATGGACCGCGTGGCCGTCATCGAGGGCACCAGCGCCCTCTCCGGCGCGCCCGTCTACGCCAGCGACCTGCGCGCCGGCGCCGCACTGGTCATCGCCGGACTCATGGCCGAGGGCGTGACCGAGATCGGCAACGTCCACTTCATCGACCGCGGCTACGAACACCTGGAGCGCAAGCTCGCCGCCCTCGGCGCCAAGATCGAGCGCGCCCTGGTCGAACTGTGAGCGCATGAGAATCCCATGAGAATCCCATGAGAATCCCATGGGAATCCCTGCGCACGGCAGGAGCTTCGCCCCCGCGCGTGGAACCCCTTTGACATCCCCCTTGCCGGGAGATTCTCTTCAGGAGGTCCCCTCATGATCCGTACCGTGATTTATACGCTCATCGGCCTGCCGCTGCTCGTCTACGCCGGCTACGCCGTCATCCTCGGCCTGTTCACCTTCCGACGCCGCCCGCCCCTCCCGCGCGCGGAGCGCGACAGCCGCCTATGCGTGCTGTGCCCCGCCCGCAACGAGGAGGCCGTCATCGGCGCGCTGATCGACTCCCTCCTGGCGCAAAACTACCCCCGCGACCGCTTCGACGTCTACGTGCTGCCCAACCACTGCACCGACCGCACTGAACAGATCGCGCGCGCACGCGGCGCGCGCATCCTGCCCATCGACGCAAGCGTGCGCACCAAGGGCGACGTGCTCAGGCAGGCCTTTGAACGCCTGCGCCCCGCACACTACGACGCCTTCGTCATCTTCGACGCGGACAACATCGCGCACCCGGACTTCCTCGCCCGCATCAACGACGCCCTGGGCGCAGGATTCGACGTCGTGCAGGGCTACCGCGACAGCAAAAACCCACAGGATACCTGGATCAGCGGCGACAGCAGCATCTACTACTGGCTGCTCAACACCTTCTTCTACCGCGCGCGCATGAACATCGGCGCCTCCAGCGGCCTCAACGGCACCGGCATGGCCATCGGCGCGCGCGCCCTCGAGCGCGTCGGCTACGACGTCTCCTCCCTCACCGAGGACATCGAGTTCTCCATCCTGTGCGCGCTGCGCCGCGTGCGCATCGCCTTTGCGCAGGAGGCCGTCTTCTTCGACGAGCAGCCCCTGGAACTGGCTGAATCCTTCAAGCAGCGCAAGCGCTGGTCCGTCGGCTGCAACCAGTGCCTCGGCCGCTACGGCCTGTCCCTGCTCCGCGGCCTGCTTCGCCCGGGACGCATCGCCTGCGCCGACGCGCTCCTGGTCGCCACGGCCCCCACCATCCAGATCCTGCTCCTGGCCGCCTCCCTCGTCATGGCCGCGGATATGACCCTCGGCCTCTACCCGGACGTGCTCTCCGGCGCGTTCCTCATCGCCTTCTCCCTGCTCTCCGGCCTGCTCTCCTACCTCGCGCAGGTCTGCGTCGCGCTATGGGTCGTGGCCATCAGCCGAAAGAGCGTGCGCCTCTACCTGCTCGCCGCCGCTACATTCCCGCTATTCCTGCTCACCTGGCTGCCCGTCAACCTGCTCGCCCTGATGTGCCCGCACGCCCGCTGGGACCCCATCCGCCACGGCGGCACCGTGCGCAGGGGCCGGCTGCGCCGCAGCCTGGCGCGCGTGCGCGTGGGGAGGGACCGCCCATGAAGACGCTGCGCCGCCTGCTGCCCCTGCTCGCGCTCCTGGCCGTCCTGGCGCTCCTGGCCGCCCTCGCCCTGCGCGCCGGACTGCTGGACAATGTCTCCTCGCCCGAGGCCCTGCGCGCCTGGATCGACCGGTTCGGCCCCGCCGCCGCAGTCGTCTACTTCCTGCTGCAGGCCGCGTCCGTCATCGTCGCGCCCATCCCCAGCAACATCACCACCGCCGCCGGCGCGCTCGCGCTCGGCTTCTGGCCCGGCTTCCTCATCGGCGCGGCCGCCATCTTCGCCGGCTCGTGCGTCGTCTTCGCCCTCGCCCGCCGCCTCGGCGAGCCCTTCGTGCGCCGCTTCGCCGACGCCGGCACCATCGCACGCTACATGCCCCTGATCGAGAAGAAGCGCGACGCCTTCCTCTTCCTCGCGCTGCTGCTGCCCTTCTTCCCGGACGACGTGCTGTGCATCCTCGCCGGGCTGACGCGCATCCCCCCCGCGCGCTTTGCCGCCATCGCCCTCATCACCCGCCCCTGGGGCCTGCTCTTTGCCGCGGCCGTCGGCAGCGGCGGCATCAGCCTACCTGTGTGGGGCTGGGCCCTGATCGCGATCGGAGGGGTTGCGCTGTTCCTTCTGGGCCTGCGATACGGCGACGCCATCGAGGCGCGCATCCTGAAGAGATTCCGGTGAGCGCCGCTCGCCAAGCCCCGACGGGGCTTTTTTTTGATGCGACGGCGGACGGCGCGCATGGAAGAGCGGCAAACATTGACGATCGACCCCGCTTCGTGGTATAATCGTAAGACACCCCATATGATGGAATGTCGGCGCTTTGTGCGCGTTCGCCCGCTCGGGCCTTCAGGAGGTATTATGCAAAACCCCTTCATCACGCTGGGCGTGCCTGAGACCGCCACCGAACAGCAGGTGCACCTCGCCTACCGCCGCCTCGTCAAGGAATGCCACCCCGACGCGCAGGACGGCGACGCGCAGAAGGAGCGCGCCCAGGCCCGCCTCATCGCGCTCAACCTCGCCTATGAGGAGGCCATGCGCCGCGCGGGCGCAAAGACCGCCGCCGCGCACACGCCCTCCCCGCGCCTGTACTCCCTGCAGGACACCAACCGCCTGGCCCGGCGCCTGCTCGACCAGCGCCTGTTCGACTCGGCGCTGCGCGTGCTCGAGCGCTGCGCCGACGCGGACGTCACCTGGCACTACCTGCGCGGGCAGGCGCTGCTCGGCCTGGGCCGGCCCGCCGAGGCGCACGACGCCTTCCGCCAGGCCGTGCGCCTGGAGCCCGACAACAACGACTACCGCCGCGCCGCGCTGACGGCCTTCACCGCCGCCAAGCGCCGCCAGAAGCCGCTCGGGCGCGTAGGCGCATGGGCGCACAACGCGCTCCGAAAGTAAGCCTTTCCTGGGGGCTCTGCCCCCAGGCCCCCCGGCAGGGGGATAGCATCCCCCTGCACCCCGAACAGCGGCCCGCGCCTTTGCGCGGGCCTTTTACGTGGGCGAAGCCTGGGAGGAGGGGAGCGTGGGGGGCGAAAGCGGGGCATGGAGGGAAAAGGCCCGCGAGGGGGGAGGGGGAAAGGGATAGATGGACGGAAGCGGCCCGCGGGGGAAGGCGAAAGCGGGGCATGGAGGGAAAAGGCCCGCGGGGGGCGGGCGAAAGGGATAGATGGACGGAAGCGGCCCGCGAGGGGGGGAGGGGGCAAGGGATAGATGGACGGAAGCGGCCCGTGCGGGGGGAGGGCGAAAGGGCCAGATGGACGGAAAAGGCCCGCGCTATTGCGCGGGCCACAAGGGCGGGGTGCAGGGCTCGGAAGGGGAGATCAGACGTTGAAGCGGAAGAGCGTGACGTCGCCATCCTGCATGACGTAGTCGCGCCCCTCGGAGCGCACGAGGCCCTTCTCGCGGCAGGCGGCCATGCTGCCCAGCTCCATGAGCGTCTCATAGGGCACGATCTCCGCGCGGATGAACCCGCGCTCAAAGTCCGAATGGATCTTGCCCGCCGCCTGCGGCGCCTTTGTGCCGCGCTTGATCGTCCAGGCGCGGCACTCATCCGCGCCCGCGGTGAGGAACGAGATCAGCCCCAGCAGGTCGTAGCACGCGGAGACCAGCCGGTCCAGGCCCGAGCGGCCGATGCCCAGATCCTCCAAAAACGCCTGCTTTTCCGCCGCGTCCATCTGCGCGATCTCCGACTCGATGCGCGCCGAGATCACCAGCACGCGCGCATCCTCCTGCGAAGCGATGGCCTTCACCTGCGGGATGCCCGGCAGCTCGTCCTCCGGCGTGCCCAGCGCATCCTCCGCGATGTTGGCCGCGTAGATCACCGGCTTGGTCGTCAGCAGAAACCACTCGCGCAGCAGCGCACGCTCCGTCTCGCTCACCGGGCACGTGCGCGCCGGGCGCAGCTGCTCCAGATGCGCAAGCAGCCGCTTGCCCAGCTCCGCCTCCTCCGCGTAGCGCTTCTCGCCCGACTTGACCATCTTCTGCGCGCGCTCATACCGCCGCTGCACCGTCTCGTGGTCCGCCGCGATCAGCTCCAGATTGATCGTGTCGATGTCCCGCGCCGGGTCCACGCTGCCCTCCACGTGCACGATGTTCTCATCCTCAAAGCAGCGAACGACGTGCACGATCGCGTCGCACTCGCGGATGTGCGACAGAAATTTATTGCCCAGGCCCTCGCCCCGGCTCGCGCCGCGCACCAGGCCCGCGATGTCCACAAACTCCACGACCGCCGGCGTCACCTTGCGGGGGCTGTACATCGCCGCCAGCCCGTCCAGCCGCGCATCCGGCACGGCCACGACGCCCGTATTGGGCTCGATGGTGCAAAAGGGATAGTTGGCCGCCTCCGCGCCCGCCTGCGTGATGGCGTTAAACAGCGTGCTCTTGCCCACGTTGGGCAGGCCTACGACGCCGAGCTTCATGATGGCATTCCTCCAGACTTGCGTCGGGGCGCGTCCCGCGCGCCCCGCGCCGTACATTATAGCCGCTTTACGCCCTTTTGGCAAGCGCTAACGGCTCTGCCGCAGGCGCGTGAACAGCGCGGGCAGCCGCCTGCGCGCAAACCGCGCCGCCCGCGCCAGCGCATAGCACGCCGCCGGGCTGCCGCCCTGCAGCACCCGGCACACCGCGCGCGCCGCCAGCCCCTGCGGCGCGGCCTGCGGCAGCACCCGCCGGCCGGGATCGCCCCGCAGCGCCGCGCGCAGAAAATCCCGCCGCGCCGCCGCGTCCATGCGCGCGCGCGCATCGAGCGCGCGCTCCAGCCCGGAGAGCAGGTAGCGCGCATACGCCGCGCCCAGCACGCCCAGCACCCGCGCGTCGGTCATGCCCCAGCCGTCATAGAGCGCGAGCAGCCGCGCCACGCGCGCGCGCTGCTGATCGAAAAAATCCGGCACAAAGCGCGAGGTGACGCTGCCGCCATCCGTCCGGTGGCAATAGCGCAGCGCCGGATACGACAGCAGATTCATCGTGCGCCACAGGCCGCACTGATCCAGATTGAAGAAGATATCCTCGGTGAGCAGGCGATCCTCAAAGCGCGCGCCGCTCTCGCGCACGACCGACAGCCGGTAGAGCTTATTGGGCGTATAGCCCAGCAGCGTCTGCGCCTCCAGCTCGATCAGCTCCCGCCGCACGGCCGTCTCGCCCTCCAGGCGCGCATCCCGCGGGCAGTGCGCGGCCTCCCGGTACGTCCGGCCCGACGCGTCCAGGTACGCGTCGACCACGCCGAAGACCGTCACATCCGCCGCGGGCAGCGAAAGCGCGCGCGCGAACGCGTCCGGCGCGAGGGTATCGTCCGCGTCCATGAAGAACAGATACGTCCCGCGGCACAGGTCCAGCCCCGCGTTGCGCGCCGCCGACGCGCCCCCGTTTTGCGCAAGCCGCACCGGCCGCACCCGCGCATCCCGCGCCGCCAGCGCCGTGACGGCCTGCCACGTGCCGTCCGTGGAGCCGTCATCCACGACGATCAGCTCCAGATCCCGCGCCGTCTGGCCCAGAATGCTGCCCGCCGCCGCCTCGACCGTGCCCGCCGCGTTATACGCCGGCATGACCACGCTGACAAGCGGCCCACAGACCTGCGGCATGCGCAACCACCTCCCGACTTCATCTGCGCGCCTTGAGCAGCGCGTACAGCCGCGCCCCGTGCCGGCGCGCATAGCCCAGCAGCCGCCCCTCCAGCAGGCACAGCCGCGCGCTGCGCCCGCGCACCGCAAGCAGCAGCAGCTTCATATGCGCGCTGCGCGGCCGCGCCACGGAAAGCGCCTGCGCCACGCGCGGATTGTCCAGCATGGCCCGCACCTGCGAAAGCTTCTCCCCACGCGAGAGCGTGCACGCGGGGGAGGCCACGTTCTCCACGCAGCCCAGGACCCGCTCGACATACCGGCGCTGGACCATCTCCGCATCCTGCGGGCGCCAAAGCCCCCAGTGCGCGTACAGATCCAGCATCCAGCCGTGCTCCTCCTCGCGCTTCTCATACATCTGCGGCCGGTAGCGCGCCGTCTCGCTCTCGCTGCGCGCGCGCAGAAAGTGATAGTACGCGCCCGAGAGCACGCCCACCCGCTCCACATCCCGCACGACGCTGAGCACGAACGGAAAGTCATCCCAGAACGTCTGCGGAAAGCGCAGGCCATGCGCGCGCAGATAGTCCATGCGCACGAGCTTGTTCCACGGCGTGTACAGCAGGTTCGCGTCAAAGAGCCGGTACGCCGCCTCCCGAAACGCACGCTGCGTGGCAAACACCTCGTCCGGCTGGCTGCGCACATCCCGCACAAAGCGCCCGCCGCGGCCATACGTATCGATCGTGAAGCCCGTGACCACCAGCTGCAGGCCGTGCGAGCGCGCCAGCGACACCATGGAGCCGATCATCTCCGGCTCGAGCCAGTCATCCGCATCCGCAAAGCACACATACTCGCCCCGCGCCATCTCCAGCGCGCGGTTGCGCGCCGCCGGTGCGCCCGCATTGGCCTGGTGCAGCACGATCAGCCGCGCATCCGCCCGCGCAAGCGCGTCCAGCACCGCGCCGCTGCCATCGGTGGAGCCGTCGTCCACCGCGATCAGCTCCAGATCCGCATACGTCTGCCCCAGCACGCTGCGCACCGCCCGCTCCACATACGCCGCCACCTGGTAGACCGGCATGATGACGCTCACCACCGGCACGGCCATCCCTCCTCATCCGGCGCGACGCGCGCCGTTTCCCCCATTATACCAGCGGCGCGACGGCGCGTCAAACGCGTTCACATTCCTGACACATCATTTCGACGATTTGTTCATAAACCTTCCATCTTTTCGCCTCAAACCCGCGCTATACTATGCCCGTAACCAAGAGAAAGACGGTTACACGAGCGCGGGCGAATCCCCGCGCAGAAAGGAAGCTGATCTTTTATGAAACATACGCGCATGCCGGCGATCATCATAGCGGTCGTGACCGCCCTGCTGCTGACGGCCGTCTCCGTGCTGGGCGCGACGGCTGAAGAGGCCGCCTCCGCTACATCCGACAAGCACTTCAGCCTCGAATCCGCCACCGCCACCGAGGGCTCCCTCACGGTTGCCGAAATCGTCAAGAAGTGCCAGAACTCCATCGTCGCCATCACCACGCAGACCGTGGAAACCTATGACAACGGCTATGGCTATGGCTACGGCAACGGCTACGGCTATGGCTACAACCCCTTCGGCTTCGGCTACGGCTACGGCAACCCCTACGGCAACAACAACAACCGCCAGTACACCGTGACCGGCTCCGCCTCCGGCATCATCGTCAGCGCTGACGGCTACGTGGTCACCAACGCCCACGTCGTCGAGGGCGCGGACTCCGTGACCGTCACCCTCTTTGACGGCACCGAGTACGACGCCGAGGTGATCGGCTATGCCGCGGACAACGACATCGCCGTGTGCAAGATCGACGCCCAGGGCCTGACCCCCGCCACCTTCGGCGACAGCGATACCCTTGAGGTCGGCGAGCTGGCCGTCGTCATCGGCAACCCGCTCGGCCTGGCCAACGGCGCCGTGACCTCCGGCATCATCTCCGCGCTCAACTACCCCTATGAGGACGACGAGCACACCATCAACGCCATCCAGACCGATGCCGCCATCAACCAGGGCAACTCCGGCGGCGCGCTGTTCAACAGCTACGGCGAGGTCGTCGGCGTGGTCTTCGCCAAGATGGGCGGCTCCCTCGTCGACGGCATCGGCTACGCGATCCCCGTCAACGATGTGAAGACCATCATCGAAGGCATCATCAACGATCCGGACGCCACCGCCGTCAGCACCGGCGAGAGCAACATCCTGCTGGGCGTGACCATCACCACCATCACGGACGAGATCTCCGACTACTACAGCCTGCCCAAGGGCGCCTACGTGGTCGAGGTGGAACAGTTCAGCGCCGCCGAGCGCGCCGGCCTGCAGACCGGCGACGTCATCACCGCCTTTGACGGACAGACCGTCGACACCGCCGAGACCTTCATCGAGATCAAGAACCAGCAGTCCGCCGGCGAGGACGTCGAGGTGGAGGTCTGGCGCAACGGTCAGGAGATGACCCTCACCGTGCACATGCCCGAGGCCCGCGACGTGACCACCGAAATCACCAAGGGCACCCAGGGCTAACTCGGGGCCCCCTTGGGGGCTCTGCCCCCAAGACCCCCGGCAGGGGCTCGGAAGGGAAGCGGCGGCCCAGTGGGCCGATTGCCCCAAAGGGGCAAAGCGACCCGGACGAGGCCGCCGAAACGAGCGGCGGGCGCGGCAGCGCCCGAGGGCGGCGCAACGCGCTGCCCGCCCACGACGATTGAGGCGGCAGGCCGCAGTGCCTCCCCTGCACCCCCTTGGGGGCGCTGCCCCCAAGACCCCCGGCAGGGGAGGCAGTGCCTCCCCTGCACCCCGCCGCCAAGGAGAACGGGGGAGGGGGATTGCCCAGGGAGGGCAACAAGACACCGATAAGCGCATATATGGCGATCCTTCTTCACGGGTTCAGGGACTCCGAGCGGAGCCCCTGAGCCCGTTTTGGCACTTTGACAGGCCGGTGGATGGGGGAGCGGCTTTCCTCGCCAGCGCCCCTCGCTGCGGTAAGGCCCGCGCCGCTGCGCGGGCCGTAGTTCGGGGTGCAGGGGGATGCTATCCCCCTGCCGGGGGTCTCGGGGGCAGAGCCC
>CALVNS010000039.1 GCA_944349855.1 uncultured Eubacteriales bacterium | reverse complement strand
GCCATTGTGGAGGATGGGAAACTGCTGGGGGAAAATTATACCAATGTGAACCTGACCCATTCCCAGACGATTTTGCCGATGGTGGCGATGCTGCTGGAACAGACCCATGTGAAACAAGAGGAAATCGGCCTGTTCGGCGTGACGGTGGGGCCGGGATCGTTTACCGGGGTGCGCATCGGCGTGTCGACCGTCAAGGCGCTGGCGCATGCGACGCAGCGCCCCTGCATCGGCGTGTCCACGCTGGAGGCGCTGGCCGCCGGCATTCAGGACTTCGGCGGGCTGATCTGCCCGATCCTGGACGCGCGCGCGCAGCAGGTGTACGGCGCTGTGTTCCGCGCGGGCCTGCCGCCCGTGCGCGTGGCGGAGGACGCGGCGGAAAAGCTCTCCGAATACCTGGCGCGCATCGACGCGACGGGCGAGCGGGCGCTGTTCCTGGGCGACGGGGCGCAGGCGTTTGCGCGCGAGATCCGGGAGGCGCTGGGCGAGCGCGCCGCGTTCGCGCCGGCGCACCTGTGCACGTTGCGCGCGGGCAGCGCGGCGGCGCTGGCGGCGCTGCGCGCGCACGAGGCGGTGGACTGCATGACGCTTGCGCCGCTGTACCTGCGCGCGCCGCAGGCCGAGCGGGAGCGCGCCGCGAGGGAGGCGAAGGCGCATGCCTGACGTACAGATCCGCGCGCTGGCGGAGGCGGACGTGCCCGCCGTGCACGCGATCGAGCAGCTGTGCTTTCCCATGCCCTGGTCGGAGGCGTCGATTCTGCATGACCTGACGGAAAACCCCGCGGCGCGCTGGCTGGCGCTGCTGGAGGATGGACGCCTGGTTGCCTATGCGGGCATGTGGTTGATCATCGACGAGGCGCATGTGACGAACGTCGCGGTGCATCCGGAATTTCGCAGGCGCGGATATGGCGAGAGGATCCTGCGTGCGCTGATGGATCTGGCGCGGGAGACGTGCATGGGGCTCATCACGCTCGAGGTGCGCCGGTCCAACGAGGCGGCGCAGGCGCTGTACCACAAGGTGGGCTTTCTGGATGTCGGCTATCGCAAGCGGTACTATGAGGACAACAAAGAGGACGCGCTGATCATGTATTGCCAGCTGTAAGGCGCGCTTAGGTCCCCCTTTCGCGCAAAGCGCGACGGGGGACTTTTCTTTTGGGGGAAAATCGGGTAAAATAGAGAGAACCTGTCCGTCATACAATGAAGGCGAGGATACTGTTTGGGAGGAAACGCCATGTTCCTGGAACTTTCGGGCGTAAAGATATATGTACAGCAGCGCGGCCAGGGGCCGGACGTTCTGCTGTTGCATGGGTGGGGCTGCTCCACAAAGCTGATGGACGGCGTGGCCGACGCGCTCGCGGGCGGCATGCGCGTGACGAGCTTCGACTTTCCGGGACACGGGCAGTCCGGCAGGCCGCCCAGGCCCTGGGGCGTGCCCGAGTTTGCCGAGCTGACGCGCGAGCTGATCGAACGGCTGGACCTCGCGCCGTGCGACATCGTCGCGCATTCGTTTGGCGGGCGCGTGACGCTGTGGCTGGCCAGCGAGCACCCCGAGCTCGTGCGGCGCGTGGTGCTCACGGGCGGCGCGGGCCTGCGCGCCGAGCCGGATGAGAAGAGCAAGGCGCGCGCGCGCGCGTACAGGCGGCTGCGCACGGCGGCGGAGGCGGTGGGGCGCGTGCCCGGCCTGCGCGGCGCGTCGGAGCGCCTGCGCGAGGCGCTCGTGCAAAGGTACGGCTCGGCGGACTACCGCGCGCTCGACCCGGAGATGCGCAAGACGTTTGTGCGCGTGGTGGAGCAGGACCTGCGCCCGTGCCTGCCCCGCGTGCAGGCGCCGACGCTGCTGTACTGGGGCGAGTCGGACGAGGCCACGCCGCTGTGGATGGGACGGACGATGGAGAAGGAGATCCCCGACGCGGGCCTGGTGACGGTGCCGGGCACGCACTTTGCCTATCTGGAGCGCTTGGGTGAGTTTACGCGCATCGTGCGCTGCTTTCTGGAGGACCGAAAGGAGGAGCGCCCGTGACCACGCTTCTTTCCGGCGCGCTCTGTGCGTTCGTGACGGCGCTCCTGTCGGCGCTGGGATCGGCGCTGGCCGCGCGGCGTCTGCTGCACTTCGTGCAGCTGGAGAGCTATCAGTTGCCGGGTTACTTCAAGACGTTGCGGAGAAACGCGGCGCGGGCGTTTGCGCCGGGCCTGCTGCTCGCCGCTGCGGGCGCGGCCGCGTGCGCGCTTGCGCTGTGGCTGTCGGGCGGCGCGCGCGGATGGGCTGCGGCGGCTGCATGGCTGCTCGTGGCGGCGACGGGGGCGGCTCTTCATGCGGTGCAGCGCATGGCCAAGGCCAAAAAGCCGCTCGTCTTCACCCCGCGCATGAAGCGCCTGCAGGCCATGGCGCTCGCCGTGTGCCTGGCGCTGGGCCTGCTGTGCCGGGCGCTGCTGGGGCCGGCTGGCCTGACGGCGTTGCCGCTGCTGCTGCCCCTGGAGGTGGCGCTGGCCGCGCTGTGCGTGCAGCCCATTGAGCGGCGCGTCAACCTGGGCTTCTTCCGCGACGCGCAGCGAAAGCTCGACGCGCGCCCAGGACTCATCCGCATCGGCATTACGGGCAGCTACGGCAAGACGAGCACGAAATTTCTGCTGGGGACGATCCTCTCGGAGCGGTATAATGTGCTGGTGACGCCGTCCAGCTTCAACACGCCCATGGGCGTCACGCGCGTCATCCGCGAGCGGCTACAGGCCTATCACGAGGTCTTCATCGCGGAGATGGGCGCGCGTCACGTGGGCGACATCGCCGAACTCGTGGAGCTGGTGCACCCGACCGTCGGCCTGCTGACCTCGGTCGGTCCGCAGCACCTGGACACGTTCGGCACGCTGGAGAACATCAAAAAGACCAAGTATGAGCTGATCGAGGGACTGCCGGCGGACGGCTTGGCGGTCTTCGCGCGCGACGGCGCGATCTGTGAGGAGCTGTACGCGCGCTGCACGCTGGCGCGCAAGCGCCTGGCGGGCCAGAGCGTGCGCGTGGAGAACCTGACGGTCGGCCCCTTTGGCAGCCGCTTTGAGCTGGTCGAGGGCGACGCGCGCGTTTCCTGCGAGACGAAGCTGCTGGGCGAGCACGCCATCGGCAACCTGCTGCTGTGCGTGGAGGCGGCGCGTGGCCTGGGCCTGTCGCTGGAGGAGATCGCGCGCGGTGTGCGCAAGTGCAGCCCGGTCGAGCACCGCCTGCAGCTCATCGAGGGCAAGGGCGGCGTCACGGTCATCGACGACGCGTTCAACGCCAATCCGCGCGGCGCGCAGGCAGCGCTGCGGGTGCTCGCGCGCTTCCCGAAGCGGCGCATCATCGTCACGCCCGGCATGGTGGAATTGGGCGGCGAGGAGGATGCGTTCAACGAGGCGTTCGGGCGCGAGATGGCGGGCAGCGTGGACGTGGCGATCCTGGTGGGCCGACGGCACACCGCGCCGATCCGAAAAGGCCTGCTGGAGGCCGGCTTTGACGAGCGCTGCCTGCACGTGGTGGGTAGCCTGGAGGAGAGCACGCAGGTGTTGGGCGCGCTCGTGCGCGCGGGGGATACGGTGCTCTATGAAAACGACCTGCCAGACAACTACAGCGAGGGCTGACGCGCACCGCGCGAGACGGAATAAGGAGGTCTTGGGGTATGAACAACCTGACGATGGCGGTCCTCTTCGGCAGCCGCGCCTGCGAGCACGACGTGTCGATCATCTCCGCCCTGCAGTTCATGGACGCGGCGGACAGGGCCGGCTACCGCGTGGTGCCGGTGTACATCACGCGCGAGGGCGTATGGTACACGGGCGAAGCGCTGCGCAAAATCGAGGCGTTCAAGTCATTCTCGCCCGAGGCGGCGGGACTCGTGCGCGTGCAGCTGGACACGACCGCCAACGCGGGCGATCTGTGGGCCTGGCCGCCGCGCGCGCAGGGAGGGCTCCTGCATCGCAGGGAGCCCAGGCCGCTGTGCCACATCGACGTGGCCGTGCCGGTTCTGCACGGCCTCAACGGTGAGGACGGCACCGTGCAGGGCATGCTGGAGCTGTGTAACATCCCCTATACGAGCGCAGGCCTGCTCGGCTCCGCGGTCGGCATGGACAAGATCGCCATGAAGCTGCTGCTGCGCGGCGCGGGCTTCCCGGTGCTGGACGGCGAGTGGTTCCTGCGCGACGAGTGGCGCCAGGACAGCGCGCAGATTTTGGACCGGCTGGAGGCGCGCTTTGGCTATCCGATGTTCGTCAAGCCCGCGAACCTGGGCTCGTCCATCGGCATTGCGCGGGCCACGGACCGCGCATCTTTGGAGGAGGCCGTCGAGGTGGCGATCTCCTACGACCGCCGCATTCTCGTCGAGCCGGGCATCGAGGAGCCGCGCGAGGTCAACTGCGCGGTGCTTGGCTATGGCGCGGACGTGCGCGCGTCCGTGTGCGAGATGCCCGTCACCGGCGCGGACATGCTGGACTTCTCCGAAAAGTACCTGCGCAACGCCTCCAAGACCGGCGGGAGCAAGGGCATGCAGTCGCTCTCGCGCATCGTGCCCGCGCCCATCGCGCCGGAGATGACCGAACGCATCCAGAAAATGTCGTGCGAGGTGTTCCGCACGCTCGACTGCAAGGGTACTGTGCGCATCGACTACATGATCGACCCGAAGACGGACGCGCTGTACCTGGGCGAGATCAACACGATCCCCGGTTCGCTGGCGTTTTACCTGTGGAACGAATGCGGCTTGAACTACCCCGCGCTGGTGGAGCAGCTGGTCGAATACGCGTTCAAGGCGCATGCGGACAAAAACCACAGCGTCTATACGTTCGACTCGACCATTTTGCAGGGATATGTCAACGGCACCAAGGGCGTAAAGGCCTGAAAAAGGGGAACGAGCGATGAACAAATGGGAAGAGCAGCCCGACGGCGAGCGGGCCGAATATGCACAGGAGCTGGATGCGCAGGACGGCTATGTTGATTATGCCCAGGAGCCGGACGTACAGGATGGCTACGACGCCTACGCCCAGGAGCCGGACGCACAGGGCGGCTATGACGAGGACGGACAGGGGCCGTATGCGGATGAAACGGCCTATGAGGCGGAAGAGGCCGTCTACGAGCAGCCGGTCTACGAGGAACCCTATGCGCCATACGGCGAGCCGGAGCCGCAGCCGGCCCGGCGGCCGGTCATCCTGTCCACGAATATGACGGTCAACCTGACCTGTACGCTCGCGTCAATGCTTGGCGCATTCGGCCTGTTTCTGTGCTTTGCGGACAGGCGCAGCCACGCGGTGCGCCGGTATGCGGTGCAGTCCACGGGACTGATGGTGCTGTTTGTGTTCGTCTCGCTGCTGCTGTGGCTGCTCGCAGCCGTCCTGTCGTGGATCCCGCTGTTGGGCTGGATCTTCGCCGCCGTGGTGAATGCGGCGCGCGTGGCGGTCCTGTGCGCGGACGTCGTGCTGCGGGTGCAGATGATGCTGCACGCCTATCGCGGCGAGGCATATGTGCTGCCGGTCTGGGGCGAGCAGCTGCGCGCATTTGAATGACTGCAAAATCGTACATACCAATTGAGGCGCTTCTCCTATGGAGAGCGCCTTTTTGCATAAAGCTGGTGTGTGTGCAAAAATAATATAAAGAAAAAGCGAGAAAAGAGATTGACAAAATGGGCTTTTTCGGTATATCATGATATAGAACTTGAATAAAAAATGATTTAAAAAATTTTGCGTTTCAACGATAAATGCAAAAATGTGTGTCATTTCACATATAATATTGTGATTTAGTGCGCATTTTTGTTATTTGAAAAACATAAAAATAATTACGTAATAAAATGGGACGGTTTATGCAAGAGAAAGGCCCCGAAAAACAGTTCATTGCAGAGGCGTCGTGCGAAAGAGGACGCCCCTGAATGAAATAAAAACAAACTGGAGGAATGCCCATGAAAAAGTTCCTGTCTGTCCTTCTGACGGTCGTTCTGCTCGCCTCGTTTGCGGCAGTGGCCGGCGCGGAAGAGAAGACCACGATCACCGTATGGTGCTGGGACCCGGCCTTTAACATCTATGCGATGAATGAGGCGGCCAAGGTCTACGCGCAGATCAATCCCGATGTGGAGATCGAAGTCATCGAAGTGGCATCCAACGACTGTGAGACGCGCCAGACGGCGGCATTCATCTCCGGTCAGATGGACGACCTGCCCGACATCGTCCTCATGCAGGACAACTCGGGCCAGAAGTTCCTGTCGACCTATCCGGGTATGTATTACGACCTGACCGACAAGATCGACTACTCGAACTTTGCGGATTTCAAGGTCAACTACTTCGTGTCTGAGGGGCGCAACTACGCCGTGCCGTTTGATAACGGCTGCGCCGCGATGTTCATCCGCACGGACATCCTGGAAGAGGCGGGCTACACCCTCGCAGACGTGACGGACATCACCTGGTCGCGCTTCATTGAGATCGGCAAAGACGTCAAGGAAAAGACCGGCGTGCCGATTCTGACGTGTGAAATGGGCCTTGCGGACTTCCTGATGATGATCCCGCAGTCTGCCGGCACCTGGTACTTTGACGAGGAGGGCAACCCCAACATCGCTGGCAACGAGGTGCTCAAGGCGACGCTGGAGACGATCAAGCAGATGGCCGATGCGGGCATCGTGTATGAGGCCGTCGACTGGGCCGAGTACATCAGCACGCTGAACACCGGCAAGGCCGCTTCGACGATCCAGGGCTGCTGGATCCTGGGCTCCGTCGTGCTGGCGGAGGATCAGGCCGGCAAGTGGGGCGTCACCAACATTCCGCGCCTGGACAACATCGAGGGCGCCACGAACTACTCCAACCAGGGCGGCTCTTCCTGGCTGGTGCTGGCCAACTCCGAGAATGCGGAGATCGCCGCGGACTTCCTGAACCAGACGTTCGCCGGCTCCACGGAGTTCTATCAGACGATCCTCAAGTCCTCCGGCGCGATCGCGACCTACCTGCCGGCGGCCGAGGGCGAAGCATACGCTGCGCCGCATGAATTCTTCGGTGGCCAGGCGGTCTTCGCGGACATCATGGAGTTCTCCGCCCAGATCCCCAAGGTTGAGCTGCGCCTGTACAACTACGAGGCGCGCGATGCCCTGCGCGACGCGCTGCAGGCCTATCGCGACGGCGGCGACCTGGACAGCCTGATGCAGGAGGCCCAGGACACAGTTGAGTTCCTGATGATGGAATAAAACGCCTTGGGTGCATCCCCTGATGGGACGGTGGGATGCCGGACGCGTCCGGCATCCCTCTTTTCAAAAAGTTGGAGGCGATCCGCATGACGACAACCCAACCGAAGCCGCTTCGGAAGAGCAAGGGGCTGATGCACCACATCAACCGCGTCGGCTGGCTGTTCATCCTGCCGGCGGTGGCGCTCATTCTGGTGCTGTGCTTCTATCCGATGATCGAGGCCTTCATCCTCTCCCTGCAAAAGGGCAAGGGAAATAACCTGAGCTGGAACGGGCTGAACAACTACACGCGCCTTTTCAAGGACAAGGTCTACCTCCAGGCGGTTCAAAACACGTTCTTCTACCTGATCATCCAGGTGCCGATCATGCTGGGAATCGCCCTGCTGCTGGCGTCCATGCTCAACGACAAGACGCTCAGGTTCAAGGGCATCTTCAGAACGCTGATCTTTCTGCCCTGCGCGACGTCGCTGGTCTCCTGCTCGATCATCTTCAAGCAGCTGTTTTCGCCCTCGGGCCTGGTCAACACGCTGCTGCTCACCTGGGGCTGGATCTCGGAGCCGTATCCCTTCCTGACGGAGGCGACAAGCGCCCGCATCATCATCATCGTGACGATGCTTTGGCGCTGGACGGGCTACAACATGATCTTCTACCTCGCAGGCCTGCAGAACATCGACTATCAGGTGTACGAGGCCGCGCGCATCGACGGCGCTTCCGCCGTGCAGCAGTTTACCAAGATCACCGTGCCGCTGCTCAAGCCCATCATCCTGATGACGACGGTGCTCTCCACCAACGGCACGCTGCAGCTGTTTGACGAGGTGCGCAACATGACCAACGGCGGCCCCAACAATGCGACAACGACGATCTCGACCTACATCTACAAGCTGTCGTTTGAGCAGGTGCCGCAGTTTGGTTACGCCTCGGCCCTGGCCTATACGATATTCATCATGGTCGCGATCCTTGCGCTCATCCAGATGAAGGTAGGTGACAAGCAGTGAGTCAGATTCGGATACGGCGCGGCAAGCTCCGGCCTGCGCGCGTGGCGAAATATGCGTTTCTGGTGCTCGCGTCCTTCCTGTCGGCGTTCCCGTTTTACTGGATGCTCG
Source organism: uncultured Eubacteriales bacterium (assembly GCA_944349855.1). Lineage (GTDB taxonomy): Bacteria > Bacillota > Clostridia > Christensenellales > Aristaeellaceae > Beduinella. The sequence goes on along the minus strand of CALVNS010000039.1, from coordinate 13,229 downwards.
TCTCGGCCACGAACTCCAACCAGGCCATCATGGAGATGCGCATGTTCCCGGGCGCAAACCTGATCGAGAACTGGAAGACGCTTACGGCCGGCTATGCGCTGGGTACCGCGTTCCTCAACAGCCTGCGCAACGCCACCGTGACGACGGTGTGCGCGCTGTTCATCAGCTCCCTGGCGGGCTATGGGTTCGTGGTCTACCGCGATAAGTACAAGAACCTGGTCATGAGCCTGCTGATGCTGTCCATGATGGTACCGGCAGCGGCGACGCTGATTCCGATGTTCCGCATGTTCAGCCGCATGGGGCTGAACAACTCGCTGCTGGGCGTCATGCTGCCCTCGGTCGCCACGGCGTTCCTGATCTTCATGTTCCGCCAGGGCACACAGTCGTTCCCGGATGCGATCATTCAGGCGGCGCGGATCGACGGCTTGGGCGAGTTGCGCATCTTTCTGCAGATGTACATGCCCATCATGAAGCCGACCTACGCGGCGGCTGCGACAGTGACGTTCATGAATGCCTGGAACGCCTACCTGTGGCCGCTGGTCATCCTGCAAAGTCCCGACCAGATCACGATGCCGATGCTGATCTCCAACACGATGAATGTGTACGTGGTCGACTACGGCATGGTCATGCTGGCGGTCTCGATCTGTACGATCCCGACGCTGGTGCTCTTCTTCGCGCTGCAGCGCAGTTTCGTCGAGGGCATCCTCGGCTCCGTCAAGTGAGCGCGTTGCGTCTTCGGGCCGTTTCCCGGCGCTCGGGAAACGGCTTTTTTGCATATGGCGGCGAATTGCGGGGAATCGACGCTTGATTTGTCGGGAAATGTGCGTATAATAAGAACGTATGCTTTTGATGGGAGGAACCGAACATGGAAAGAACGTATGCGGCCCATGTCCGCGGCGCAGACAGCGTCAAGGTCTGCGGCTTTGTCGACACCATCCGCAACAAGAGCAAGATGGCCTTCATCGTGCTCAAGGACATCACCGGCCGGGTGCAGGTGACCGTTGAGAAGGGCGAAAACCCCGCGCTGGACGAGGCGGTCAATCAGCTGACGCCCGATTCGGTCATCACCGTGATCGGCAAGGCCGTGGAGAGCGAGTATGTCAAGCTCGGCGGCGTGGAGATCTATCCGCGCGAGATCGTCGTCGAGTCGATCGCGGCGCCCCTGCCCATCGACCGCGAGGCGCGCAAGGGACACGAGCGTTCCTCCATCGACCAGCGCATCGACTACCGCTGGATCGACCTGCGCACGGATGCCAACCAGCTGATCTTCAAGGTGCAGACCGTCCTGGTCGAGGCGATGCGCGAGTATCTGCGCGCGCGCAACTTCCTGGAGATCCACACGCCCAAGCTGATCGGCGCGGCCAGCGAGTCCGGTGCGGACGTGTTCGAGGTCAAATACTTCGATCGCAACGCCTACCTGGCGCAGAGCCCCCAGTTCTACAAGCAGATGGCCATGGCCTCCGGCCTGGAGCGCATCTTCGAGGTGGGGCCGGTCTTCCGCGCGGAGAAGTCCTTCACCAGCAAGCACACGACGGAGTTCTCGGGCTTTGACCTGGAGATGAGCTACATCGAGTCGTATGAGGACGTCATGAAGCTGGAGCAGGAGCTGCTCACCGCGGCGCTCAAGAAGGTCAAGGAGCAGTACGGGGAGGAGATCGCGCGCGTATTCGGCAAGGAAGTGATCGTGCCGGAGGGCGCGTTCCCGGTGGTCAAGCTGGCGGACCTGTACGACGCGCTGGAGAAGGAGTTTGGCTACACCTGCCCGGCGGAGGAGCGCGGCGACCTGACGACCGAGGCCGAGCACCTCTCCTATGACTGGGCGATGAAGCACTACGGGTGCGAGTTCCTCTTCGTGACCGACTACGACGCGGAGAAGCGCGCCTTCTACCACATGCGCAAGGACGGCGTGCCCCAGGGCTACGACCTGATCTGGCGCGGCGTGGAGATCACCACCGGCGCGCAGCGCGAGCACCGCTATGACGTGCTGTGCGCGCAGGCCGCCGAGAAGGGCCTGCAGGACGACGTGAAGTTCTACCTCGAGTTCTTCAAGTATGGCTGCCCGCCGCACGGCGGCTTCGGCCTGGGCATCGATCGGCTGACGATGCTGCTGCTGGGCCTGACGATCAAGGAGGTCATGTTCATCTTCCGCGGTCCGAACCGGCTGACGCCGTGATCCGGCCATTCCGATGCAAAGAGGCGGGGGCGGAACCCACTGGGTTCCGCCCCCGCTTTCTGGATCTGCCCTTCAATCGCCGATTACCTGCGCGGCGATGCGCGCGGCCTCGGCGGCGTCCCGGGCGTAGAAGTCCGCGCCGACCATCCGGGCGTATTCCGCCGTCAGCACCGCGCCGCCGACCATCACGCGGCAGGGCGCGTTCGCCGCGCGCAGGGCTTCGACTGTGCGCTGCATGGAGCCGACAGTCGTCGTCATCAGCGCGCTGAGGCCGACCAGCGGCGCATGCTCGCGCAGCGCGGCCTCGACGACGCGCTCCGGCGCGACATCCCGTCCCAGGTCGATCACCCGATAACCGTAGTTCTCCAGCAGCATGCGCACGATGTTCTTGCCGATGTCGTGGATGTCGTCCTTGACCGTGGCCAAAATGATCGGACCCTTCGTCGCCACGGGCGCGGCGTCCAGCCCGCGCAGGTAGTCAAAGCCGGCCTTGACCGCGTCGGCGCAGGCCATCAGCTGGGGCAGAAACAGCTCGCCGCGCTCAAAGCGCGCGCCGGCCTCGTCCAGCGCGGGGATGAATTCCCCGTCGATGATCTCCAGCGCCGACCGTCCGGGCAGCAGCGCCCGCAGCGCGGGCACGATCTCGCCCGCGCGTCCGCCCAGAATCAGGCTGCGCAGGCCGGGGGCGGATGGCGCGGACGGGACGGCCGCCTGTGCGGCGGGCACGGCGGGCGCGGGGGCGGGCAGGGAGGCACAATGCGCGATGTAATCCGCTGCGCCGGCATCCTGGCCGCACAGCACGCGGAAGGCGCGCACGGTCTGCATGGCGGAGCCCAGCGGGTTGAGGATCGGCAGGTCCAGCCCGGCCTCGAGCGCGGCGGCGAGGAACGCGGCGTTGAGCGACTCGCGCGCAGGCAGTCCGAAGGAGATGTTGCTCACGCCCAGCACTGTGCGCAGCCCCAGACGCTCCTTTACCAGCCGGACGGCGCGCAGCGTCTCCATCGCCTGCGCCTGGTGCGTGGAGGCGGTCATCGTCAGGCAGTCGATCAGTACGTCCTCGCGCGCGATGCCGCAGTCGAGCGCGCGCTGCAGGATGCGCCCGGCGATTGCCAGGCGGCCCTCGGCCGTGTCGGGGATGCCGTCCTCGTCGAGCGTGAGGGCGATGACCGCCGCGCCGTAGCGGCGCGCGATGGGCAGCACGGCGCGCAGGCTCTCCTCCTTGCCGCATACGGAGTTGATGATGGGCTTGCCGTTGCAGGCGCGCACGGCAGCCTCCAGGGCCTGGGGGTTGGCGGAGTCGATCTGCAGCGGTAGGGGAGAGACCGCCTGAATGGCGCGCACCAGGCGGGGCAGCACGGTGGCCTCGTCAATGTCCGGCAGGCCCGCGTTGACGTCCAGCAGGTCGGCGCCCGCGTCCTGCTGATCGAGCGCCTCGCGCACCACGTACGCGTCGTCGCCCGCGCGCAGCGCCTCCTTCAGGCGGCGCTTGCCCGTCGGGTTGATCCGCTCGCCGACGACCGCCGGGCCGCCCTGCAGGATGACCGCGCGCTGGCCGCTCGCGAATGCGCACAGGTGCGGATCCTCGCGCTTCACGGGCCGCAGCGACGAAAGGCGCGCGCGCAGCGCCCGGATGTGCGCGGGCGTCGTACCGCAGCAGCCGCCGAAGACCGTCACGCCCAGCGCGGCCATCTCCGCAGCGCACCCGGCAAACGCCTCGGGCGTCACGTCGTACAGGGTTTGTCCGTTTTCCATGCGCGGCATGCCGGCGTTGGGCTGCACGATGAGCGGGGCGCGCGTCACGGCCGCCATGCGCGCGACGATGGGCACCGTCTCGGCCGGGCCCAGCGAGCAGTTGACGCCCAGTGCGTCCGCGCCCAGCGCCTGCAGGGTGATGGCGGCGGTCTCGGGGTCCGCGCCCAGGAATGTGCGCCCGTCTTGCGAGAACGTCATCGTCGCCAGCACGGGCAGGTTGCAGTGCTCCCTGGCGGCCAGCAGCGCCGCGCGCATCTCATACAGGTCGCTCATCGTCTCGATGAGCACCATGTCCGCGCCGGCGCGCGCGCCGGCCTCCACCGCCTGCGCAAAGAGCGCATACGCCTCGTCAAAGGAGAGCGCGCCCAGCGGCTCCATCAGCGCGCCGGTGGGGCCGATGTCCAGCGCGACGTACCGCGCGCCGGATTCGCGCGCCAGGCGCACGCCCGCCTCGACGACGGCATCCGTCTCCGCGCCGAATTTCAGCGCGTTGGCGCCGAAGGTATTGGACGTGATTACGTCGCTGCCGGCCTGCACATATGCGCGATGAACGGCGCGGACCGCATCCGGCGCTGTCAGGTTCAGCCGCTCGGGCAGCTCGCCTGGCGCAAGGCCGGCCGCCTGCAGCATGGTGCCCATGCCGCCGTCAAAGAAGAGAAAGGCATCCTGAAAGTGCAGCATCAGCATTCTCCTTCCCGGGAATCGGATCGTTCAGGGCATGAACAGGCGCCGCCGGTGCGGCGATAGACGCAGCCGGCGCGCGCAGGGCACAGGTCGCAGCCATCCTTGGCGCGGGAAGGCTGCTGCGGATAGAGCCCCACGAAGGCCGTAACGCTCTTTTGCGGCACCAGCAGGCAGCCGTCCGTCATGGAGATGCCAAGCGCCCGCTGCATACCCAGCACGCGTTCAAACGCGCGCTGCATCGAAAGCGGCAGATCGCCGTAGCCTGGACTGAAGCGCGCGCCCGCATACAGACCGGACGCAGCCGCATCGCGCGCGATATCACGGCAGCAGGCATCGGCAGCGCTTTCGACGCAGGCGCTCATCGCGGCGTCCAACAGCAGCGCATCCGCCATGCTGCGCTGCTGCATCGTGCGCAGGGCCTGCTCCGCGCCAAGCCCCAGCGTCACGGCCATCATTGCACAGCGCCGCGCGCCCCGCAGGTGGCGGGCGATGTCCCGACCGGGCAGCAAGATATTTCCCAGCGCGGGCGCTTCGCCGTCGAAGGCGAGATCAAACAGCGCATAGCGCCAGGCGGGCCTGGCCTCGCGCAGGCATACGCCGGTCATCGCGCCGGCGCGCCGCGCGGTCGCCTCGTCCAGTTCGCGCCCTGCGAGCCCCGCATAGCGCAGCATCTCGCTGCGGTCGACCTCAGGCGCGTACATGGCCGCTCCCGCGCAACAGGTCGAGCTCCTGCGCCGCAATGTCGGGATGATTCATCGTGTACAGGTGTACGCCGTCGACCCCGGCGTCCAGCAGCTGCGCTGTCTGGCGTGCGGCCAGTTCGATGCCCGCGCTGCGAAGCGACGCTGCGTCTGATTCATAGCGCCACAGCAGCCGGACGATCGCCGCAGGCAGGGATACGCCGCACAGGAAGATCATGCGCGAGACCTGGCTCTTGCTCAGAATGGGCATGACGCCGGCCAGGATGGGCGCGCGCACGCCCGCGGCGCGGGCCTTTTCCAAAAAGTGCAGAAAGCAGGCGTTGTCAAAGAAGAGCTGGCTGATGAAAAACGACGCGCCCGCGTCCTCCTTGGCCTTCAGGTAGCGCAGGTCGTGCTCGAGCGAATCGCAGGCGATATGTCCCTCCGGGTAACAGGCCGCGCCCACGCACAGCCCTGCATCCCGCAGCACGGGAATGAGGTCGCTGGCGTGCGCATAGGCCATGGGCGCGCCGCAGTCCGCCGCATCGCCGCGCAGCGCCAGGACGTTTTCCACACCCGCTGCCCTGAGACGCGCGGCGTTTTGCGCAATCTGAGCAGGGGTAAAGCCTGCACACGTCTGGTGTGCCAACGCGGTCAATCCGAAGCAGCTCTGAGCCTTCTGGGCGATATCAATGGTGCGCGCGCTATTGCTGCCGCCGCCTGCAGAGCAGGTGACGCTCACAAAGTCCGGAGCGAGCGGCGCAAGGCCGGAGAGCACGCCTTGCGCCAGCTCCAGGCTCAGGTCTCCCTTGGGTGGAAAAATCTCAAAGGAGAGGGTGGGACGCCCCTGATGAAAAAGTGAAGAGATTCGCATGGATTGCGCCTCCTTGGCCCGGATGCGATGGGCCCGCATGGGAATGCATGCATTATAGCACATCCCGCGCCTAGGTTCACGCGAAATCTGCCTATATAAAGATTTTAGTGTCATCCAACGCGGCGATGTGTTATAATGAATGCGTTTCAGGTGGATTCAACCGGCGGACTGCTGCGCCGCCATAAAGTGGAGTGTAAGGCATGCGAATCGTAATCGTCGGCGACGGCAAGATCGGCCATACCCTGGCGGAGACCCTCTCGGGCGAGGGACATGACGTGGTCATCATCGACAAGAGCGGCGAGGCTTTGGGTAAGAGCGTCGATACGCTGGACGTGCTGTGCATCAAGGGGAGCGGCGCGAACATCCCCACGCTCATCGAGGCCGACGCACGGCACGCGGACATCATCATCGCCACGACCGCCAGCGATGAGACCAACATGGTCTGCTGCCTGATCGCCAAGCATTTGGGCGCGCAGTACGCCATTGCGCGCATTCGCGACCCAGAATACAACAACAGCCTTTCGCTCATCAAGAAGGAGCTGAGCATTGATCTGGCCGTCAATCCGGAGCGGACCACCGCCATGGAGATCAGCCGCCTGCTGCGCTATCCGTTCGCCTCAAAGGTCGAAATCTTCGCGCGCGGGCGCGTGGAGATGGTCGAGTTCCGCGCGCAGGCGGGCGACAAGGTCGTCGGGGTGCCGCTTTCCAAGCTGAGCGCCAGCCTGCCGGGCCTGCCGCAGGTGCTCTATTGCGCCATCGAGCGCTTCGGCGAGGCGATCATTCCCGACGGCACGACGGTCATCGAGCCCGGAGACCGCGTGCACGTGGCGGCGGACATCCCGACGATCACCGGCTTTTTCCGCCATCTGGGCAAGCACGACCTGCGCGTGCAGAGCGTCATGGTGCTCGGCGGCGGGCGCATCAGCTTCTACTTGACCCGGTTGCTCGCCTCGCTGGGCATGCGCGTGTCGATCGTGGAGATCGACCGGCGCAAGGCGGAGCTGTTGGCCGAGCAGCTGCCCGAGGCGGACGTCATCTGCGGAGACGGCACCGATCAGGAGCTGCTCGTCTCCGAGGGCATTGCGGACATGGACGCCTTCATCGCACTGACCGACCGCGACGAGGAAAACCTGCTCACCGGCATCTATGCACAGCGGATGGGCGTCAAAAAGGTTGTCGTCAAGATCAACCGCGGCAACTATGCCGATATCGTTGCCTCCATGGGCATCGACAGCGTCGTCACGCCCAGGCAGATCACCTGCGATACGCTGCTGCGCTACGTGCGCGCGCGCTCCAACAGCCGCGGCACGGTCATTGAGCGCATGTACCGCATCTTGGACGGGCACGCGGAGGCGCTGGAGTTCATCGCCCAGCCGGACGATCCCTATATCCGCGTCCCGCTGAGGGATTTGGCCGTCGCCCGTGAGACGCTGGTGGCGGTCATCGTGCGGGACGGACGGATCATCGTGCCCTTCGGCGATGATTACGTCCAGGGCGGCGATTTTGTGATCATCATCACCAAGCGGCAGGGCATTACAGACCTCAAGGATGTCTTGAAGGTACATGGAGGCAAAGCGTGAACATACGGTTGGTCGGAAATCTGTTGGGCAAGTTGCTCCTGCTGGAAGCAGCGCTCATGGCGCCGTCGTTTATCGTATCGCTCGCATGCGCCGGCACGGATCGAATGGCATTCTTTGTCACCATCGCGCTGCTCGGCTGCGTAGGGGGCGTGCTGAATCTGACGGCGCGTCCCGGCGTTCACGATCTGCGCGCCAGAGAGGCGTTTATCGTCGTCAGCGCCGGATGGATTCTGCTCAGCGCCTTTGGCGCGCTTCCATTTTGCATCAGCGGCGCGATTCCCGATTATGTCGACGCGTTTTTTGAAACGGTCAGCGGATTTACGACGACCGGCGCATCCATCCTCCCGCAGGTCGAGACCCTGCCGCGCGGCGTGATCTTCTGGCGCAGCTTCACCCACTGGATCGGCGGCATGGGCGTGCTGGTGCTCACCCTGGCGATCACGCCCAAGGTGACGGGACGCACGTCCCATCTGATGCGCGCGGAGTCGCCCGGCCCTGAGCTGAGCCGTCTGGTGCCGCGCATGGGCGAGACGGCGAAGATCCTATACCTGATCTATGTCGCGCTGACGCTTGCCAACATCGTCGCGCTCCTGCTGGCGGGGCTTCCGGCCTACGATGCCTGCATTCACGCCTTCGGTACGGCGGGCACGGGCGGTTTCTCCAGCCGCAACCTGTCTGTGGGCGCGTACGAATCCGCGGCGGTGGATGGCATTACGACGGTGTTCATGCTGATGTTTGGCCTGAACTTCGCGTTTTATTTCCATGTGCTCACGGCGGGCATCCGCAAGGCGGCGCGCAACGAGGAGGTCATCGCCTATTTGTGCATCGTGGGCGTGGCGATCCTGGCCGTCACGCTCAACATTCTGCCCCTGTTTGACGGGAAATTCTTTCAGTCGCTGCGCTATGCGTCATTTCAGGTGGCCAGCGTCGTCTCCACAACGGGCTACTTTACCACGGATTTCAATGCATGGCCGCAGCTGAGCCGCGCCATTCTGGTGGGGCTGATGCTCATGGGATCGTGCGCGGGTTCGACGGCCGGCGGCGTCAAGACGATTCGCGTGCTCCTGCTGTGCAAGAACGTACGCCGCCAGGTGAAAAATACGTTCATGCCCCGGCGCGTATCGCTCGTCAAGCTCGACGGCAAGACGGTCGAAGAGGGCACGCTCAGCCAGGTGGGCCTGTTTTTCTTCGCTTATATCGGCCTGCTGCTCGTGGCGACGGTCTTTGTCTCGGCGGATGGGTTCAGCCTGACGACCAACTTCACGGCGGTGCTTTCGGCAATCTCGAACGTCGGTCCCTGCTTTGGCGATGAGATTGGCGTATTGGGCAATTACGGCGTGTACGGCGCGCCCTCCAAGCTCATGCTGTCCTTTTGCATGCTGGCCGGGCGGCTGGAAATCTTTCCGATGCTCGTGTTGCTCAGCCCCAGTGCATGGGGCCTTCACAGGGCGGGGAAGGCCCGGGTCAAGGCGCGCACATAGCCGGACGAAAATCGTCCGGCTTTTTCATGGGCGCTCGTCGGGGCGCAGCAGATGAAAGTGGTTGCGCCGAAAGCGAAGCGTGCCTTCGTCGCGCAGTGCGCAGAGCACCGCGGACAGCGCACTGCGATCTACGGACAGGTAGTCGGCCAGCTCCTGGCGGGTGAAGGGAATGTCAAACTGTGCGCATCCCGCCAGGCGCGCCTGCTCGGACAGGTACGACAGCACCTTTTCGCGCGTGCCGCGCCGCGTGAGATGCGCGATCTTGCGGGTGAGCGTCACGTTTTTGTGTGCGAGCAACACCAGAAGGTTTTGCATCAGACGCGTGTGCCCGGGACAGGCATTAGAACAGGGCGCGCAGAGCTTGTCCGCGCGCAGCAGGCGCACGCTGCAGCGCTCGGCGGCCACGACGCCCACGGGAAGCGACGCGACCCCGGCGCACGCAAACGCCTCGCCAAAGATGTCGTCGGGGCCAAGACGCGCCAGCAGCGATCGGTTGCCCCAGAAATCCTCCTGCACGACGTGGGCGCTTCCCATGCATACGATGCCGACCCAAGCGCACGGATCGTCCGCGTGCAGCATATATTCGCCCTTCTCATATGCGCGCGCGCCGCCATCCAGGCAGGCGACCAACGTGCGCAGATCCGCTTCGGCAATGCCGTCAAACAGCGGATGGGCCTGGGGAAAGCTTTGCATTTCTTTCTTCCTCTTTTCGTTGTTATTCCAACGGACATGCGTACAAAATCGTCGTATTATCCATACGTCGGCTTCAAACCAATGGACGTAGGAAAGGGAGTTTTGTATATGGTTCGCAGGATCATCAAGATCGATTCGGACAAGTGCAACGGCTGCGGGCTGTGCGCGCAGGCGTGCCATGAGGGCGCGATCGGCATGGTGGACGGCAAGGCGGCGCTGCTGCGAGAGGACTACTGCGACGGCCTGGGCGACTGTCTGCCCGCCTGCCCGGTAGGCGCAATCTCATTTGAAGAGCGGGAAGCGCCCGCTTATGACGAGGCGGCTGTGCGCGCAAGCAAGGCGCAGGGCAGATGTTCGGGAGGCGGATGTCCGGGCGCGCGGGCGCAGACGATCCGGCGTGAGCCGCACGAAGAGCCTGCACCCTTACAGAGCCGGGAAACCGCGCCGATCAGCCGCCTTGCACAGTGGCCGGTGCAGATCAAGCTCGCGCCGGTGAATGCACCCTGGCTACAGGGGGCGGATCTGCTCATTGCGGCGGACTGCACGGCCTTTGCGTTTGCAGATATGCATGAGCGATTCATGCGGGGCCGCGTGACGCTCATCGGATGTCCCAAGCTGGACGCGGTCGACTATGCGGACAAACTGACGGCGATGCTGCAAAACGCGGACATCCGCAGCGTCACGGTTGTGCGCATGGAGGTTCCGTGCTGCGGCGGCATCGTAAATGCGGTCAAGACGGCGATGCAGCGCAGCGGCAAGATCATTCCGTGGCAGGTGGTCACGCTTTCGACGGACGGGCGCATGCTGTGAGTGCCTGAGCGGGCTCGTCCTCTTCCCTGTCGGGGGGCGCTTCGCCGCGAAGCGCCCCCCGCAGCAGGCTCAGGTTGTACAGCAGCGTGAGCGCGTGTCCCGCCATCGTGGCCAGCGCGTAGCCGTAGAGGCGCAGCTGGGGACGCGCGGTCAGCGCATAGGCGAGCGCGAGCGAGCACAGCGACCCGGCAAGCTGGCCGTACAGCGCGCGGCGCTGGATGCCCAGCCCTGCGAGCAGGGCGTTGACGACCTGGTGCAGCCCCAGCAGCGCAACCATCGGCGCCATGAAGCGCAGCAGCCCCAGCAGCTCCATCTGCCGGTACACCCGTTGCGCGATGGCTGGCGCCAGCGCCCACACGAGCCCAGCGCAAGGGATGCACAGGCCCAGAGCGCCCAGCAGTGCCAGGCGCGCCAGCGGACGCAAGGGCGCGCCAACGCGCTGGCGCCGGGCGATCGCAGGGGAGACGACCATCGCCAGCGCGCCGGTGAAGACGGAGGGCATCATCAGCACGGGCATCGCCATGCCCTGCAGCATGCCAAAGCGCGCGATCGCCTCTGTGGCGGGCAGCCCCGACAGCTGGAGCCGCGCGGGCACAAGCGCGGCGCAGACGGTGCGCATGGCAGAGGAGATCAGGCGCATCGCGGTCATGGGCAGCGCCAGGCGCACGAGCAGGCGCTCCGTCTGAGGGGCACGCGGCGTGCGGTATGCGCGCGCGAGCTCGCGGCGCGCCAGCAGGAGCATCAGCGCGAGCCCTGCCACCTCGCCCAGGAGCGTAGCGAAGGCCGGAATTGCCGCGCGCAGGGGGAGCGCCAGCGCGGGGAGCGCCAGCAGCAGCGACACCGTCAGCGCCAGGCGCAACAGCTGCTCGCATAGCTCCGAAAGCGCAGGCGGGAGGGCATTCTCGCGCCCGTAGAAGTAGCCGTTCAGCGCGGCGGACACGCCCAGTATCGGAATACAGGGCAGAAACACCAGCAGCGCGGGAAACGTGCGCGCGTCGCCCAGCAGGCGCGCCGTCAGCGGCGAGAGCACGGCACAGAGCGCGAAGACCGGCAGCGAGATCATCAGCGCCAGGCGCAGGCCGCTCCCAAGCGTGCGCGGGGCATCCCCGCCCTCTCGCGCGCACAGGCGTGACATCGCCATGGGCAGGCCGGATGTGACGGGCGCAATGCACAGCATGTGCGTGCTGGAGGCCAGCTCCATCACGCCCACCGCCTGCGCGCCCAGCAGGCGCGAAGTGAGGATGCGCAGCAGAAAGCCCATCGCCCGGACGGCGACGTTCGCCACGGACAGGAGCGCGGTCTGCCGGATCAGTGCGTGCTTTGCCAATTTCATCACCGGCAAAGCGTATGCGGCACAAGACGAAACCTGAACCGCTTGACGCGCAGGCGAACGCTTTGTATAATGGTTCCAACAGGAGGTGGGTGACCGGCATGTTTGACAAGTGGGACAAGCGCTTCATCGAGATGGCGCGCCTGATCTCGAGCTGGGCGAGCTGCTACCAGCCCGAGCGCAAGATCGGCGCTGTGATCGTCCGGGACAAGCGCATCATGACGACGGGTTACAACGGCGCGCCTGCCGGCATCCGCACGTGCGTGGAGCGCGGCGAATGCCTGCGCAAAAAGCTGGGCATCGCATCGGGGACGCGCCACGAGCTGTGCTATGCGGTGCATGCCGAGCAGAACGCGATCATCCAGGCGGCCAAGCTGGGCATCACGATCGAGGGCGCGACGCTGTACTGCACGCACCAGCCGTGTATCCTGTGCGCGAAGATGATCGTCAACGCGGGCATCCGGCGCGTCGTGTATGAAAAGGGCTATCCCGACCCCTTCTCGCTGGAGATCCTCAGCGAGGGCGGCGTCGTGGTGCAGCGTTACGAGGAACCGGACGGACCAAAGGAGGATGAACGATGAACGCGATTCTTGAAAACATCATGACGCGCCGCAGCTGCCGCGCCTTTGAAAAGCGGCGCATCCCGGACGCAGACCTGGAGCAGATCCTGACCGCCGCCGTCTATGCGCCCACCGCCATGAACCGTCAGACCTGGCGCTTTACCGTGCTGCGCGACGCGGAGCAGATCGCGCAGCTGGCGCGCGCCGTCGGCGCGGCCATAGGGCGCGAGGGATATAACTTCTACGAGCCCGACACGCTGGTGATCGTTTCCAACCTCAAGACCAACGCCAACGCCATCGCCGACGCGGGCTGCGCGATGCAGAACATCATGCTCATGGCCCACTCGCTGGGCGTCGCGTCCTGCTGGATCAACCAGATGAAGGATACAAACGGCGACCCGGCTGTGCGCGCGCTGCTGGACGGTTACGGCGTGCCGGCCGACCACGACGTGCAGTGCTGCGCGGCGCTGGGCTATGGCAACCCCGCCCGCGAGATCGAGCACAGCATGACGGCGGTACATTACGTCTGATGGAAGAATGAACACATCCACCAGCGAAGCTGGTGGTTGTCACTATGCGGGCATAGCCCTTTGTTCCTCGCGGACGCGTGCA
>CALVNS010000038.1 GCA_944349855.1 uncultured Eubacteriales bacterium | reverse complement strand
CGCAGCTGGTGGGAGGAGATCATCAGTGGGGAATACCAGAACTACTATCAAAAGATGTACGCAAACCGGTAAGCCGGAGGGAACAGGCAGATGAAGATATACGTTACGGGCATCTGCGGTCAGCTGGGCCATGACGTGATGAATGAGCTGGCACGGCGTGGGCAGGAAGGGGTCGGCAGCGATCTTGCGCCCGTATACAGCGGCGTGCAGGATGGAAGCGCGGTATGTACCATGCCCTATGAGCGTCTGGACATTACGGACGCGGAAGCGGTGCGGGAGCGGCTTCTACGCGCACAGCCCGACGCAGTGATTCACTGCGCGGCCTGGACGGCGGTGGACGCGGCCGAGGAGCCGGAGAATCAGGACAAGGTGCGGGCGATCAATGTGGATGGCACACGGCACATCGCGCAGGCCTGCTGGGAGATAGGCTGCAAGCTGATGTACATCAGCACGGACTACGTGTTTGATGGGCAGGGTGAGGCGCCCCGGCAACCGGACTGCGAGAAGTACGCGCCACTGAACGTCTATGGGCAGACCAAGCTGGAAGGCGAACAGGCGGTGCGCGAGCTGGTGGAGAAGTTCTTCATCGTGCGCACAGCGTGGGCATTTGGCCAGAGTGGAAACAACTTTATCAAGACCATGCTGCGCCTTGGGCAGACGCATCCCACACTGCGCGTGGTGAACGACCAGGTCGGCACGCCGACCTATACGCTGGACTTGGCACGGCTGCTGGTGGACATGATCGAAACGGAGAAGTACGGTATTTATCACGCTACCAATGAGGGCGGTTACATCAGCTGGTACGACTTTGCGTGCGAGATCTTCCGTCAGGCGGGCATGCACGTGACTGTGCAGCCCGTGACGACGACGGAATACGGCATATCGAAAGCCGTTCGTCCGTTTAACAGCCGACTGGACAGGGCCAAGCTCGTGGAAAGCGGCTTTGTGCCGCTGCCCGACTGGCGGGATGCGTTGAAAAGGTATCTGAAGGAGATCAAATAAGTAGATAGCCGTTCTTAAAATGACCTCTTCTTTATGTAAACCTCCAATGCGGTGTTGATGTAGAAGCACTGCATTGGAAGTTTATTTATTATATATGGTGCGGAAACGTTGTAACGCCTATCGAAATCTTTATGAATTTTTTTGAGATCGCCATCATTGAGCAGTATCGCCGCCTGGAGAGCAGCGTGGGAGAGGATCTTATTGAGATGTACCTGGCAAGGGGTATCCACCAGGTGTGTGGAGGATATGATAGAAGCGTTGCGGGACAGCAAAGTGTCTCTCTTTACCATCCGCGAACTGAACAAAAAGGCATATGTCTACATTGAGGATTGCGCAGCCGCCCGCTGTAGGGTGAGACGGCATCTGTATGGAATCTGTACCGCCACTGGGGGGTTGAAAATGAGGAATTCTTGGAGACAATTGTAGCCAATATGGGCATATTGGGTTCAGGGAGGATGGACGTATGGCCCTGACCAATCTGTTGCTATATTGCTATGGCAACGGCGTGGATCCTCTACACAGACGACATCAAAAAAACGTGCATGTAGACGGGACAGGAGAGGTAGAAGTCCATTCAGGGGGCTATACAAGCATATGCTGAAAGAGGTGTTTCTCTCAGACATACGCAATATGCACTTTGTTTGAACAGCGGGACGCTATAATTTACAGAAAGCGACATGCCTGATGAAAGCCGCTTATGAACTTATGGAGCAAATCCAGCGCAGCTTTTGCGATGCTTTTTGCCAAGGCGACGGATCAGGACATACCATGAGCGATAAAACGGCGGGCTATTTCTATACTGGCGCAAAGGTGAATGAAACATACTGGCGGAAAGCGATGAGAATAGCAAGAATGATAAAATCAAAAAAAGCGCCCATGCAAAAATCCTTTTTCCAGGCATGAGCGCTTTTTGCTTTCCACTTTTCTGGACTGGAAGAAAGGCCCAGGTTTCGCGGCTTTGGGCATCCAGCGTCCGGCAGGCTTTCTTGTCCTGGGGGGATGAATCGGACCGGCCTTTCGGCAGAAGAGGGAAAAGAAAACCCTCGAACCTTTCGATTCGAGGGTTTGGTGGTGGTCGCAACAGGACTCGAACCTGTGACCCCATCGATGTGAACGATGTGCTCTACCAACTGAGCCATGCGACCTCTTGACGACGTGAACTATTATAACACAGTCGATTCGCGGCGTCAAGTGTTTCGGCAAAAAAATCAGTCGTTGAGTACGCGCTCGATGATGTAGCGGGGGCGGGCCTTGGCCTCGTTGTATACTTTGCCGATGTACTCGCCAATAATGCCCAAACTCAGCAGCTGAATGCCGCCGATCATCCAGATGGAGGCCATCAGCGAGGTCCAGCCCGCCTGGGCTGAGCCCATCAGCTTGGAGATCAGCGCCCACAGCAGGGCGACGATGCTCGCCACGAAGATCACCATGCCGACCACTAGAATCAACCGGATGGGCTTGATGCTGAAGGAGGTGATGCCGTCGAACGCAAAGGACAGCATCTTCTTGAGCGGATACTTGCTTTCGCCGGCGAAGCGCTCCGCGCGCTCGTACTCCACGGTCGTAAACGGATAGCCGATCTGAGGCACGATGCCGCGCAGAAAGAGGTTGACCTCCTTGAACTGCGCCAGTCCCTCCACCGCCCGCCGGGACATCAGGCGGTAGTCCGCATGGTTGAATACGATGTCCACACCCAGTGCCTGCATGAGCTTGTAGAAGCCCTCGGCCGTGAAGCGCTTGAAGAACGTATCGGTCTTGCGCGCACTGCGCACGCCGTAGACGACGTCGTAACCCGCATGGTACGCGTCGACCATGGCGTCCACGGCGTTCACGTCGTCCTGCAGGTCCGCGTCCATGGAGATGATCATGTCCGCATAGTTGACCGCTGTCATCAGTCCGGCGAGCAGTGCGTTCTGATGGCCGCGGTTGCGCGAGAGGTTCACGCCCGAGAAGAGCTTGTCCCGCTCGTGCAGCCCTGCGATGATCTCCCACGTGCGGTCCTTGGAGCCGTCGTTGACGAACATGACGCGGCTCTTGTCTGAAATCTTGCCCGCCGCCATCAGCGCGCGCATCTTCTCGCCCAAGCGGCGCGACGTCTCCGGCAGCACAGCTTCTTCTTTGTAACAGGGAACGACGATATAGAGCGTCTTTTCGTCCTTCATACAGTCCATCCTTTCCGGTGGCGGCGAAGCGTCCGATTTGCATTGCCCGCTCGGGCAGCGAAACTTGCCTGAATTATCGAAAAATGGGGATCAATCCATTATAGCATATTTTGCATGCCGCGTCACGCATGGGCTTTGGGCTTGCCGCCATTGGAGATTTTTTCGTCGTTGGCAAAGCGAAAGAGCGTTAGAAACAGGATCTTCAGGTCAAAGCCCAACGTCCAGTGCTCAATATAATACACATCGTGCTCCACCCGCTTGGGGATCGACGTGTCGCCGCGAAAGCCGCAGACCTGCGCCCAGCCGGTGATCCCCGGGCGGACATAGTGCTTGATCATGTACAATGGAACTTCTTCCTTGAACTTGTCGACAAAATAGGGGATCTCCGGACGCGGCCCCACCAGGCTCATGTCGCCCTTGAGCACGTTGACCAGCTGTGGAAGCTCGTCAATGCTGAACTTGCGCAGGAAAGCCCCAAAGCGCGTGCGCCGTGCATCTTCAGCCCTGCTCCAGGCGCTGTCTTGCTCGGCGTTGAGACGCATCGACCGGAATTTGTACATCTCGAACGTTCGCTTATGCCGGCCCACCCGCTCCTGACGGAAGATGATCGGGCCGGGCGACGTCGCCCGAATGCCGATGGCCGCGGCGAGCATCAGCGGCGAGGTCAGCACAAGCAGCACCAGCGCACCGACCACATCCATCGCACGCTTGATCGCCGCATTCATCAGGTTGTCCAGCGGGATGGAGCGGATGCCGACCACGTTGAGGCCGTCGATCTCCTCCACCTGCATACGCGAGCTGATATAGCGGTCGTAACAGGGGATGATTGACAGCGGCGTCCCAGTCTTTTCACAGGAGCGGATCGCATCTTCGATGTGCGTGTAGTCCCGGGCGGCCATCGCCAGCACCGCTTCGTCCGGCTTGAGGCGGTTCAATACGTCTTCCAGCGCGTCATAGCCGCCCAGATGCTTTACGCGGCCCCAGGAGGCGTCGTCCGCCACGTAGCCTGCGACGCGAAAGCCGTATTCACGATGCACATCGAGAATGCGCAGATAGTCTGCCGCCGTACTGCCGCACCCCACAAGCACGACATGCTTCTGGTTAAATCCGCGCCGTCGATAGGCGCGCAGCATCAGGCGGATGGTCATGCGCTTGCACACGCACAGCGCGATGCCCAGCGCATAGCTGTAGCCCAGCATTGCACGCGAGAAATTCGGCAGCTTGAGAAAGTAAAACACGCTGAGCACGATGGCAAAGCAGAGGCTTTCGGCCAAGACGATCTGCCAGATTTCCGCATAGTATCGCATGCTGCGGTGGGACCTGTAAAAGCCCATCGCGCTGTAGACCATCAGATGCAGCACTGCATTGCCGATCGCTACCAGCACGTGCGGCGCCACGCCGTAGGAGATTGCGCCGTCGTCGCGCAGATAAAAGCGAATGGCGAAAGCCAACAGCATCGCCACAAAAGCCGCAAGCGCGTCCAGCGCGCCATTGATTTGGTTGAGCTGACGCTGGTGCTGTCTGATCATATCGATTTCTCCCTCGTTGCAAGCGCTTCGTACAGGCCACTCAACTGCCGAACCGCCTGCGAAATGTCCAATCCCGCGCGGCGCACGGCCTGCGCTCCGGCCTCGCGCACGGGCTGGGACGAAGCCAGCGCCTCGGCAGCCTGCGCCCAAGCCTGTGCACCCGCTCGCAAAGGCAAAAAGCGGACTGCACCGCCGACGGCGGTATGCGCGTCCACTGCGGCGGATAGGAGGCAGGGAAGGCCGCAGGCCTGCGCTTCTACGCCGACGACGGGCAGACCCTCATAAAAACTGGGCAGAATGAAGACATCCATCGCACAGTACAGCCGTTGCAGGTCATGCCGGATGCCCAGAAACCGCACGCAACTCTTCAGGCCGAGCGCAGCGGCTCGCGCTTCGGCATCCGCTCGCAGTTCGCCGTCGCCCACCAGCAGGAGCACGGCGTCCGGCCGGCGCGCGCGCAGCGCAGCGAAGATCTCCAGCAAAAAGGCGTGGTTCTTCTGGCGCATGAAGCGCCCGACGTGTCCGACGACCAGGGCATTTTCCAGCCCCAAGCGCGCGCGCGCCTGCACGCGCACGGCCTCGCAGAAGCAAAAACGGCTGACATCCACGGCGTTGGGCAGGATGGTCACGCGGCCCGTCGCCAGCAGCCGGGCTGGGAACATCCACTGCGCAGTCGCCTGGCCGCAGGCCATGAGATGCGTTGCAAACAGGCGCGCCGTCGGGCGCAGCAGGCGCTTGAGCAGGCCGCGTGCCCCCTCTCCCGGCGCGCTGGTGCTGTGGGCGTGGCAGATGCGCACCGGAACGCCGGCCCAGCGGGCAGCGAGCAGCACCGGCAGGTTGAGGGTGGTCATGTGCGCATGAACGATGGGGTAATGGTTTTGCGCGAAGATGCGGCGCAGCGTGAGAATACGAGCCAGAGGACGGGTTGTTGGGGGGATGCGAAAGTATCGTGCGCCCAGCGCGATCAGCTTTTGGGGCGGGTCACAGGGCGAATCCGCGTCGATGAAGTAGTCGAACTGGATGCGCGTATGGTCCAGGCGCTGGTAGTAGGTGTTGACCACGGCTTCTACCCCGCCGGCAGCAAGCTTGCCGATCACCTGCGCTACACGCATGCATTCGCCCCCTCGACAGGTCGATGAACGCAAAAAAGACATATCCAGGTCTTATTATACCCGAATATGTCGCATGTAGCAACATCAATCCATGAGTGTATGGAAAAAATTTCATGTTATGCGTCACTTTTTGGTGCGCGGCGTAAAGATCACGGAGGCCAAATACCCGAACAGAATCGCCGCCGCGATGCCGCCCGCACAGGAGGCGGTCCCGCCGGTAAACGCGCCGAGCCAGCCCTGCTCATGCACGGCCTCAATGGCGCCCTTGGCCAGCGAGTAGCCAAACCCGGTCAGGGGAACCGTTGCGCCGGCGCCCGCAAATTCGACGATGGGCGCATAGACGCCCAGCGCGCCGAGCAAGACGCCGGCTGTGACGTAGCCCACGAGGATGCGCGAACTCGTCAACTGCGTGCGCAACAGCAATGCCTCGCCGATCATGCACAGCGCACCGCCCACGAGGAAGGCCTTGACGTACATCCACATCGTTTATTCCTCCTTCCCGACGTGTTCAAGCACGACGGCGTGGGCGATGGAGGGGATGGTCTCGCCCTGCATGGTCGTCGTGGGGCTCAGCAGCGCGCCCGTGGCCATGAACAGGATGCGGTGCAGTTCGCCGCACGCGAGTTGGCCCAGAAGCTTGCCGCAAAGCACGGAGGCCGAGCAGCCGCAGCCGCTGCCACCGGCATGCGCATCCTGCGATGCGTCATAGATCAGCATGCCGCAGTCGACGCTGCGCTCGGGCGGGAGCGCGCGCCCCTCGCGGCGCAGCAGCTCGAGCATGAGCTCGCGGCCCAGGCTGCCCAGATCGCCCGTGACGATCAGGTCATAGTCCGCATAGTCGCGCCCCGTGTCCTGCAGGTGCGCCAGCAGCGTGTCCGCCGCTGCCGGGGCCATGGCCGCACCCATATTGTTGGCATCCTTGACCCCAAGATCGATGACCTTTCCCGTCGTCACGTGCGTGACGCACACGCGCGCGTCGCGTGCGGCGTTGGCTTCGCATACAAGCGCGCTGCCCGAGCCAGTGACCGTCCACTGTGCGGTCGGCGTGCGCTGCGTGCCCAATTCCAGCGGCGAGCGGTACTGACGCTCAGCGGTCGAAAAGTGGCTGCTCGTAGCGCATAAAACGCGCGCACAGTGCCCGCCATCCACGAGCATGCTGCCCAATGCGAGCGATTCAGCCATCGTGGAGCATGCGCCATACAGGCCGTAAAACGGGATGCCGAGCTGTCGGGCCGCAAAGCCCGCAGAGATGATCTGATTGAGCAGGTCGCCGCCCAACAGCGCATGAACATCCTGCGGCCGGATGCCAGCCTTGTCCAGCGTCAGGCGTGCACAGGAGGTAAACAGGCTGCGCTCCGCCTTTTCAAAGCTCTCCTGACCGCACATGTCGTCAGTCTCTACCCGGTCAAAACACGCGCCCAGGGGACCTTCGCCCTCCTTGGGGCCGACGATGGCCGACCATGCGGCCAGACGCGGCGTAGAGGGAAGGGCGACCGTCTGTGCGCCCATGCGTTTGTCCGCCATGCGTTACCTCCCGAGAAAGAAGTAGATCAGCCCGACGATCACCGACGAACCGATGCCGTAGACGAGCACGGGCCCGGCCAGCGAAAACATCTTGGCGCCTACGCCCATGACGTAGCCTTCCCGCTTGAATTCCATCGCCGGCGCGACGACGGAGTTGGCAAATCCGGTGATGGGGACGATCGATCCGGCGCCCGCGTACTTGCCCAACTGATCATATACGCCCAGGCCCGTGGCCAATGCGCTGGCAAACACCAGCGCGATAGAGCATACGGTGCCGGCGGACTGGCGATCCATCCCAAGGGCCATCGCCAGGTCGGTGATGGCCTGGCCCAATACGCAGATCAGACCGCCAACCCAGAAGGCCCGCACCAGTCCCTTGCCCATGTCCGACTTGGGTGCGAGCCGCTCGACAAGCTGGAGATATTCCTGAACGCTTCGGCTCTGTTTCATGTGCTTTCCTCCTGTTTGTTGCGCATGGGGGTTCCCGTACGCGGCGGACGCATGCGCGTTTCCCGTGCGCCGGGGCGTGGCTGCGCCTGCAGCGCATAGGTGGGATGGTTGTGCCTGTCCATCGAATCCCTCCTCGTCGGGCATAGTATGGCCGCGCGCCGCGCCGTCAATGCACGAACAGCGTGCCCAGAAACGCGCCCGCCGCCTTGCCCAGCGCGAGCGCCCACAGCAGCGGCGTCACTGCGCGCCCCAGGCGCAAGCGGTCCAGCGCATAGGGCAGCACGTCCAGAATCTCGCTGAGCGCGGCAGCCAGCGCGCCGGTGAACAGACCCGCGAGCAACATCGCCGCGCAAAAAAACGCCTGCGGCAGGTGCAACGACCAGCGCATGCCGCCGATCAGCGTCCCGCCGAAAATGCCCAGCGCGAGCGCCCAGGCGGCCAGGCCTCGCTTCAACGGCGCGCCGCACGCGTGCATCACGCGCATGGGCAACTGAAGCACTGTGTACAGCGCAGCGCTGCAAAGCCCCACAATCGCGCCCGCAGTGGCCGCGATCAGGGCGGCCAACACGTCAATCACTGCGCGGCGCCTCCCTGGCCGCGCGCTCCTTCATGACCGCGCGCTTGTAGTCGGAGAGCTTGACGTCCAGCGGCGAGATGGTCTTGCGGCCGATCAGCGCGTAGTAGAAAGCGACACCCAGCCCCACACCCAGCGCGTAGGGGAGCGCCACAGCCAGCGCGGCGGGCTCCTCGCCGCCGGTGACCGCGCGGTACATCTCCCGCTGGGCGTCGTACATGTTGACGTCCGCATGGAACCACATGATCGCCAGCGCGCTGCCCACCAGCAACACCAGAAAGGCCAGCGCGGCGCGCAGCGCCAGCAGGCGTGGGCGTCCCTCGCGCTTGCGGGTGAGCAGCGTGGTGGACGGCCCAAGCAGGGAGACCTGTTCGCCCGGATAGCGCGCGGCAATCGCACGAACGACCTGCATCGCCTGCACGCAGTAAACCCCATTGCCCTCGGGCACGGATACGGGGATGTCCTGAATGTCGACGCGCGCATCGCACAGCGCGTCGCACAGGTCGCGCACGCGCACGCCCTCGTGCGGCCCGCGCTCGGCGGTTTCCCGCATGCGCAGGTAGATCATACGCAGCCCCCCTGTGCAAAGACCCGCTGCGCATCCACGAAGCGCTCCGCCTCTGCGGCGTTCAGATCCCGTACGAGCAGCCCGATGCACAAAAGCATCAAAAGCAGCGCAGCCAACGCGACCGCCAGAAGCGCTTTTTCCCGCAATTCCTCCAAGCAGCATCCCTCCCACGCACATTCTGCGCTTAGTATGCGGCCGGATGCGCGAATCATGTCGCAGCTGCCGAAAGAACCCATGCCAAAAGACGCCATTTGCCGCGCCGGCAGGTGTTGATCCGCGGCCCGGCGCGTGTTATACTAAAGGGACGATCCCATTGGATTCCATGGATATGGCGAGGTGAAACCGTGCTCAAATACGAATCGCTGTCGGCGGAGCGCACGCGGCAGATCGAAACTGAAAAGCGCGACGGCACATTTGCGCGCCTGGGCACTGAGGATGCGGACGCCATCCGCCGCGCGGCGGTCGAAGGGGACAGGGGGACGGTCTGGCGGCCTGCCTTCGTGCACGATGTAGACAAGATCCTGCATTGCCCGTATTATAATCGCTACAGCGACAAGACGCAGGTCTTTTCCCTGATCAAAAACGACGACATCACCCGGCGCAGCCTGCACGTGCAGCTCGTCTCGCGCATCGCGCGCACGATCGGCAGCGCGCTCAACCTCAACGTGGACCTGATCGAGGCCATCGCCCTCGGCCACGACATCGGGCATCCGCCGTTTGCGCATACGGGCGAGAGCTATCTGGACGAGCTGTACTGCGAGCATACCGGCAGGCACTTCTACCACAACATCCACTCCGTGCGTGTGCTGGATGCCATCTATCCGCTCAACGTCAGCCTGCAGACGCTTGCGGGCATCGCGGGGCACAACGGCGAGGTGGAACTGGAGGAATACCGCCCCGTGCCCATCGGCGACTTTGGGACGTTTGACCGCATCATCGAGCGCGCGTACACCGACCGCGCCTTTGCCAGGCGCATTCAGCCCTCCACGCTAGAGGGCAGCGTCGTGCAGATCTGCGACATCATCGCCTATCTGGGGAAGGACCGGCAGGACGCCGCGCGCGTACACGTCGCGGACGAGAGCGCATTTGAGGGCGGCGAGATCGGCGCGCTCAACGCCGAGATCATCAACAACCTGGTCGTCAACGTCATCGAAAACAGCTACGGCAAGCCGTACATCCGCCTGGATGCGCGCCACTTCCGGGCGCTGCAGGCATCCAAGCGCGACAACTACGCGATCATTTACGAGAGCGCAGCCACGCGCGCCCGGCTGGACGTGACCGCCAAGCCCATGATGCGCGAGATGTATGGTCAGCTGCTGGAGGACCTGCGCCAGGGTGACCGGCGTTCGCCGATCTTTACGCACCATATCGACTACGTCGGCCGCGCGCACTACCGTCGGCGCGCGCCCTACGAGCAGACGGAGCCCAATCAGCTCGTCGTGGACTACATCGCCAGCATGACGGACGATTACTTCATCGACCTGCATCGCTATCTGTTTCCGCAAAGTCCGCTGCGGGTGGAATACCGCGGCTACTTCGACTGAACCGACGAAAGGATACGGCCATGTTTGAAACCATTCTCGAGGCGATCAGGCTACACGACCGAATCGTCCTGCACCGGCACGTCAACCCGGACGGCGACGCGCTGGGCAGCCAGATCGGTCTCAAGCATATCCTGCGCGAAAATTTTCCCGACAAGCAGGTCCGCGCCGTCGGCGACGGCGCGGGGCGCTATGCGTTCATGGACGATTCGATCATGGACGACGTGCCGGACGCGTTTTACGAGGGCGCGCTGGCGATCATCCTGGATACGTCCGCCGCGCATCTCATCAGCGATGGGCGCTATGTGCTGGCGGCATCCACTGCGCGGCTGGATCACCACATCTTCTGCGGGCAGATTGCACAGGCGGAGGTCACGGATACCGGCTACGAGAGCTGCTGCGGCCTAGTGGCAGACTTTGCCCGTACGTGCGGCCTGCGCGTGCCGCCTGTCGCGGCCAAGTCGCTCTTCACCGGCATGGTGACGGACTCCGGCCGCTTCCGCTACGACGCGACCAGCGCGCGCACGTTCGAGCTGGCCGCCTTCCTGATGCAAAAGCCCTTTGACCTGGAGGAGATCTACGCCAACCTCTACGCCAACGACTACGAGCAGGTGCAGCTGCGCGCGCAGTACGCGCTCAAGATCCGCTTTGCCGCCAACGGCGTCGCCTACATCTACACGACGCTGGAGGAGGCGCGGGCGCTGGGCGTGGATGCGTTCACGCTCTCGCGCGGCATGGTGAACGTCATGGCCGACATCCGCGGCGTGGACGTATGGGTCAACTTCACCGAGACGGAGCGGGGCGTGCTGTGCGAGCTGCGCTCGAGCCGGCGCAACATCAACCCCATCGCCGTGCGCTACGGCGGCGGCGGCCATGCCAAGGCCAGCGGCGCGACGCTGCCCGGCCGCGAAGAGGCGATGCGCATGCTCCGCGACCTGGAAGAAATGGGGGAGGACGCATGAACAACCTGGACAAGATGGAGGCCATCCTGCAAAGGATCGAGGCGTATCCGCGCATCATGCTGTTTCGCCATGTGCGTCCGGACGGGGACTGCGTGGGCGCGACGAAGGGCCTGCAGCGCATCCTGCGCCTGTCGTTTCCCGAAAAGGAGATCCTGCTGACGGATGGACAGCAGTCGGACTTCCTTGCCTTCCTCGGCCCCGACGACGAGCCCGTGGCGGACGAGCTGTACGCGCAGGCGCTGGGCATCGTGATCGACACGGGCAACCAGGCGCGCATCTCCAACCCCAAGTACGCGCTGTGCCGGGAGCTGATCAAGATCGACCATCACATCGACCGCGAGCCCTATGGCGACCTGTCCTGGGTCGAGGAGGAGCGTTCCTCCGCCTGCGAGATGATCGCCGCCTTCTATGGCGCGTTCCAGGACCGGCTGCGCATCGACGCGTGGGCGGCCACGTGCCTGTACACGGGCATGGTGACCGACTCGGGCCGGTTCAAGTTCAGCGGCGTCACGGGCGATACACTGCGGTGCGCCGCGCTGCTGCTGGATCAGGGCGTGGACACGCAGACGCTCTACGCGCACCTGTACCTCAAGGAGTTTGACTCGCTGCGCTTCAGGGCCTATCTCTATGAGCACATCGAGCGCACCGAAAACGGCGTGGCGCACCTGTACGTCAGCCGCGGGATGCAGGAGCGCTTCGGCCTGACGTTCGAGGCGGCCAGCGCCTGCGTCTCCTGCATGGACTCGATCCGCGGCTGCCTGTGCTGGATCGCCTTCATCGAGACGCCGGGCGGGGAGGAGAGCATCCGCGTGCGCCTGCGCTCGCGCTTCATGCCCATCAGCGACCTGGCGGAGCGCTACCGCGGCGGCGGGCATGCCTGCGCCAGCGGCGCGACGGTGTACGACGAGGAGGAGGTGCGCGCGCTGCTGGCGGAGGCCGACGCCATGGTGCGCGACTACAAGCAGACGCACACGGACTGGATGTGAGCGGCAGACAGGAAAAGCGGGGAACCTTTTGGCTCCCCGCTTTTTTGGGATGCGCTGTTACTGGGCCTTGACGACTGCGTCGAGCGTGCAGCCCTGGTCGAACTCGATGGTGCCCTCGTAGTTCTTGATCGTGCCGGAGACGGTGATCGTGTCGCCCACGGCCAGATCCTTCGCGCCCTCGCCCGAGAGGCGGTAGCACATGATCGGATAGTCCGCCAGGCCGCCGACCTGCATGATGACGGTGATGTTCTGGTACTCGTCGCTCCAGGCGGTGTCAATCTCGGTGATGACGCCGGTCATCGTCGAAGGCTCGGTCATCGAAAGGCCGGCCTCCAGGCCATAGGCCGTGACGGCCGTGCGCGCGTCATTGGCGCTGTCCACGGGCACGACGAGCGTGCAGCCCTGGTCGAACTCGATGGTGCCCTTGTAGTTCTTGATCGTGCCGGCCACGGCGATGTCGTCGCCCACGGCCAGGTCCTTCGCGCCCTCGCCCGCAAGGCGGTAGCACATGATGGGCTGCTCGGTCAGGCCGTCGCACACGATGGTGACGGTGATGTTCTGGTACTCATCGCTCCAGGCGGTGTCGATGCTCACGACCTCGCCGCGCAGCACGGTGGGCGCGGTCATGGCCAGGCCATCCTCGAGCTTGTAGGCCGCGTCGAGCAGCGCCTTCTGGCTGACGTGTTCGCCCATGCCCACGAGCGTGCAGCCCTGGTCGAACTCGATGGTGCCCTTGTAGTTGGTCAGGATGCCCTCGACGGTGATGTCGTCGCCCACGGCCAGATCCTTCGCGCCCTCGCCCGAAAGGCGGTAGCACATGATCGGCTGGTCGGCCAGGTCGCCCACCTGGATGGTGACGGTGATGTTCTGGTACTCGTCGCTCCAGGCGGTGTCGATGGCGGTCACGACGCCGTAGAGGCGGAAGGTCTCGTCCAGCGACAGGCCGTCCTCGAGCTCATAGGCCACGGCGACGATCTCCTCGTAGCTCATGCCCGCATCCAGGATGAGCGCCGCGGGCACCTTGTGGTTGAAGGTGACGGTCTCGGTGTTGCCCGCCTCGTCCTTGAGCGTGGCGGTCAGCACGTAGTGGAGCTCCTCGGGGTTCTGCTCGTCCACATCGACGGTGACCATGCCGTCGTCGCCGGCCACGAACTGGATCGTGTCCGAATCGGCCGTCCAGTCGATGGCGTAAAGCGTGCCGCCGATGTTGACCGCACCCACGACGGTATAGTCGGACGGGGTGGTCTCCGGCTTGCCCTGATACATCAGGCGCAGGTAATCGCGCGCGGCGGTCAGGCCGTCGGTGGATTCAGCGGCGGCAAATCCCGCGCATGCGAGGACGAGCAGGGAGAATGCTGCCAGCAAAGCGATGCACTTTTTCATGGTGATCTCCTCTCGATGGTCGTTAGGGATGAAGGGTGACGGCGTCCGACTCGAACGCCCGGATCAGATAGGTCCCATCCTCACGCAGCACAATGCCGCGCACGTCGATCGTGCGGCCGGCGCAGCCTTCCGCCATGAGTTCGGCGCAGGCCGCAGCGTCGGCCCGCACCTGCACCTGGACGTCGCCGGCCGTGCAGGTCAGCCGCAGGCCGTCCGCGTCCGCCGCCGCATCCGCAACGTGCAGGTCCTGCATCTGGACCGTAGTGTAGAGCGCGAGCTCGGCGCAGTCCATGGTGCGCATGCCCTGGTCGGTCTGCACCTCGGCCGTACCGCGCGCAAACGCCTCGGGATCCATGGGCGCATAGGCGGGCTGTCCCTCGCCGACCTTTTGGATGTTGTCCGGATCATCCGGATCCATCATGCGATAGCTCAGGCCGGCGACCTGGTAGGAATCGCTGGGCGCATGATACTGAAACGTCCCCACGATGCGGGATTCATTGCCGACCTTGAGAATGCTCAGCGCCGGCGCGCTCATGCCGTAACCGTAGTAGACGCACACGCCATAGCAGCGGTCCGTCTCCGGGTCATAGGCCTCCATGTAGACGCTCTGCGCGTCGTTCATGGTGATGACGCCGGTGAAGGCGACCTTCCGGCCGTCGTAGCGCTCGGGATCACAGCGAAGCTCCCGAATCGTCAGCTCAAGGGCATCGCCGTAATCGAAGTCGGGATCCGGCTCGCCGGAATAGAGGTTCAGCCCCTGCGCCTTGGCCTGCTCCAGGGCCGCCGTGCACCACTCGCCGTAGCGGTTGTTTGCGGCGGCGTTGCCCACGGCCAGACCGTTTTGCAGGATTTCGACGTTCAGGTTGCGGTAGTCCGACGATGCGTCGGGCTTGTACCACACCCACACGAGGTGGCGCTCGCCGGTGGAATCGAGGTTCCACCGACCGTCGTCGGACTCGATGAGGATGGAGGCAGCCGTGCTCAGCCGCTCCTGCGTAAAGCGCGCGGCGGCCTTGCCATATTCCTCCACCCGGTTGGTCGTCTCCGGCGTGTTGATGGCCAGATACCGGGCCTTGAGCACCCCGGAGGGCGCGACATCCTTGGGTACGTCGAAGTGCGTCGTGTCGCCGTCAATGAAGGCATGCACGGTGACCTCCTGCTTGCGCGTGTCGGAGGTCATGTCCAGCTTGAGCTCGCCCGCGTAGTCGATGGGCGCTTCGGCGAGGGGCGCCCGCATGCCCGTAAAGAGCAGGCATGCGAGCGCAAGACAACAGGCGATTCGCTTCATCATGGATTGCTCAGAAGCTGTACTCGCACTCGTCCACCGCATCCTGGAAGGCGCGCTCGATCATGGCGTCGACGTCGCCGCCGTCATCGGCGGTCAGGCACTTGGCCAGCAGCATGCCGACCTGGTCGCGGGCGGTGGAGGAGCCGTTGAACGCCGGGGAGGTGTAGTACGCATCCTCCTGCTCCAGGCAGACCTTGGCGCTCAGCGCGGAGATGTAGTCGCCGCCGTCGGCGCTGTCCAGGAAGGCCGCATAGACCTCGTTGTCGCTGACGGACTTGAGCACGGGCACGTAGCCGGAGGCCATGGAGAACTCAGCCTGGAAGTTGACGTTGGTGGTCAGGAACTTGACGAACAGCCAGGAGGCGACGACCTCCTGCGGATTTTCCTTCTCGAAGATGCAAACGCTCGGGCCCTGGGAGATGACCTTGCGGTTGTCTTCGCTCACCTGCGGGATGGTCGCGATGCCGACCTCGAAGGGATAGGTGCCGTCGGCGTTCGCGGCCGGGCGCTGGTAGGTCGCGCCGGCGGAGGAGCCGATGGACATGTAGCTCTTGGTCTCCGTCGTGGAGACGAACAGGCCGGACGTGTAGGCGCCGTAGAGCGTCTGGGTCGTCAGGTAGCCCTTCTGATACCACTCGCGGAACATCTTGACGAAGGCGCGGTTCTGCTCGTTGTTGAACAGGAAGTGGTCGCCCGTCGCGCTGGTGTAGGGCGAGCCGTACTGCTCGCACATGGTGATGAACCAGTTGGCCTCGCTGTCATAGCCCAGCGGGATGGAGTTCGGGTCGATCTCCTTGATCTTGGCGCAGACGGCCTCCATCTCCTCCCAGGTGGTGGGAACGGTCAGGCCGTTCTCGTCGAAGAACGTCTTGTTGTAGTAGAGCACCTCGGTCGACTTGGACAGCGGCATCGTGTACATCAGCCCGTCGCCGAACTGCATGCCCTCGTTGTAGTAGCCCTCGATGAAGTCGGCCTTCTGCTCGTCGGTCAGGCCCAGGATCTCCGTGGTGCCGTCGGCGCGGGTGACGGTCTCCTGGCTGGCGATCAGGTTGTCCAGCGTGGCCACGACCTGCGCCAGGTTGTACAGCGCGACGTGGTCAGGGTAGCAGTAGGCGATGTTGGGCTGCGTGCCGACGGTGATCTCGGTGCTCACCTGGTCGCGCACGTCGTCATAGTTGCCTACGGACGTGTACTCGATGTGGATGTTGGGGTAGAGCTCGTTGAACTCGGCAATGTAGGTGTCCAGCACGGCGGTCAGGTTGGAGCCCATCGTGTGGTAGAACGTGATGGTGACCTCGCTGCCGTCATAGCCACCTTCGGGGACGGCAAAGCCGGGCGCGCTCTCGGCCTGCGCGGCCGACAGGCAGCCGAGCAGCATCGCCGTGAGCAAAAGCAGAGAGACGATCTTCTTGAGCATGGTTTTCCTTCCTTTCTGAAAGTGGGGTCTGAAATGGGTGGTTGTATGTCATAGGCCGCTGGGAGCGGACCTATCAACCCTTGATGCCGCTGCGGCTCACACCGGACATGATGTACTTGCGCAGGAAGATGAACACCAGAAACAGCGGCGCGGACACGAGCGCGACGGCCGCCATCTGCACGGGATAGTTGACGTCGCCGGTCGTCTCGGTGAAGGCGTTGCGCAGGCCGTTGGTGATCATGCGGTGCGCCTCGTCGTTGGCGACAAGCCGCGGCCAGATGTAGGAATTCCACGCGCCCATCATCTTGAGGATCGTGATGGAGATGAGCGTGGGCAGCGAAAGGGGAATCATGACCTTCCACAGGTACTTCAGGTCGCTGGTGCCATCCACCTTGGCCGCCAGGTACAGCTCATTGGGGATCTGCAAAAAGTTCTGGCGCAGCAGGTAGATGTAAAAGACGCTCACCAGGAACGGCACGATCAGCACGGTATAGGTGTTACGCCAGCCCAGCGTCGTGACCGTACTGTAGTTGGTGATCGTGAACAGCTCGCCGGGGATCATCATCGTGGCCAGCAGCGCCGCGAAGAGCAGCTCCTTGCCCTTGAACTCCAGGCGCGCGAACGCGAACGCCGTCAGGATCGTGATGACCAGCGACAGCAGCGTGGAGACGACGCCGACGATCATCGTATTGAGAAACAGCCGGCCCAGGTTGGCCGTGGTGAAGGCCGTGACGTAGTTGCCGAGCATGATCCGCTGCGGCCAGAAGGTCGGCGTGCTCATGCGGTACTCCTCCAGCGTCTTGAGCGAGGAGATCAGCATCCAGTAGAAGGGGAAGAGCACGATGGCCGCCATCAGCAGCAGGAACGCATAGACCGCCAGCAGGTAGACGGCCCGTCCGGCCTTCTGATGGAGGGACTGCCTGCGCATGTCCCTTGCGCGCATGGGAACGATCGTTTCTTTTGACATGCTGCACCTCTCAATAATGCACGCGCTTCTTGCTGATCCGCAGGTTGACGAGCGTGACGACCAGGATAATCGCAAACAGGATCAGCGCGGCGGCGCTGGCGCGGCCCTGGCTGTTGGTGCTCAGGGAGTCGTAGATGAAGCCGACCATCGTATTGAGGCGGCCGGCGTCGTCGGGCGGCCCCATGTTCTCGCCGAAGATGCCCACGATGCTGGTGTACTCCTTGAAGCCGTCAATGAAGCTGGTGATGATCACGTAGGCCAGCATGGGCGAGAGCAGCGGCACCGTGATGCGCGTGAGCACGCGCCAACGGGGCGTGCCGTCGACGCGGGCGGCCTCGTAATACTGCTTGTTGATGCTCTGCAAGCCGCCCAGCAACACCAGGATCTTGAAGGGCAGCGCGTTCCAGACGATGTAGACGATCATGACGGTCAGGTTGGCCGTATAGGTCGAGCCGTAGTTGATCCAGTTGACGGGCTCGCCGCCGAAGAATTCGATGATGTTGTTGATGATGCCGGCCGTCACGACGATCTCATTTTCCGTGCCGTAGAAGCTGCCCACGATGTTGAACATCGCCGCAAACACCATGCCGATGGCGATGGAGTTCGTGACGTAGGGCAGGAAGAAGATCGTCTGCAACGTGCGCTGCAGCGGCCGGATGGCGTTGAGCGAGACGGCGATGAGCAGCGCCAGCACCGTGGAGATGGGCACCGTCCACACGCACAGCAGGACGGTGTTCTTCAGGCAGCTGACAAAGCGCCGGTACTCGATGACCTTTGTAAAGTTGCCCAGACCAAACGCAAACGCCTGGCCGCCGGCGGCCTTCAGGCCGCTGTAGTTTTCCAGAAAGGCCATGCGCACGGTGTTGATGATCGGCCAGACGGTGAACACCAGCAGCAGCGCGATGGCCGGCGCAAGGTAGATCCATGCCTTCCATTGATGTTTGCTATCGACCATATCACTTCACCTCAAAGGGAATTCGCGCCTCGGTGTCCTTGCTGAAGATGAAGACCTTGTGCGGCTTGAGCGCATAGCGCACGAGCTCCTGGGAGATGTCCACGCGCAGGTCCGCGTTGATGATCGAGCGGATGACGGGACTGGCCGCCGCCGGGTGGGTGGAGACGATGCTCACGTCGCGGCCCATGACCTCCACGTTGGTCGGATGGCAGCGCAGCGGACCCTGCGGATCGAGCACGAAGCCCTCGGGCCGGATGCCGACGGTGACCGCCTGATCGGGCACGTCCGGCACATCCAGCACGGCGTCCTCGCCGATGAAGAGCCGGCCGCCCTGCACGCGCCCGGAGAATACGTTGATCGGCGGCGTGCCCAGGAACTTGGCGACGAAGAGGTTGGCCGGGTTATCGTACACGTCCTGCGGCTTGCCCGTCTGCTGCACGATGCCCGCGCGCATGACGACGATCATGTCGGAGATGCTCATGGCCTCCTCCTGATCGTGCGTGACGAACACCGTGGTGATCCGGGTCTCCTTCTGGATGCGGCGGATCTCCTCGCGCGTCTGCAGGCGCAACCGCGCGTCGAGGTTGGACAGCGGCTCGTCCAGCAGCAGCACGCGCGGCATCTTGACCAGCGCGCGGGCGATGGCCACGCGCTGCTGCTGGCCGCCGGACAGCTCGCTGGGCTTGCGCTCCATCAGCTCCTCGATCTGCACCAGCCGCGCGGCATTCTGCGCGCGATCGAGCATCTCGTCCTTGGACAGCCTGTCCGCGCCGCGCAGGTTCTGCAGCGGGAAGAGGATGTTCTGCTTGACCGTCATGTGCGGATAGAGCGCGTAGTTCTGGAAGACCAGGCCGATGCCGCGGTTTTCCGTGGACAGCTCCGTGACGTCGTCGTCGCCAAAGAAGATTCGCCCGCTGGTCGGCTTTTGCAGGCCGCTGATCATGTACAGCGTGGTGCTCTTGCCGCAGCCCGAGGGGCCCAGCAGGCCGATCAGCTGGCCGTCCGGGATGGTGAACGAGAAGTCGCTCACCGCGACGACCTCTTCGTTCGATTTCTTGTTGCGGCTGGGAAACGTCTTCGTCAGGTTCTGAAGGACAACTTTCATACAATCCCCTTTCTTCCGTGCCTCGCAGGATATGTGAACGAATCGGGACTACCGGTAAGGCTCGCTCGCGACCTTTTCCGCATGCAGGCGCTGCCGGTAAGCGATCAGCTCCTCGCGCGAGTCGAAGATCTTCTGGCTGGGCAGGTCGACTACGACGGTGGCGGCGAGCAGGTCGTGGATGGCCGCGCGCGTGGGCGTGGCGCACAGCACCGCCGCCTGCACCAGCAGGAGCAGCCCCAGGATGACCGGACCGACGATGCCGATGGAGCCGTAGAGGATCATGGCCACGATCAGCAGCGGCACCATCGTCTCGATCGCGTATTTGCCAAGCACCGCGCGCACGAACAGCGCCACCGCGCGCACGCGCACACCATCCTGGCGCATCAGGCCCAGGCTGAAGATCTTCTTGCCCAGCGTCTGCCCGTCCCCCAGCGCCAGCGGGACGGCGAACTCCATCGCAAGAAACGCCAGCAGAATGCCCAGCGACGTGATGAGGATCGACAGCTGCACGGTCATATTGTAGGCGTAGACCGCCTCGCCGTCCGCCGCCAGGGCCGCGTACGCGTCCTGCAGGTCTTGCAGCTGCTCCTCTGTCAGGGCCTCATATGCGTCGGATGACATGGAAAAATCCACGCCATAGGTTTGGCCGTAACGGGCATACGCATCGACGAGCGTCTGGTAATGGGCGTCAAAGCCCAGCGCGGCGGACAGCAGCCATGCAAAGAGCACGGCGACGATGCCGAACAGGATGAAGTCGAACAGAAACGCGGAGATACGTTTCCACATGCTGGCTTTCTGCAAATCAAAGATCATGCGTCGCCTTCCTCGTCGTATGCGGTGTTTTCCAAAAAAGGGGGAAATCCTACCCTTATATTATACTGCAAACGCTCCAAAAATCTACCGGAAGTTTCATATTCCGTCAAAATATCCAAAGGAAGATTCTGGGGAATTTCGCAGGGGCGGAGGCGGGTTGAAATGCGGGGGCGGATGTGTTAGAATAAACCCATACAAACCCAATCCGCATGGGTCAGACGGCCCGTTCGGGCGATGGAGGAATACGCGCATGAACGACCTGTTTGAGAAGCTGACCGCGCGCGAGGAGCGCCTGGCGGTCGTGGGCTTGGGATATGTGGGCCTTCCGCTGGCGGTGGCGTTCGCCCGCAAGCTTGACACCATCGGCTTTGACGTTAACGAGCGCAAGATCGCGGCCTATCGCGACGGGCACGATGTGACGGAGGAGGCGGGCGACAACGCGGTGCGCGAGAGCACGTGCCGCTTCACCAGCGACGAGCGCGAGCTGGACGGCGCGCGCTTTATCGTAGTGGCCGTGCCCACGCCCATCACCAACGACAAGTCGCCCGACCTGACGCCCGTCATCTCCGCCAGCGAGACCGTCGGCCGCCACCTGCAGCCCGGCTCGGTCGTCGTCTACGAGTCGACGGTCTACCCGGGCGTGACGCAGGAGCTGTGCGCCGCCATTCTGCAGCGCGAGTCCGGCCTCACGTGCGGCGTGGACTTCAAGATCGGCTATTCGCCCGAGCGCATCAATCCCGGCGACAAAGTGCACCGCCTGCACACGATCCGCAAGATCGTCTCCGGCATGGACGAGCAGAGCCTGGACGTCATCGCCAACACCTACGGCCTGATCATCGAGGCGGGCGTCTACCGCGCCGAGAACATCCTCGTCGCCGAGGCGGCCAAGGTGATCGAAAACGCCCAGCGCGACATCAACATCGCCTTCATGAACGAGATCGCCATGGCCTTTGACAAGATGGGCATCGACACGCAGGCCGTCATCCGCGCGATGAACACCAAGTGGAACGCGCTGGGCTTCTATCCCGGCCTCGTGGGCGGCCACTGCATCGGCGTGGACCCGTATTACTTCATCTACCGCGCCGAGCAGCTGGGCTATCACTCCCAGATCATCAGCGCCGGCCGCCGCGTCAACGACGGCATGAGCGCCTTCGTCGCGGGCAAGATCGTCGCCAGCCTCATCCACGCGGACAAGAAGGTCAAGGGCGCGCGCCTGGCCATCCTGGGCATCACGTTCAAGGAAAACTGCGCCGACGTGCGCAACACCCGCATCGTGGACATCATCCGCGAGTTGGCCGAATATGAGATGGACGTGCGCGTCGTCGATCCCGTCGCCGACGCCGACGAGGCGCAGCGCGATTACGGCGTGCAGCTGTGCGGCATGCAGGACGTGGGGGACGCCG
>CALVNS010000037.1 GCA_944349855.1 uncultured Eubacteriales bacterium | reverse complement strand
TTATGAGTACAAAAGAAATATGTAAGCGTGGATTGTCCATGACAATCTCTTTAACTTTGGGAAACTCCGGTCTCCCACTTGCTCACCGCGGCCGCCGACACGCCGAGCATGCCGGCCAGCGCCTCCTGGGTCATGCCGCGCTCCCTGCGCAACGCCTGGATGGTCCGTCCCATCTCGGCCTGATTCACAGATGTGCCCCCTTTTTCGTCGCCATTCCGACAGCCGTTCGGCAGTCACGTTCGCGTTAGCGCTTCCTGCATTTCAGGTAGAAATGAATTCCATCCGTTTCGGCCTTCTCGACCCGCAAGCCGGCGTTTTCGCACATGATCCTGATGGAATCCATGTTCTGCGCATCCAGCTTTCCGACGCCATACGTCGTCTGTATGCTGCGCTCGGGCAACCGGACCTCAACGTCAACATAAAAGGGCTCGGGATATGCGCAGGCTATATTGCAATCCCAGATGTGGATCTCGCCGTTGGGCACTACCACCCTGGCCGCTTCGCTGAGCGCCTTTTGTTGCTCTGCCCCGCTCATGAACATCAAGGTGTAAAAAGATGTCACGTTGGCAAACGCACCGTCCGCAAATGTCATGCAGGTGGCGTCCATCAGGCGCTTTTCAAAGCAGCCGTGCGCCTCGTCAAGCTCCTCCTGCCGGTTGTCTATGGCGACCACCTGCTCTCCGTAGAGCTGGCCGATGACCCCTTCGCCACCGCCGCCAATGTCCAGAATCTTCCCTTGAAGTTCTCGCTTGAGTTGAATCATGTATTCTTCCCCCCATTTCCGAATCGTCCGATGCGCGCTTCGGTCCCCCGCTTCCGGCTTCATTGTACCGCAGCCATTGGGGGACACGCAAGCGACGCGCATTCAGGCAGCGCTGCCGGACGCTCAACCAATGGTTAAGGCGGCGCTCCCAACCGGGAAACGCCGCCTCCAGCATTCCATTTTTAACCTTCGATCCGGGTGTGATTGCGGCAGGGGCCGCGCAGCAGATCGCCCGCGCCAATGCCCTCCGGCGCCGCAATGCGCACGCGCGCCTTGGGCTGTCCCACGACTTCGACGCGCTCGCCGGTCTCCTCCAGGACGATGTCTCCGGCGGTAAAGGGCACGATGCCGCCGGGCGTCATCGCCTCCAGCGCGTCGCCCTTGAAGAAGCGGTTCTTGACCTCCAGCAGCAGCTCGCCCGAGGGCAGCCTGTCCAGGACCGTCGCGATGAACTCGCTCGTCTGCAAAAAGCCCTCCGCGCCGGCACAACGCTCCGGCCGCCCAAAGTAAAAGCCCGTATCCGACGGCCGGTGGCTCGCGCGCTGCACCTCCTGCACCAACGCCTCGCGCTGCGCGGCGTAGGCCTCTGGAGAGGCCGCATAGGCATCCAGCGCGCGCCGATACGCGCCCACGACCGTGGCAACGTAGTACTCCGTCTTCATGCGCCCCTCAATCTTGAGGCTGGCGACGCCGCTTTGCACGAGCTCGGGGGTGTGGTCGATCATGCACATGTCGTGCGCGCTGAGGATGTACGTGCCGCGCTCATCCTCGCCGATGGGCATGTACTGCCCGGGGCGCGTGGGCTCCTCAAGCACGTAGCGCCAGCGGCAGGGCTGGGCGCAGCTGCCCTGGTTCGCATCGCGCCCGGTGAGGTAGTTGCTCAGCACGCAGCGCCCCGAATAGCTCATGCACACCGCGCCGTGCACAAACGCCTCCAGCTCCAGGTCCTGCGGCGTATTGTCCCGGATGCGGCGGATCTGCTCCAGCGTCAGCTCGCGCGCAAGGATGACGCGCTGCGCGCCCATCCGGTGGTACAGGGCGGCCGTCAGACTGTTGA
The DNA here is from genome assembly GCA_944349855.1 of uncultured Eubacteriales bacterium. GTDB lineage: Bacteria > Bacillota > Clostridia > Christensenellales > Aristaeellaceae > Beduinella. Next base: position 20,178 of record CALVNS010000037.1, on the reverse strand, counting down.
GCGTATTGGCTTGGGTACTCACGTGCAGCGGCATGTCCGGCAGTTCCCGGTGCAGCAACTCGATCACGCCAGGGTCCGTGACGATCAGCGCGTCCACGCCGTTCTGCCGGGCGCGCCGGGCAGCCTGGAGCATGCCGGGCACGTCCTCGTCATAGGCGAAGATGTTCATCGTGACGTACAGGCGTTTGCCCGCCCCATGTACGACGCGCAGGGCCTGCGCCAGCTCTTCGTCGTCGAAATTGCCCGCGAACGCGCGCAGGCCGTATTGCTTCATGCCGACATACACGGCATCCGCGCCGAAGCGGACGGCTGCGCGCAATTGCCGCATGCCGCCCGCCGGCGCCAGGAGTTCCGGGATCTTCATGGCTTATTCGATGCCTCTGCTCTCGTCGTATTCAATCCACAGCGGCCTGTACTGGGCGACGGCCGCCTCGTGCTCTTCAAGCGTCTTGGAGAAGTACAGCTCGCCCGAGTCGGGATCCTTGCTGCAGAAGTAGAGGTATCCCTGCTGGCGGTACTGTTCGTCCGGATAGAGGGCCGCAACGATGGCATCCGCAGAGGGACTGCAGATCGGGCCGACGGGCAATCCCTTGTTCCGATAGGTATTATACGCCGACTCGACGGACAGGTCCGAGTCGCTGAGGGCCATCTTTTCCGAGTTGAGGTAGTACTTGATCGTCACGTCCGAGCCGAGCGTCATGTCCTGCGCGAGGCGGTTGTGAAACACCGCCGAGACCTTGGCAAAGTCCGCCGTCTTCGCCTCGCGCTCGATCATCGAGGCGAGGGTGAGCACGTCATCCATCGTCATGCCCAGTTCCTGCGCGCGCTCGTCGTACGTTGCAGGATAGGCAGCCTCCGTCTGGCCGAGCAGCTTTTCGATGATGTCGTTGGCCGTAGCGGAGGTGTAGATCTCATACGTATTGGGCGAGAGGTATCCCTCCAGCACATACTTGCGCTGGGAGACGTCGGAGGTCGCCAGCACGTCCGCGATGAAGTAATAGTCCGCGTATTCCTCGCCCGTCTTGCACAGATTGAGGAACTCCTCTTCGCTCTGGATGACGCCATCCGCAAACAGCTGCGCTGCGATGTCCTCGACCGTCCAGCCCGGGATGACCGTGATCATGCGCGTGTTGGGCTTGCCGTCGCCGGTGGTCAGCCGGTCCATGATCTGCATCATGTCCATGGACTTGGACAGCGTATACTCGCCGGACTGGATGAGCTGGCCCTTGCCCATGAAGTCGGTCACGTATTTGAAGACCGTATGGTTGTGGATCAGGCCCGCCTCCTCCAGCTTGCGCGCGACGCTCGACAGCGAGCTGCCCGAGGAGACCGTAAAGGCCACGGGGGTCTCGTCGTCCGCGCTGACGGGGCCGATGAAGCGATCGGTCACAAAATTCCAGCCCGTGAGCACCAGGCCGCACACGATCGCCAGCGACGCTGTGAACACGACCAGCGGACGCAGCAGCGTCCAGATCCAGTCATACCAGAAAAATCCGTATGACCGCTCCTCATGCAGCGTCTCATGGTCGTAATCGCGCGGCGTCTTTTTCTGCTTTTTTGCCAAGTCGTCTCAGCCTCCCATCGATCAGTCGCCTCCCGGCAACTCCAGCGACAGCCCGGCGGCGTCCGTCAGGATCTTGAACACGTCTGCCAGCGTCTTTTGCATCTGCATTTCCGCCAGCAGATAGGCCTGCACGTCCGGGTTCATATACAGGAGCGAGGCCAGCTGCTGAAAGCGCTTCATCTCTTCATCCGGCATCTGACCGGCGGCGCCGGTCATGCTCATCTGCAGCTGCAGCTGCAGGCGCTTATACTCCTTGAGCAGCGCGCGGTTTGTCTCGTCCGCATAGGCGGCCTCTCGCAGGCGCGCAAGCTCGCTGCACTCCTCGCTGTTTCGGATCTCGCCGGCCAGGCGATTCGCCGTATCGTAGATATTCACGTTCGTCCGCCCCCCAATATAGACGTGCAACGCATCGGCTGCGTTGCACGCTCTGTTGCATTTGTTCCTTTGTTTTTACATCCGAGCCATCAGGTCTCCATGATGATCGGCAGGATCATCGGATTGCGCTTGATGCGCTCGAACAGATACCGGTGCATGTCGTCCTTGATGCGGTTCTTGATGGGCGTCCAGTCGGAGGGATCGATCGTGCGATACTGTGAGAGGACATTTTGCGCGACCTGCTTGACGCCGTCGATCAGCTCCTCATTTTCACGCACGTACACGAACCCGCGGGAGATGATCTCCGGGCCACAGGTCACGCGGCCCGTCTCCCGGCCGATGCCCACGACCACGATGATCAGGCCGTCCTGCGCCAGATGCTTGCGGTCGCGCAGGACGACGTTGCCCACATCGCCGATGCCCAGGCCGTCGACCATGATCTCGCCCGTTGGCACCGCGCCCGCGATGCGCACGCCGTCGCCGCCCAGCTCGATGATCTGTCCCGGCTCGGGGATGATGATGTTCTGTGGATCCATGCCCATCAGGCGTGCGAGCTGCGCGTGCCGGCAGAGCATGCGGTACTCGCCGTGGACGGGGATGAAGACCTTGGGCTTGACGAGGGTATGGATGAGCTTGAGCTCCTCCTGGCACGCATGGCCCGAGACGTGCACATTGGCGATGGACTTATAGACGACCTGCGCGCCGCAGCGGTACAGCTGGTTGATCACGCGCGAGACGAACACCTCGTTGCCCGGAATCGGCGAGGCCGAGAGGATGACCAGATCGGTCGGCCGGATCTGCAGCTTGCGGTGCTCGCTGTACGCCATGCGCGTCAGGCCGGCCATGGGCTCGCCCTGACTGCCTGTGGTGAGCACGACGATCTCGTTTTCCGGGTAGTCGTCCAGGTCGTCCGCCTCAATGCAGCAGCCTTCCGGGATCTTCAGTTCGCCCAGCGTCATGGCGACCCTCATATTATTCACCATGCTGCGCCCGATAAAACAGATCCTTCTGTGATAGCGGTCGCACAGGTCTACCACTTGCTGGATGCGATGGATGTTGGACGCAAACATCGCGATGATGATGCGACCGCCCGCGTCGCGGAAGTAGGAATTGAACGTCTCGCCGATCTTGCGCTCGGACATCGTGTAGCCCGGGCGCTCGACGTTGGTCGAGTCGCACAGCAGGGCCAGCACGCCGCGCGTGCCCCAGGCGGCCAGCGTATTCAGGTCCGTGCCCGAGCCGTCAATGGGGGTATAGTCGATCTTGAAATCGCCCGTGACGATCGCCGTGCCCCCGGGCGTGGTGATGGCCATTGCGACCGCGCCGGCGATCGAATGGCTGACCTTGATGAACTGCACGGTAAAGCTGCCCAGCTGAACGACGTCGCGCGGCTTGATCACGTGCATGGGAATGCCGCTGATGCGATGCTCGCGCAGCTTGTTCTCCACCAGCGCGAGCGTCAGGCGCGTCCCGTACAGCGGCATGGGAATCTGGCGCATCACATACGGGATGGCGCCAATGTGATCCTCGTGTCCGTGGGTGAGCAGCAGGCCGCGGACGCGGTCGCGGTTGCGCACGAGGTAGGTGACGTCGGGAATGACCAGGTCGATGCCGAGCATGTCCTCCTTGGGAAAGATCGAGCCGCAGTCCACCACGACGATGTCGTCTCCATACTCAAAGACCGTGATGTTCTTGCCGATCTCGTCGACCCCACCCAGGGGGATGATGCGCAGCTTGGATGTCAATTCTGCCACGGCTTCCTCCTTTCGACGCTTTGGTACTTTGCACATTGGAGAGGTGTATGGTTACTTCAAGCACAATCCGCATGTCTTTCAATGCCGGCAAGTGCTTTTTGTACGTTTTCAGGCGGAGCAATCTCCGCGCCGGCGCAAAACGCCAGCTATATTATAGCACACATTTCGCCCCGTGTGCAGGGGTATGACAAATAAAACACATGATTTTCCATAAAAAGCAAAACCCGCGCCCTTACGGGCGCGGGCCAGACCATTCAGGCCATGTACGGAGTCAGCAGCTTGAGGATATCCTCCTTGCCGCGCGCGCCGACCACGCGCTCCACCATCTGGCCACCCTTGAGCACGACCAGCGTGGGAATGCTCATCACGCCAAAGCGCTGCGCAAGCCCGGCGTTCTCGTCGACATTGACCTTGCCGACGATCGCCTTGCCCTGGGTCTGTTCGGCGACGGCATCGATGTGCGGGCCCACCATGCGGCACGGGCCGCACCAGGGCGCCCAGAAGTCGACCAGTACCGGCAGCTTGGCTGCGACGGCCTCCGATTCGAAGTTCTGCTCCGTGAATTCCTTGACAAATGCGTTCATGATAGTCCTCCTTCCGCGCCGTTTGCGGCGCTGATTCAGCTTGATTTGCGGGTGACGGATACCACCTGCGGCTGCCATCCCCTGCGCCTGCGAATGCGCGGCTCGACTGCGCGCAGAATCAGCAGCGACACACACAGGCCCAGCAGGCCCAACGCCACGGCGAACAGATCCTGTGGAATCGACAGGCCCAGCGCCCTTTGTACAGGCCCTGCGACGAGCAGCCCGGCGACGAGAAAGACGAGCGGCACGGTGTAGGCGAGCATCGACGCCTGAGCGACGCGCCCCTCCGGCAGCTCGACGACGACCTCGTCTCCCACCTGCGCCTGGGCTCGCAGCGTCAGCGTCGTGCAAGTCTTGCGCCCCTCGCCGCACGCGCCGCACTTGGCGCACGCCTCCGGCCGTTCAAAGCGCACTTCGATCATGTCGCCCCGAACCGAGACGACCGTTCCCGTCTTTCGCAAAGCGCTCCCCTCCGTCTTTTCATTCTATACTGTTTGCCGCGCGCGCCTTCGTCATTCCTTGAGCTTGCGCAGCTCCTCGCGCGTCATCAGCACGGCGCGGGGTTTGGCGCCCTCGGCCTGCGCGACGATGCCGCGGCGCGCCATCTCGTCAATCAGCCGGCCTGCGCGCGCATAGCCGACGCGCAGCCTGCGCTGCAGCATGCTGATCGAGGCCTGCCCAGACTCGACCGCCAGTTCAATGGCCTGTTCGAGCAGCTCGTCGACAACCTCCTCGGCCTCTTCGTGCGCCTCGTCCTGGGCGGATTCGGCGCTGTTGAGGTGCTCGATGACGTCCTCATTGTACTCGGCGGCAAATCGCTGCTTGACGTAGGCCACCACGCGCGCGACCTCCTCGTCGGACACGAAGCAGCCCTGCACGCGCAGGGGCTTGTTCGTCCCCTGGGGCGCAAAGAGCATGTCGCCCTTGCCCAGCAGCTTCTCCGCGCCGGCGCTGTCCAGGATCGTGCGGCTGTCGACCTGCGAGGAAACCGCAAACGCGATGCGCGAGGGAATGTTGGCCTTGATGACGCCGGTGATGACGTTGACCGACGGGCGCTGCGTGGCGATGACCAGGTGAATGCCCGCCGCGCGCGCCAGCTGCGCCAGACGGCAGATGGACTCCTCCACCTCGCCGGGCGCGACCATCATCAGATCGGCCAGCTCGTCGATGATGACGACGATCTGCGGCATGCGCTCCTCTTGCGGACCGATGGCCGCGTTGTATCCGCGGATGTCGCGCACGCCCAGGCCTGCAAAGCGCTTGTAGCGCTGGTCCATCTCCATCACGGCCCAGGACAGCGCGCCGGACGCCTTTTTGGGATCCGTCACGACCGGGACCAGCAGGTGCGGGATGCCGTTGTACACGGACAGCTCCACGACCTTGGGATCGATGAGGATCAGGCGCACCTGCTCCGGCGTCGCGCGGAAGATGATGGAATTGATGATCGTATTGATGCACACCGACTTGCCCGAACCCGTTGCGCCCGCGATGAGCACATGTGGCATCTTGGCCAGATCGGCGACGATGTTGCGCCCTGCGATGTCCTTGCCCAGCGCACAGGCCAGGGGCGAGGGATGGCGGCGCGCCTCATCGCTCTCGAGCACGTCGCGCAGGGCGACGGTGGCGATCGACTCGTTGGGGATCTCAATGCCCACCGCGGGCTTGCCCGGAATCGGCGCCTCGATGCGCACGCCCGCCGACGCCATATTGAGCGCAATATCGTCCACCAGGCTCAGGATGCGCGAAACCTTCACGCCCGGCGCCGGCTGCAGCTCGTAGCGTGTGATCGCCGGCCCGTGCGTCACGTTCAGCACCTTCGCCTGCACGCCGAAGCTCTTGAGCGTGCCGATCAGCTTGGCCGCGCCCTCTTCGTCCTTCTTGCGCATGTCCCCTAGCGCGGGCGGCTTGCCGTTCTTGAGCAGGTCGATCGGCGGAAAGCAGTACGGCTCCACCGGCTTGGCAAGCGGATTTTCCTTCTTCTGCGGCAAGGTGATGGGCGTATCGTCCAGCCTGCGCACCGGCTCCGGCTGTGGGGCAGGCTCCGGCGGACGCACGGCCTCCGGTTGCGAAGCGGCCTGCGGCTGACGCGCGGGCTCCGGTTGCGAAGCGGCCTGCGGCTGACGCACGACCTCCGGCTGCGAGCGCGAATCCTGTTCCTCGCCAAAGGCGGGCTCCGGCTGTTCCGGCTCTGTCCACGGGTCCGGCTCCTCCTGTGGGGCGGCTTGCGCCACCTCCTGCGGGGCATCCCACGGCGCGGGCGATTCGGATGCATCCGGCGCTTCCGCCACCGCGGACTGTGCGCCGTCGGCACCAGGCTGCCCAGCCTCCGCCCGGCGTCCGCGCTTTCTAAGCATAAACGCCGGCAGGTCAAGCACTTTCGAGTCCTGCGTCTGCACGGGCGCGGTGGGCTCGATGGTCTCGATGTACAGCTGCGGCGCCTCCTCATAGGCCGTCTGATGCGCCGTCACGTCGCCGTAAGCGCCGTATTCGTCATAGCGAAAGGGCAAGGGTTCGTCCTGATATCCCTGATATGCGTACGCGTCCTGCGGCTCGTGGGCGTATACATCGGCGTCCTGCGCATACGCCTGGCCCTCCCATGCCTCCGCCTGTTCATACGCCGGTTCCTCCGGCGCGACATAGGGATCCTCTTCCTCCTGCCGCTGCGGCCTGCGCGCACGCGTCCGCCGCGCCTTCTGCGGCCGCTCCTCCTCCCGCAGCACGCGCGAGGTGGACGCCGGACGGACCGGCTCCTCCTGCGCCTGCTGCTCCAGCGCGGCCTCGCGCGCGGCGCGGCGCTCCTCCCGGCGTTCGCTGAGGTTCTGGCGCACGTCGCCGAAGAGCGCCTGCACGTAATCGCTCACCTGATAGAGCGAGATGCCCGTGATCAGCATCAGATCGGCGAGGATGACGAAGATGAACAGCAGCATGCTGCCCCACAGATCCAGCGCGCGCCACATCGGCCAGGCCAGCAGCGCGCCCAGCACGCCGCCGCCGGTCTTGATGGCGCTGGAGCGGATATACGAGAGGCGGATAAACTCGAAGTAGTTCTCCGAGAGCTGATTGTACTGCATGTAGCGCAGCACGTCGTTGATCTGGTAGAGCTGAAAGATCGAGGCCACGCACACGAACAGCGCCACAAAGCAGACGATGCGGCGCGGGCTGACGCGCCCCTGCGCCGAGAAGGTCAGCAGGATGCCGCCCCAGCAGACGATGATCGGGATCAGCGGGCACAGCGCGCCGGCGATTCCCTGGATGACGGAGCGCAGCGTCTGAATCACCACCGCATCCGACGCCACGAACAGGCACGCGAACATCAGGATGCCCAGGCACAGGGTCATGATCCCGCATGCGCCGCGTGTGATCCGATCGCCCACGTTCGTCTTTCGCTTCTTTCGACTTTTGCCGGCCAAGCCCCCGACCTCCTCACGACACAACAATCTGCCCGGGCCGAAAAAATCCCGGGCAGATCATTATATCACACAAAACCTTTTTGGTAAACCCTCAAAACCCTCAGGCCGTGCGCGCGTCGTCGTACAGGATCAGGCAGGAGACGACGCCCTGCGCGTCCGCGTGGACCTCCAGGGAGTAGCCGCCGCTGAGATAGAACAGGCTCTCTCCCTCTTCGAGCATCATGTTGTAGGCGTCGTCCGCGTCGCGCAGCGTGCGCCCGTCCGGCGTGCCCAGCAGCTGCTCGCACTCCGCCAGCGTCGTCACGCCGGGGCGCAGGCCGAACAGGTCGATTCGGGAGGCGCGGATGGCAGTCACAGGCGCCTCCTCCTCCGCGCACTCGGCATACAGCCAGGTCTCCAGCGACAGGCCGCGCAGCTGCGGCTCGGAGAACAGATAGACGCGGCTCTCCAGCGTATAATCCGGATCCGCCGCGAGCGTGTAGGCGTCCAGGTAGGTGCCGATGGGTTCGCCCAGCTTGACGCCCTCGATCCAGTTCGGGAACGCGCCCTGCGCGATGGCCTCGCGGATCGCAGTTGCGGCGTCCTGCACGCCCTCCTCGCGCGCCGTCAGCGCCTTGCCCAGCTCGGACAGAAGCGGCTCAAGCTCATAATAGTAGAAGTGGAACGCCCCGACCTGCCCCGAAACGGTTGTGTACTGGCTGGCAGGATAGTACACCGTTAGCCCCTGCGCGTCCAGGGCGTAGTTGTCGCGCGGCATGGGCAGAACGGAAGCGTTGTCCGTGTAGGCGTTCATGCTTTCGCCCAGCTCTTCTTGGAGGATCGCCTCCATCTGCGCATAGGCGGCCTCGGGATCGGCAAAGAGCGCATCCATCGCGACAGGTTCGCCCGTCGTCAGGTCGAAGACCAGCGCCGTCACGCTGTGCCCGATGCTGCCATCGGCCTGTTCGCCCGTGCGCGAGGTCGAGACGGACAGCACGTTGCCCGACCGATAGACCGTCGTCTCCATCGTGAGCGTCGCCTGTCCCTCCGGCTCGCCGCCCGCAGTGCGCACGCGCTCCAGCAGCAGCCGGGCATTGGCCAGCGACAGGCCCGTCTCGATGGCCGCATCAATCCTGCCCTGAACGGTCTCATCCTCAAGCCCCAAGACCACGGGATAGCTCACGCTGCTGTTGCCCGCCGTCTCCACCTCGATCCGAACTTCAGCCTGTACCTCGGCCTTCTCAGTGGGCAGTGCTTCCGACGCCATTCCCGGCGTCGCTTCCATCTTTTCCTGCGCCTGCGCAATGGGCGCGCACAGGCACATCGCAAGCGCCAGCAGCAGCGCCATCGCGCGCCGAATGCGATTGTCCTTCATGCTTCGACCTCCTTATGCATGGGCGAAAAGCCCCATAATCCCCCTCTACGTCTCTATCGCATAAAACGAACCGGGCAGGCTTTTTCTTTCCACAGCCCGCCCGGTTTTTCCTGCCTGTTTTTTTGTTGTGCTCACAGGAGCACGGGTTGCAGCTGCCTGCCCGCCAGCGCCGCCTCCGCCGCCTCGGGGATGCGCTCCATGTGCGCCACAAGCGAGCGCGGCTTGCCCCGCGGATCGTCCTGGCCGAAGGGCACGAAGAAGACGCTGCGCGCGGCCAGCAGCGCGCCGATGTTCTTCGCGGCCGTCCCCAGGCCGTCGTTCGTCGAGGGCGCAAGCAGCAGCGGCCCCTCGTTGCGCAGGTGCGCCTTGCACGCCAGCGTCACCGGCGTATCCGCAATGCCTGCGGCCAGCTTGGCCAGCGTGTTGCCCGTGCAGGGCGCTACGATCAGCAGGTCGAGCATCCTGCGCGGGCCGATCGGCTCCACCTGCGCGAGCGTCGACAACGGCTCCCGGCCCGTCATGTCCGCCAGCGCGTGCAAAAAATCCTCCGCGCGGCCGAAGCGCGTGTCCGTCTCGGCGACCGCGCGGGACGCGATCGGGAATACCTGCGCCCCAGCCTCGACCAGCGCCTGCACCTGCGGCAGGACCTTCGCAAAGGTACAAAACGAGCCCGTCAGCGCAAATCCGATGCGCTTTCCCGTCATTTCCATGCTTCCCGCTCCTTCCATTCCGCAATCGCCCCCAACAGCACGCGCGCCGCATAGTCCGGCGCGTATTTCCCGGGCAGTCCCCCCGCGACGATCAGACGCCTCCCCAGCCGCTGTGCAGCCTGCGCGTCGATGCCGTATGGCGCGCTGGCCAGCTCCATCAGCAGCGCGTCCGGCCGCGCGGCGCGCAGCGCCTCCTCGCCGATGACGGGCGCTGGCGCCGTGTTGAACACGAAGCGCGCCTCCTCAATCCGCACCGGGATCTGCGCGATCGCGCAGGCGTCGCACCCCTCTGCGCAGGCGAGCGCGCGGTCCCGCTCCTTGCGCGCCGCGACCGTCACCCGTGCGCCCAGCCCGCGCAGCCCGCGCGCCAACAGCCGGGCGATGCGCCCATAGCCCACGATCAGGCACCGGCTGCCCGCCAGGCAGTCCTCCTGCGCGCGCATCGCCTCAAAGATCGCCCCCTCTGCGCTGGGCACCGCATTTCCCAGCGCAAAGCCCTCCAGCGCGTCCGGCGCCATACGCTTAAAACCCTCGGGCAGTTCGCCCCGCCCGGCCAGCACGCGCGCGCCCGGCGGTATGTGCGCGGCCGCCTCCGCCACGCTCAGTTCCGCCGTCGCCAGCGGCGTCGGAATCTTGCCCGCCTGCGCCGCGACGGGATAGGGCAGGATGTATACGTCGTATGCCATCCGCTCCGGCCAGGCGCAGGAAAGCGCCGGGTCGAACCGGTCCAGCCAGATGCCGTCCGTCGCATGTCCGGCGGCCCGCGCCGCGCGCACCAGGCAGCCGGCGCGCCGGTCGCCGCCGATGACCAGCATGTTCACCGTGCATCCCCTCCTCTGCTTCAGCATACGCTGCGCGGCCCAAAAGGTGAGGACGCCCGCCGGCGCATGGCCGTCGGGCGTCCTTGGGTCCGGGGTTTCTTCATTGTTCCGGGTCGAGCATGTCTTTGATCCCGGCCAGCAGCATCAGGATGCCCTGCACGCGGTCCGGGCGCACGACGTAGTAGCCCCTGCTCTCCTCCTCCAGCATGTCTGCCGCGATCAGCGAGCGCAGGTGGTGATAGACCTGCCCCGTGGAGCTGTACCCGCACTCCTCCACCAGCTGCGCGACGGTGCGCGGCGCCTTCAACACGGCGAGCAGAATGTTCAGCCGGTCGTTGCTGCCGATGCAGGCGAGCACGCGCTCCGCCGAACCGTTGCGGATCAGCCCGAGCAGCTTGTCCGCGCTCACGTCGTATTGAATCCAGGTCGACTGCCGGCCGCCCGAGGAAAAGACGCCCATGTAGGCCAGCCGGCCGGTGTCATGGCTCTGGCCACATGCATCTTCCAGCCGGCTCAGCACCGACATGATCGCCGGGTCCGGGTGCATGCCCGGCATCTTCTCCACGTGCCCGACGTGCGGATGTTCCTCCTCCGCGTCGGTCTCCTCCTTTGCTCCCTTCGCCAGACCGGCGTACTCCGCCAGCGCCTCCACCTGTGCGCGCAGTGCGTCGATCTCCGCCTCCAGATTCCGTTCCATTGCGTCCATCTCCTCTTTGCTTTTTCGGAATTCCGTAATTCAATTATACTTTGCGCCTAACAGTTTGTCAATCGCTTTTTCGAAATTTCGAAATAAAAAATCCCTTTGAAGCTTTTCGCTCCGAAGGGCTGAGCGGCGCGTCACTTGCCCTCGTACCGGGCGAGAAAGCGGCGCGTGCGCTCCTGGGCGGGGTGTTCGATGACCTGGCGGGCCGGGCCCTGCTCGACGACGATGCCGCCATCCATGAACATGACCTGGTCGGCCACATCGCGCGCGAAGGCCATCTCATGCGTGACGATGATCATGGTGGTCTTCTGCTGGGCGAGGGAGCGGATGACGCGCAGCACCTCGCCGGTGAGTTCCGGGTCCAGGGCGGAGGTGGGCTCGTCAAAGCAGAGGATGTCGGGCCGCAGCGCCAGCGCACGGGCGATGGCGACCCGCTGCTGCTGGCCACCGGAGAGCTGGTGCGGATAGTGATTGGCCCGGTCGGACAGGCCCATCTGCTCCAGCAGCGCCATCCCATCCGCGCGGATCTTCTCCTGAATCGCGCGCCGGTTCTGCTTGAAGTCGGGGCGCTCCTGGCTGAGCAGGCCGACGGCGAGCGTCACGTTTTCCAGCGCGGTGTACTGGGGAAAGAGGTTGAAGGACTGAAAGACCAGCCCGAAGTGCAGGCGCTTTTTGCGCACCTCGCTCTCGCGCTGCGTGGCGGGATCCTGCGCGTCAAAGAGCGTCTCGCCGCTCACGGCGATGCTGCCGCGGTCGGGCGTCTCCAGAAAGTTCAGGCAGCGCAGCAGCGTGGTCTTGCCCGAGCCCGAGGAGCCGATGATCGCCAGGGCCTGGCCCTGTTCGAGGGTGAAGCTGATATCGTCTAGCACGCGCGTGGGCCCGAAGTGCTTCTCAATGTTTTGGACTTGCAGGATTGCCATGTTCTGCGCCCCCTCAGCGGAAGAATTCCAGTTTCTTTTCCAGCCGCCCCAGCAGGATGGTAACCACGCCGCTGAAGACCAGGTAATAGACCGCCGTGAAGAACAGCGGCCATACCAGGCCGGAGATGCCCTTGTTGCCCTTCATGAAGGACTCGCCCATCCAGATGACCTCCTGCAGGGCGATGACGCGGGCGAGCGACGTGTCCTTGACCAGGGTGATGATCTCGTTGGACATCGGGGGCACGATGCGCTTGACCATCTGCAACAGCGTGATTTTGAAGAAGATCTGCCGCCGGGTCATGCCCAGCACCTGCCCCGCCTCCTTCTGCCCCACGGGCACGCCCTGGATGCCGCCGCGGTAGATCTCCGAGAAATAGAAGGCGTAGTTGATGACGAACGCCGCGGCCACCGCCGTGAAGCGCGCGCCGCTGCCGCCGCCCCACGTGAAGAGGCCGAGCATGCCGGGCACATAGAAGAGCGTGATGATCTGCAGCACCAGCGGCGTGCCGCGCACAATCCAGACCAGCAGCCGGCACACCAGGCTGACGGGGCAAAAGCGGATCAGCGCGCGGGCAACCCGGCCGGGGGCGCGCCCGGCGCGGCGCAGCGCCCAGCCCACGGGCCGGGCCAGCGGCGCCCAGCGGCTCATGGAGCCGAAGGAGATGAGCAGGCCCAGCGGCAGCGCGCCCAACAGGGTGACGAAAAACAGCCGCAGCGTCACCAGAAAGCCGCTGTTGAGCGCGGACGCCACCGCAAGGAACTGCTCCGAGGCAAAGAATTCGACCGCGGCCCGCAACATGAAATCTCCCTCTCTGTGTCGTCGGTAGGCATGCGAAGGCCGCCCGGGGGATCGCCCCGAGCGGCTGCGTCAAAGGCGCGTCACTCCAGAATGACGGACTCCTGCAGGCCGTAGGTCGTGGCGACCTCCAGCACGGTGCCATCCGCGACCTTCTCCGCCCAGAACGCGTTGAACGCATCCGTCAGGTCGGAGCCCTTGCGGAAGCCCACGCCGTACTGCTCAGACTCCAGGCCGCGCGCCTCATTCAGGTTCAGCGCGATGGCCAGGTTCTCGTAGCTGGTGCCCTCGCCGATCATGGCGCCAGCCATCAGCAGGTCGATGACCGCCGCGTCAGACGTCCCGGCGACAACCTCCATCAGCGTGCTGGCCTGGTTCTGCACGGGCACGGTCGTGCCGCCCAGCTCCGTGGCCGCATCCTCGCCCGCCGAGCCGGACTCCACTGCCACGTACAGGCCCTCCAGCGACGTCGCATCTGCAAAGTCGGCCGCCTTCTCGGCCGGCACGACCAGCACCTGCGCGTTCAGGCAATACGGCACGGAGGTGCTCATGGCGTTCATCACGTCCTCCAACAGCGTCATGCCGTTCCAGACGACGTCGATGTTCTTGGCGTTGAGCTCTTCCACCTTGTAGTCCCAGTTGATCTCCACGAACTCCACGTCCACGCCCAGCGACTCGGCGAAGAGCCTGGCCATGTCGGCGTCAAAGCCGATCCACTCGCCAGCCTCATCCTGGTAGTCCATGGGCGCAAAGTTGGTGATGCCCACCGCCAGCGAGCCCTTCTCCTGAACGTAGGCCAGATCGCTCTCGGCGGTTTCGGCGCAGGCGCATACGGTCAGTGCCAGGCACAGGACGAGGGACAGCGCAGCACAGAGCAGCTTTTTCATGACACACATCCTCCACATGTTCCACCGGGCCTTCTCGACCCGGCCGATTTTGCTTTCTCATTTTAGCACGCTAACGCGTCATTGTAAAGGAAAAGTTTGCGGATTTTGCATGCTCAGCCCTCCGGCGTGGGTTCGTCCCACTGCGCCAGCATCTCCTGCATCCACGCGTGCACGTCCATGCCGTAGACCCGGCGCAGATTTTCGGGCGTAAACACCGCGTCCGTCTCCCCCTGCGCCACGCAGCGGCCATGGTGCATCAGCGCCGCATGCGTGCCATAGCGCCGCGCGAGGCTCAGGTCGTGCACCACGCACAGCACCGCCCGGCCGGACTGGGCGAGCCAGTCCTGAATCAGCCCAAAGATATGCCGCTGGAAGGGCAGATCCAGGTGATTGGCCGGCTCGTCCAGCAGCAGAATTTCCGGATCCTGCGCGAACACCTGCGCCAGAAACGCGCGCTGCACCTCGCCGCCGGAGAGCGCGAGCATGCTCTTGCTTCGCAGCGGCTCCATGCCCGTCAGGCGAAGCGCGCGCTCGACCATCTCCCGCCCGCGCGCATCACGCGCGCCCAGAAAACCGCGCGCGTGGGCATAGCGGCCCAGGCCGACGACCTCCTCCACCGTGTAGTCGTAGCCCACGTCGTGGCGCTGGGCCAGCACGCCGATCCGGCGCGCTCGCTCGTCCGGCCTGTAGTCGCGCATGTCCCGCCCGCCCAGGCAGATGCGCCCTTCGTAGCGCACGCCCTGCGCGATGGCGTTGAGCAGCGTGCTCTTGCCCGCGCCGTTGGGGCCCGCCAGCATCAGCCACTGCCCAGCCGACAGGGAGAGGCTCACGCCGTCCACCGCCGTCAGCCCGCCGAAGCGCACCGTGACGTTCTGCACCGTCAGCATGATCTCACCGCCCCTTCCGCGTTCGATAGAAGATGAGCACGAACGCCGCCGCGCCCACCAGCGACGTGACCACGCCAATGGGCAGCTCAATGGGGCTGAGCAGCGTGCGCGCCGCCAGATCGGCCAGCAGCAGGAAGATCGCGCCGCTAAACAGCGACGCGGGCAAGAGCCTTGCGTGGTTGGAGCCCACAATCATGCGCGCCATGTGCGGCACGACCAGCCCCACAAAGCCGATGGTTCCCCCCACGGACACGCACACGCCGATGAGCGCGGACACCGCCGTGAGCAGGACCAGCTTCACACGGCGCACGTTCACGCCGACGTGGCGGGCATTGTCCTCGCCAACGGCGAAGGCGTTCAGCTCCCGCGTCCTTCCCAGGATCGCCGCGCCGCACAGCAGCAGCGCGCCCGCCAACAGCAGGGCCTGCGCGTAATTGCTGCCCGACAGCGAGCCCATCGTCCAGAAGGTGATGGTCCGGGCGCGCTCGGGCGCAAAGGCGATGATCAGGCTGATGAGGCTGGAGGCGAACATGGAGAAGATCACGCCGATCAGGATGATGCTCTGCGTTGCCAGCGAGCGGTCGAGCGCATAGGCCAGCGACAGGATGAGCAGCAGCGACAGGAACGCGCAGCCCATGGCCAGGACGGCCGTGCCGGCCAGGGGCAGACCGGGGATGGAGATGCCCAGGGCCAGCGCGATCACTGCGCCCAGCGATGCGCCGGAGGAGACGCCCAGCGTCGAGCCGTCCGCCAGCGGGTTGCGCAGCAGGCCCTGCATTGCCGCGCCGCACAGCGACAGCGACGCGCCCGTCAGCGCGACGCACAGCACGCGCGGCAGGCGCACGGAGAGGATGATGGCGCCGGCGACGCCCTCGGGCGGCTGCACGCCGCGCAGGGTGGCCGCGATGGCCGCGACGGTGTCGGACAGCGGAATGGCCACGCTGCCTGCGCACACGCACAGCAGCAACGTCGCCGCAAGCAGAAGCGAGCAGAGCAGATAGGCCGCCGCGTCAAAGCGTTCACGGGTGTGTTTCATCGGCAATTTCCTCAGGCGGTTCAGAATGGGAAAGGGGAGCCGCTCTCCGGCTCCCCATGGGTCCACATCAGGCGGCGGGCTCCTCCGCCTCCCCGCTGACGAACGCGTAGAGCGCCAGCGCGGCATCCTTCAGGCGCGGGCCGGGACGGGAGATCTCGTTCGAGTCGGCGTTGAACACGTCGCCGTTTTGGATGGCCGTCAGGCCCTCCCAGCCGGCGCGGCCCATGATCTCCTCCACGGGCGTGGGGCCCTCGCCGTAGTACGTGGAGATCGTCACGATGTAGTCGGGATCGCGCTCCAGCACCTGCTCCTCCGAGATGGCGGCCCAGCCCTCCACGTCCGCAAAGGCGTTGGTCAGGCCGCACAGGCTGGCCAGCTCGTCCATGAACGTGTTGACGCCAGCCGTCCACAGGCCGTACTCCAGCGGCGAGACCTCGAAGTACACCGTCTTGCCGGTGTCCTCAGAGCGAGCGGCGATGTCGTCAAACGTCGCCTGCATGTCCGCCACCAGCGCCTCGGCCTCGCCCTCCAGCCCGGTGAGCTGCCCGATCATGCGGATGGCCGTGTAGACGCCCTCGATGTCGTTTGCGTCGCTGAGCACGACGCGGATGCCCGCATCCTCCAGCGCCTGCACCTGCTCCGCGGTCTGCGCCATGTCCGCCATCAGCACGACCTGCGGCTGCAGGGCGATGATCTGCTCCAGATTGGTGTTCTCGCCCGTCTCGACCACGGGCACATCCAGAATGCTCTCCGGATAGTCGCAGTAGGCGCCCCGGCCGACCAGCAGGTCCTCTGCGCCCAGCGCGCACAGGATCTCGCAGTCGGACGGCGCGAGCGCGACAATGCGGGTAGCGGACGCGTCCAGGACGACCTCGCGGCCGTACATGTCCATCAGGCTCGTCGCCTGCGCGCAGCCGGCGCTCAGGAGCATCAGGGCGGTCAGGAGCAGGGCAAGGGTTTTTCGCATGGGGATCCCTCCATTCATTGGATCAAATGAATCAGCAAGGCGGACGCCTCACGCTGCGCGCAACAAAAAAGCGTCCCTCCCCGAGGAACACTAAACAGGCCCTGAGCGATCGCTCCCGACCCAAATAGCATATCCCACCCCCAGGGGCATCACTTACGGTGTAAACAGGTCTCCCGGCTTGGCCTCATCCTACTGATGCGTCTTCCCGCCCGCCCGGGGCAGTGACGTGCTGCACGTTCGTCCGCTTCACGGTTACTGGGATAGCCCGGAAATTGCATCCGTGTTCCCATGACGTCCCCCACGGGGACGCCGCGCATGTATGCGCAGATACACCGGCTATTCATTTGTCGCTCTTATTATACGGCCTGTGGGCCCGCCTGTCAACGGCGGCCTGCGCGTCAGATCGCAGGCTCCAGAAAGCTGTGCCAGATATAGCCCGTCAGGCCCGCCTGCGTGCCGTCCGGGGGGACGTCCGCGGGCACGTACACGCGCACCCAGCCCTCGTCCGTGCCGATGCCGTCCGCCAGCAGCACCACTTCAGTCCCCGCATCCAGCTTGGCCAGCGAGGGCGAATCCGTGCTGTCCTGCCGGCGCAGGTTCACCCAGTCCGTGTTGGCCACCCGCAGGTGCGTCGGGTCCCATGAGGCCCGGCCCGTGATCATCTCACGCGCCGAGCGGCTGCGCTCCGCGTACACGCCCTCCTGGCCGTAATACCACGATTCCGGGTACTGCTCATCCCAGCACAGGGTGACGCCCGTGCCATACAGCGTCAGCGACTCGCCGATGAGGCCCTCGCCCGCGTCGTACACGTCCCACACGGCGCGCACGACCTGGCCGTAGCGGGACTCCCAGCAGTAGGCGGTCAGCGTGTAGTAGAAGAAGCCGTCGCTCACGCCGGAGAGCACGCAGCGGCTCTCCGGGTCCAGCTCATGGTTGCACAGCTCCAGCTGCTCCACCTCCGTGCCCGACAGGCGCCTGTTCTCGCCGTCCCACGCCTCCGTCTGCTCCACGGAATTGAACCGGCCCGCCTCCTCGTTCCAGACGGCGACGGCGAAGAACACATTGCGCGCGCCCTGCGCCGTCAGCAGCAGCAGGTCGCCGAAGCCGTCGAAGTTCACATCCTCCAGGCGCGCAAAGAGCGCCAGGTGCTCCTGTTGCGGCAGCTCGGACGAGCGGTATGTCAGCTCCTGCGCAAAGCTCCCGTCCTGCGCCTCGATCTGCACCCGCAGCGTGTGCTCGCGCAGCGCATCCTCCTGCCGCTCCCCTGTGTCGCTCACGCGGATCGTCAGCTCGGGCAGGCCGTCGCGCACCCGTCCGGTCGTCTCAAACCCCGCCTGTTCCGCATGTGCCGCCGGTCCATACGCCGCCAGCAGCAGCCACGCCATCCACAGCGCCAACGCCTTCCTCATGTGCGTCTCCCCCTCATCGCCTTCTATAGATGAGGACGAATCCGCCTCCCGTTTTCATCCGGCCTTTCCATTTTTTCACGCGCTTCTGCCCCGTCCGGATCAGCGTCGCCCACGGCTCCATCAGGCTCAGGACCTTTATGGGATCTTCCCCCTCCTGCTCCGATTCGCTCACCGCGCCCCGTCCCACTCCAGCAGAAACTCGTCGATGTATTCGTGCATGAACCGGTCCCGGTGCGCCGCAATCTCCCGCGCGGTCTGCGTATTCATGAGATCCTTGAGGCGAAACAGCTTTTCGTAGAAGTGGTTGACGCTCGTGGAGACGTGCCTTCGGTATTCGTCGCGCGTCATGTGCAGGTTCGGCAGCTGCGCTGGATCGTGCAGCGTCCTGTTGTGGTTGCCGCCGTATGTAAACGCCCTGGCGATGCCGATGGCGCCGATGGCGTCCAGTCGGTCCGCATCCTGCACACACTTGCCTTCGATGGATGAAGGCTCTACCGTATCGTCGCCCGCAAAGGAGACCTCCTCGATGAGGACGCACACCGTCCGGATGGTCTCTTCCGCCACGCCGTGCGCCCGCATCAGGGCGACCGCATGGTCCTTTCCCGCGTGCGTGTTCGGAGAGAGCTTGACGTCGTCCACGTCGTGCAGCAGCGCCGCGAGCCGGACGACCCGCAGGTCAGCCCCCTCCCTTTCGGCGATCCGCGTCGCCAGCCGGTACACCCGCAGCGTGTGCGCATAGTCGTGTCCGCTGTAGTCACCGGCAAAGAACGCCTTGACCTCGTCCATCATGCCGCGCAACATGTCCTGATCCATCGCCGGTTCTCTCCTTTTCGTGGGGCGCGGCCTACAAGAGCGGCATGCCGCGCGATCGGTTCTCATGTGGTCTGCTTCAAAGCCCCATCCGTCAAGCGCCTGATTTTGTCTGCAAGCGCGGTATGCATTTCGTCGATCAGCCCCTCCGCCCAGTCAGGAAACTGCGTACGCCGGCAGGCCATGCACAGGGTCACGACGGGCGATACGACGTCATCCACCGCCATTTCGAGAGGATCCACCGCGCCGTATGCCGCCAAAAACGCATCCCTGCTCTGCGGGGCCAGGCTCGAAAGGACATTCCGCACGTCGGAGTAGGCATAGCCCTTGCCCAGCAGGTTGTAGTCGAACATCAACGCCGCGGAACGGTCCCGGGCCACGGCCAGATTCGTATAATAGAAGTCGTTGTATGTGAGCGTCCTTCGGGTCCGCCCCAGCATTTCGCGGATGGCGTCAAAGCGCTCTTCCAGCAGCTTCCACACGGCGTCCGCCTGCGTTCCGGTCTTCTCTTTGACTTCGGCAATATGCTCTTGGGTAAAGAAGTCAGCCTCGTCATACATCCCCGACCCATGCCGTGCGACATAGGAATAGCCCCGTTGATGCAGCTGCCTGTACCACCCGGCCAAGCGCCTGGCCACGACCGGGTCGGCCAGATCGGATGCCGTTCCCAGACGGTAAACCGGGCTGTCGTCCAGGTCTTCCAGCAGCAGGGCTGAATCGGTTTCTGCAACGACGGCGATCGTGGGGATATTCAACGATTGAAGCACCCGATAATTTGAAATTTCACGCCTGTGCGCTCCATTTTGAAAGCACTTGAGCACACAGGAACGCGCGTCGCCTTGGACGCGGGCGACGACGATCCCGTCTTTGTCCTGCAATATGCAGATGTCGCCCATATCATGGAAGGGGATACCCATTCGATCAAGTTCCATGCGGATGCGGTCCATATTTTCCTCTTCAACAACATATTCCATACGATCTCATCCTACATGAGCGCGCCTCGCTTCAATCGTTTCGCCTCATTCATACTGTCCAAAATTATAGTATATAGGGATAATGACTGTCAACATTCCATCCCGGCCTGCCGCTGCCAATACGCACGTCTTTGTGCAAACAAATGAACACATCCACCAGCGAAGCTGGTGGTTGTCACTATGCGGGCATAGCCCTTTGTTCCTCGCGGACGCGTGC
>CALVNS010000036.1 GCA_944349855.1 uncultured Eubacteriales bacterium | reverse complement strand
GGTAGCGGTCCATGGACGTGACGAAGGCCGCGCGCTAGAGCGCCATATTACACCTCTTCCGTCTTCTGTTTGGGGCCCGGCCGCTGCGTCAGGGCCGCCGCCAGCACCTGGCTGACGTCATCCACGGGCACGATGGTCAGCGCGTCGCGCACGGCCTGGGGCACCTCCTCCAGGTCCTTTTCATTCTCCCGCGGGATCAGCACCGTCGTGATGCCCGCGCGATAGGCGGCCAGCAGCTTCTCCTTCAGGCCGCCGATGGGCAGCACGCGCCCGCGCAGCGTCACCTCGCCCGTCATCGCCACATCCGGCCGGACCGGAATGCCGGTCAATGCCGAGACGAGCGCCGTCGTCATCGTCACGCCGGCGCTGGGGCCGTCCTTGGGCACCGCGCCTTCGGGCACGTGAATGTGAATGTCCAGCTCCTTGTAAAATGCCGGATCAATGCCCAGCGCCGCCGCGTGCGCGCGCACGTAGGACTTGGCCGCCCTGGCGCTCTCCTTCATCACGTCGCCCAGAGAGCCGGTCAACTCCATCGCACCCGTGCCGGGCATCGTCGCCGTCTCGATCTGCAGGGTATCTCCGCCCACCACCGTGTATGCCAGGCCATTGACCACGCCGACCTCCGGCTTGCGCCCGGCCTGCTCGTAGCGGTAGCGTGGCGCGCCCAAATCCTCCTGCAATCTTGCGGACGTGATGGATTCGAGCTTCGTCCCGTCGTCGAGCATGCGCGCGGCTGCCTGGCGCACGATCTTGGCCAGCGTGCGCTCGAGCTGGCGCGCGCCCGCCTCGCGCGTGTAGCCCTCGATGATCTTTTGCAGCACTGCGTCGCTGATGCGCACGCTCTTGGGCGCAAGCCCGTGCTCCTCAATCTGCTTGGGCAGCAGATGGCGCCTGGCGATGTGGACCTTCTCCTCCTCGGTGTAGCCGGAGATCTCGATGACCTCCATGCGGTCCAGCAGCGGGCGCGGGATGGTATCCGTCGTGTTGGCGGTCGTCAAAAACATCACGTGCGACAGGTCGTAGGGCAGCTCCAGGTAGTGATCGCGGAAGGCAAAGTTCTGCGCGCCGTCGAGCACCTCGAGCATTGCGCTGGCCGGATCGCCGCGAAAGTCCGAGGCCATCTTGTCGATCTCGTCAAAGAGGAACACCGGGTTGGACGTGCCCGCCTGCTTGATGGACGAGATGATCCGGCCCGGAATCGCGCCGATGTACGTGCGCCGGTGGCCGCGGATCTCCGCCTCATCGCGCACACCGCCCAGCGACATCTGCACAAACCTGCGGCCGAGCGCGCGCGCGATGGAGCGGGCAATGGACGTCTTGCCCACGCCCGGCGGGCCGACGAAGCACAGGATCGGTCCCTTCATGTCGTTCTTGATGCGCCGCACCGCCAGGTACTCGATGACGCGCTCCTTGACCTTTTCCAGGCCGTAGTGGTCCTCCGCCAGTACGCGGCGCGCACGGCGCAGGTCCAGGTTGTCGGGCGTATTGACGTCCCAGGGCAAATCCAGAATCCATTCGATATAGGTGCGCGTGATGCCGATCTCCGGCGAGCCGGGCGCCATGCGCGACAGGCGGTCGATCTCGCGCGTCGCCTTCTCGCGCGCCTCGTCGGGCAGCTTCATGCGCGCGAGGCGGTCGCGCAAGTCCTCCACGTCGCCGGCATCCTTGTCCCCCAGCTCGGTCTGGATGGCCTTGATCTGCTCGCGCAGGAAGTAGTCCTTTTGATTTTTTTCGATCTGCTTCTTGACACGCGCCTGCACTTGCCGCTCGACCCCTGCCAGCTCAGTCTCGTTGGCCAGGATCGTACAGACCGTTTCCAGGCGTTCCAGGGGATCAAACTGCTCCAGCACGTCCTGCCGGTCCTCCAGCTTGACCAATACGTTGGCCGCGATAACGTCCGCCAGCTGGCCCGGATCGTCAATGGACAGAATGGACTGCACCGTCTCGCCCGACAGCCGCCCGCTGACCTTGCCGAACTCCTCGACAAACTGGCAGGTCGTGCGCATGAGGGCCTGCACCTCCAAGGTCTTGCGCACGGGCTTTTGCGCGTCTGCGAGCACGGAGGCCACATAGCAGGGCTCCTCCTCGACGATGCTCTTGAGCCGCGCACGGCATACGCCCTCTACGAGCACGCGCAGCGTGTCGCCCGGCAGCTTGAGCACCTGCTTGACGTTGGCAATGGTGCCCACGTCGCAGATGTCCTGGATTTTGGGATCGTCCACGTCCGCGTCTCGCTGGGCGGCCAGGAAAATACGCTGATCTTCGACCATGGCGCGCTCCAGCGCCTGCACCGACTTTTTGCGGCCCACGTCGAAGTGAATGACCATGTGCGGAAAGACCATCAAGCCCCGCAGCGGCAGCATCGGAAGCGACTCCAGTTTGTTCTTCTTCGCCTGCGCCAATGTCGGCCCTCCTCTGCTTTCAAAAACTCCAACCGCGTTCTTCACTGCCATGAAGAAACGCGAAGGGGCCGAAGCCCCTTTGCAAACAGCATTATTATTATACCCGCCGCGCCCGCTTTTGACAAGTCATTGCGCGCCGGTTATCGCGCCCTGGGCCGCCAACGGCGCGTGCTCCTGCGCGCCCGTCACGACTTCCTGCGCTGCAGGCGCCTCCAACAGCATGCCCTCCAGGACCTCCGAAAGCGTGCGCACGGGCCGCACCTCGATCCCCAGGTGCGAAAAGCGCTCCAGATAGTTGTCCGCAGGCACGAACACGCGCGCAAGCCCCGCGCGGCGCGCTGCCTCGATCTTGGTGGGCACGCCGCCCACAGGCCGCACCTCGCCGCGCACGGAGATCTCGCCCGTCACGGCCGCCGCGCCATCCACGGGCCGCCCGAGCAGCGCGCTGATTGCCGCCACAGCCATCGCTGCACCCGCACTGGGCCCGTCCACAGGCGCTCCGCCCGGAAAGTTGATGTGGATGTCCACGCCGTCCAGGTCATAATGCATGCGCCGAAGGAGCGTGCGCACGTTCTCCGCAGAGCCACGCGCGGTGCTCTTGCGGCGGATGAGGTGTCCCGGCGTGCCGATTTCCTCCTCCTCCGCGATGCCCGTGACCAATACGCGTCCATTGCCGGGCATGGCCACGGCCTCGATCTCCAGCACGGCGCCCTGGTGGCATCCATAGACCGCCAGGCCGTGCACGCCGCCGACGGCGCACTCCAGGCATGCCTGCTGGCCGGGACGCACGGGATAGTGGCCGCTGTCGACGACCCATTCGATGTCCGCGCGCGTGATGCGCCGGCGGCCCTCCAGCTGCGCGACGCCCGCGCCCATCTGCACGATGTTCACCGCATCGCGGCCGCACGTGGCGTAGCGGCCGACGAGCTCGGCCTGCGCGCCGTCCATCTCAAAGCCCGCGCGCTGGGCCGCGCCCAGGGCGATGCTGGCGATCTCTCCCGGCTCGAGCGCGCGGAAATAGATCTCCATACAGCGCGAGCGAAGCGCGGGCGGCAGTTCGTCTGCGCTGCGCGTCGTGGCCGCGACGAGGCGAAAGTCCGCCGGCATGCCGTTTTTGAAGATGTCGTGGATGTAGCGCGGAACGGACATGTCGTCCGGGCTGTAGTAGGCGGATTCGAAGAACACCTTGCGGTCCTCAAGCACCTTGAGCAGCTTGTTCATCTGGGTCGGGTGCAGCTCGCCGATCTCATCCAGGAACAGCACGCCGCCGTGCGCCTTGCTGACGGCGCCGGGCTTGGGCTGCGGCACGCCCTGCACGCCCAGCGGGCCCGCGCCCTGGTAGATGGGATCGTGCACGCTGCCGATCAGCGGATCGGCGATGGCGCGCTCGTCAAAGCGCACGCACGTTGCGTCCATCTCGATGAAGGGGGCGTTTTTGGCAAAGGGCGTGCCCTCGGTCTCCTTGGCGGCCTCCAACACCAGGCGCGCCGCGCAGGTCTTGCCCACGCCCGGCGGCCCATAGATGATCACGTGCTGCGGGTTGGGCCCGCACAGGATGGCCTTGAGCGAGCGGATGCCCTCCTCCTGTCCGATGATGTCCTCAAAGCGCGCAGGCCGCACGCGCTCGGAGAGCGGCTCGCTCAGGTGCACCGCGCGCATGCACTGCAGGCGGTCCATCTCGCGCGAGCCCTCGCGCCGCGCGCCGGGCAGCTGCTTGGGCTGCTGGCGGAGCTGAATGAAGAAATAGATCCCGATGACGACCGTCACGGCGAGCTGCACGCCGAGCAAAACGAAGCTGAGCAAAAGAACCCCTCTTTTCTGTCACATGTCGCCCTTAGGGTGTGTTTCACCAAACGGGCGAATGCAGGGGCTTGCTGGATGGGAGGGATTTCCGCCTGGAAATGAAAACGCCGTGCTTTCGACTGAAAGCACGGCTTGAGGGTTGCATACTCCATCAGGATACGGACGGACGGCGGCTGCTCATGCCGCTGTCATCGCGGTGCGTCTTGGCAGCCAGGCGCTTTTGGGGCACGCCCGGCACGAGCGTGGGCTTCGCGCCGTCGCGCACGACCTGGGGCGTGACGACCACCTTGGCAATGTCCTCGCGCACGGGCAGCTCGAACATGGTATCCAGCAACGCCTTCTCCATGATCGCGCGCAGGCCGCGCGCGCCGCTCTTGCGCTCGATGGCCATGTGGGCGATCTCGCGCAGGGCTGCGGGCTCGAACTCCAGCTCCATGCCGTCCAGCTCCATCAGGCGGGCATACTGCTTGACGAGCGCGTTTTTGGGCTCGGTGAGGATCTTGACCAGCGCGTCCTCGTCGAGGTTCTCCAGCGTCACGATGATCGGCAGTCGGCCGACGAACTCCGGAATCAGCCCGAACTTGAGCAGGTCCTCCGGCCGGATCTGCGCGAGGATCTCGCCCATCGGCTTGTCTTCCACGCGCGTCACGTCAGCGCCAAAGCCCAGGGACTTCTTGCCCGTGCGCTGCTCGATGACCTTGTCGATGCCGTCGAACGCGCCGCCGCAGATGAACAGGATATTCGTCGTGTCGATCTGAATGAACTCCTGATGCGGATGCTTGCGCCCGCCCTGGGGCGGCACGCTGGCCAGCGTGCCCTCGATGATCTTGAGCAGCGCCTGCTGCACGCCCTCACCGGACACGTCACGCGTGATGGACGGGTTTTCGCCCTTGCGGGCGATCTTGTCGATCTCATCGATGTAGATGATGCCGCGCTGCGCCGCCTGGATGTCATAATCGGCATTCTGGATCAGGCGCAGCAGGATGTTTTCGACGTCCTCGCCCACGTAGCCCGCCTCTGTGAGGCTGGTGGCATCGGCGATGGCGAAGGGCACGTTGAGGATCTTCGCCAGCGACTGCGCCAGGAACGTCTTGCCGCAGCCCGTGGGGCCGAGCATCAGGATGTTCGACTTTTGCAGCTCGACGTCGCCGCGCTTGCTGGGCGAGTTGATGCGCTTGTAGTGGTTGTACACGGCCACGGAGAGCGAGCGCTTCGCCTGCTCCTGCCCGACGACGTACTGGTCGAGCACGGCCTTGATTTCGGTCGGACGCGGGATGTCGGCGGCGTCCGCGTCGTGCGCGGGGCCGATGTCGTCGGCGATGATCTCCTGGCACAGGGTGATACACTCATCGCAGATGTAGACGCCGGGTCCGGCCACGATGCGGCGCACCTGGTCCTGCGGCTTGTCGCAAAAGGAGCAGCGCGCCATACGGGGTTGCCTGGTTTCATCTTTGTCTCTGGGCATTTTGCACCTCATTGCGTCGGTCTGGGGTTACGTTACGCGCGGTTCTGATAGATCTCGTCGATGATGCCGTAGGCACGGGCCTCCTCAGCCGTGAGGAAGTGGTCGCGCTCGACGTCGCGCTCGATCTTCTCCAGCGGCTGCCCGGTCATCTCGCTCATCAGGCGGTTCATCTTCTGCTTGGTGCGCATCAGCCATTCGGCCTGGATGGCCACATCCGTGGCCTGGCCGCGCGCGCCGCCCAGCGGCTGGTGAATCATGACCTCGCTGTTGGGCAGCGCCAGACGCTTGCCCTTCTGGCCGGCCATCAGCAGGAAGGCGGCCATGGAAGCGGCCATGCCGATGCACACCGTGCGCACGGGCGACTTGATGTAATTCATCGTATCGAAGATGGCCATGCCGGCCGTGACGGAGCCGCCCGGGCTGTTGATGTACATGGAGATCTCGGCTTCCGGATTTTCCATCTCCAGGAAGAGCAGCTGTGCGACGACGGTATTGGCCATATCGTCGCCAATCTCGCCGCTTACGAACACGATGCGGTCCTTAAGCAGGCGGGAATAGATGTCGTAGGAACGTTCGCCGCGGTTCGTCTGTTCGACGACCATGGGAATCAGGCTCATGGCAAATACCTCCTTTGCGCGCCGGTTGCGCAG
The DNA here is from genome assembly GCA_944349855.1 of uncultured Eubacteriales bacterium. Lineage (GTDB taxonomy): Bacteria > Bacillota > Clostridia > Christensenellales > Aristaeellaceae > Beduinella. The sequence goes on along the minus strand of CALVNS010000036.1, from coordinate 15,720 downwards.
ATCACTCAGCGGCCGTCGCCTTGAGCATGTCGACGGTCTTGCGGATGCCGATGGAGTCCTTGAGGTAGTCGATGTCCTCGGGTTTGAGCGAGGCCTTGAACTCCTCGACCGTCTTCTTGCCCTCCTGGGCAAACTTGGCGATCTCGGCCTCGACCTCTTCGTCCGTAGCCTCAATGCCCTCCGCCTTCTTGATGGCCTGGAGCACCAGCTCGGCGCGCACGCGCTTGTCGGCCTGCTCGCGGTACTGGCTGCGCAGCTCCTCGATGCCCTGGCCGGTGTACTTCATGAAGTCGTCCAGGCGCATGCCCTGATAGGCCAGGCGCATCTGGAAGTCGCGGAGCATGCCGTCGATCTGGCGCTCGACCATGGCGCCGGGCACGTCCAAGGTCGCATTGGCGACGGCCGCGTCGACGAGCGCATTTTCAAACTCGGCGTCGCTGTGCTCCTTGCTTTCCGCCTCCAGCTTTGCCCGAATGTCCTGCTTGTATGCGTCCAGCGTGTCGAACTCGGACACGTCCTTGGCAAAGTCGTCGTCGGCCTCGGGCAATTCGCGCACGGTGATGGAGTTGACCTTGACGTGGAACACGGCGTCCTTGCCGGCCAGCTCTTTGGCGTGATATTCCTCGGGGAACTTGACGGACAGGTCCTTTTCCTCGCCGATCTGCATGCCGACCATCTGCTCCTCAAAGCCCGGGATGAACTGGCCCGAGCCGATCGTGAGGCGCTGCCCCTTGGCGGTGCCGCCTTCAAAGGCGACGCCGTCGACGGTGCCCGCGTAGTCGAGGTTGACGATATCGTCATCCTGCACGGCGCGGCCCTCAATGGAGATCTCGCGCGCGGCGCGCTGACGCGCCTGCTCGACCTGTGCGTCGACCTGCTCGTCGGTCACGGGATGCTCGTGGCGCTCGACCTTGAGGCCCTTATACTCGCCCAGCGTAACGTCGGGGCGCACAAAGACCTCGGCAGTGAACTGCAGGTTCTTGCCGCCCTCGATCTGCTGGATGTCCACGCTCGGACGGTCGACGGGTTCCAGCGCGTTGTCGGCCACGGCCTTGTCGTACGCTTCGGGGAACAGCGTCTCGAAGGCGTCATCATAGAACACGCCCTCGCCGTACATATTTTCAATCAGCTTGCGCGGCGCCTTGCCCTTGCGAAAGCCCGGCACGTTGATGCGGCCGCGGTTTTTCAGATAGGACTTTTGCATCGCCTCTTCGAACTTTTCCGCCTCGATGTCGAAGGAGATCTTGACTTTGTTGCTGCTCAGCTTCTCAACAGAAATCGTCATGCTAACGGTTCCTCCCAGTATTCATGGTGTGCCTCGCCCGCAGAGGGCCAACGCACTATCCTGCATTGTAACATAAACAAATTCTATTTACAACCATTTATTCCAGCCACATGGCCGTTTTTTTGTTTTTTCCCGCCTTTTTTCCTTCTCAAAGTTTATGCGTGCGCCGTGCAAACTTTCCGATTCTTTATGTTTCGCATACGTGCGCAATGGATTGGAAAGAATAGGCGACATCACGCCATAAGGAGGACGCCATGAACCATTCAGCCGCCTCTTGCGTAGAGGCGCAGCTTCTGCAGGATCCGTCGGGCGTCTATGCGCGCATGGACGGCGCGTCGCGCGCGCTGTATCGGGCGCACGTGCGCCGCATCGCCGCATCCAGCCGAAGGACGGAGGCGCTCGTCGCGCGCTGCGCCGTCGCATGCGCCTGCGCGGGCCTTGAGGGACCGGCAAGACACGTGGGCTTTTATCTGCTGGATGCCGGCGAGCGTGCGTTGCTGCGCCGTCTGCATGCGTTGACGCCTGTCGCAAGGCTTCGCCTGCTTATGCGCGCGCACATCACGCCGGCTGTTTCGGGCGTTGCCTGTACGGCGATGCTCTTCGCGCTCTTTGCGCTCACGCGTCCACCCGTCGTTTCGCTTGCGCCGGCGCTGCTCGTGTGCATGGCCGTTGCACGGCGGGCCCTGTCTGCGCGGCCGGTCGCCCCGTTGCCGCGCCTGCGTCCGGATGCGCTCTCCGGCCGTGTGCTTGTGGCCGTGTATGCCTCGCCGCGCAATCCCGAGGAGGCGCGCGCAGCTGTTCTGCGCCTTGCAGCGATGCAACGTGCGAACGACGGCGCATCCTTCCTGCTCTTGATCGACCTGCCGGATGGCGATGCGGCGCAGTCCATCGACGATGCGGACATCCTGCGCGCCTGCCGGGAGGGGGCGCGCACAAACGGCCTGCTCTGCCTGTCCCGTACGCGCGTGTGGGATGAGGCGCAGCGTCGCTTCCTCTGTCCAGGCCACGGACCAGGCGCTGTCCAGGCGCTGCATCGCCTGCTGCTGGGCGGCGCGAACGCATTCACCGAAGCCTTGCCGGACGGCCTTGCAGGGTCGTTTGCATATCTCGTTTCGCTGCGCGACGGCACCGTGCTTCCGCCCGGAGCGGCGCTTCGTCTTGCGGGCGCGCTCGACCATCCGCTCGTCCGCGCCCGCCACGCCTTTCTCCAGCTTTGTCCCGTGCCCTGCGCGCGCAGCGTGCGCTCAAACCTGCGCGCCACGCTTGACCCGCCGGACGGTGCGCGCGGCCTGGTCGTCGAGGGGATCCGGGCCGTTGGCGTGGACGAATCGCCCGCGGACGTGCGCAAGGCGCCGCATGCGTCGGGCATTACAGCATTTTCCGACGGTCCGAATGCATTGGATGCATATCTCTCCGCCCTGCGGGGGCGCGTCGCGCCCGCCGCGCAGCTGGCGCTCGCGCTGTTGGGCGCAGGCTTTGGACACGTTCCCTCCCTCCTCTGGGCCCTGCTTCCCGCGCTGATTGCGCCTCCCGCCGGCCTGCGCACGATCTGCGCGCGTGTGGCGCTCCTTCCGCGCGAGGCGCTATGCCGTCTGCGCGCATTTGGCCATGGCAAGGCGGCGCGGGGCACCGCCGTCTTCTCGGCGCTTTGCGGCCTGTCGTTGCTTCTGCTGGGCGCGGCCGGCATTCGCGCGCTTTTTCTTGCGCTGCCGTTGGGGCTGAGCTGGCTGTCCGTCGCGCCGCTGCGCCGCTGGCTCGAAGCTCCCCATCGCGCCCTCATTCCCCTGGATCCGAAAGAGCGCGCACAGCTGGCCGACTGCGCCGCCCGCGCATTTTCCATCCTGCGCCGCACAGACGGCAGTCTGCCCGCGCGCCCGGGCGATGCCGGACTATACCTGCTCGCCTGCGCGGCCGCACGCCCGCTCGGCCTGCTGGAGCCCGACGAGATGGCTGAACGCATGGAAAAGGCGCTCGAGCAGCTCGAGCGCCTGCCAGCCTGGCGAGGTCTTCCCTATGCGCCGGACGGTCTGCGCATCGACAGTCTGGACATGGGCCTGCTGGCCGCCTCCCTGCTGTGCTGCGCGGAGGCCGTCGCGCGAGACGAGCAGCTCATCGATCCGGGTTTCCGTCCGCTGGCCGGCCGAATGGAAGCGTTCGTCCACGGCATGGACCTCGCCGCGCTGTACGATCCATCGCGCGATCTCTTTTTTGCGTCCGTGTCGCCCGGCGTTCCTGCCCGCGGCGCGCACATTGGGCTGCTGTTGGGGCAAGCGCGTCTGTTGAGCTTCGTGGCCATTGCGACGGGCCGCGTGCCGCCGCGCCATTGGCTGAGGCTGAACCGCTCCATCCCCTCGGCATGCTCATGCGCTCTGCTGCCGACGCTGCTATTGCGCATGCCCCCTGGAACCCTACTGCACGAAGGCTGCTTTCAGGCCGTCTCGAAGCGCATTGCCGATACGGGAAGCGTAGGCGTTCGGCTCTCGGCGCTTGCGCTGTGCGTGCGTCCGCACGCAGCCACGGCAGAGCTTGCGCGCCTTCAGGCGCTGGGGCGCCTGGATACCGGTTCGGATGCCGTTGGAACCGCCACGGCGGCGTGCGTGTTGTGCGCGGTGTGCAACGCGCTGACGGGTGGCGAGCTCATACGCCTGTTTCATGCGCGCCCAGAGATCGAGGGCTTCTCCCCTCTGCTCGAAGAGCCGCTCAGACCAGACCGTACGTCTGCGTCACCGGGCAATAGAAGGCGGGCAGTTCCGGCGTCCAATAGGTAAAGACGACGCTGCACAGCAACACAACCGCCAGCAGGACAATCGCCAGAACGCGCGTACGGCGGCTGCGCACGCCCTTGACAAAGGCGCGCATGCCAGCCGCCTGCCCCATCGCCAGACTGAGCGCGAAGAGCAGCAGATCCAGCCACAGCGCATGTATGCCCAACGCACCGGTCAACGTGTAATACCCGGCAAACATCGTCGCCAGCGCACTCAGCGCGGCGACGCACGCGCCCAGTAGCCAGCGCGCCTGCCTGCGCTCCACGTCGACGTCTCCCTGCGGCCAGCTTGGGCGCAGGGGGCGGATCAGCGCCATACCCAGCAGCCACCACAGGCAGATGGGAAAGAGCAGAATCTTTCCGTGCTCCCACACGCTCTCGTTCACCGGCGTCAGCGCGCCCACGAGCGCATTTTGGCCCGACAGGTCAAACAGAAAATGCCATGCCGCGCCCACAATCAGCAGCACGACATACCCGCAGCGGTTCCAGCGGCGGGCGCGTCCCGTGAGGTCCATGCGATCCCCTCCTTTGGTACCCCGAGGGTATGCGCAAGGGAGTCGCCCGCATGCGTAAAAGCGCAAGGCTTTTTCCCATCGAAAAGAAAAGGCATAGCCCGAAAGCTACGCCGTTTTCACGATGCCGCTTCAGCCCTGTGGCATCAGACGGTTGACGATCTCCTGGAATTCATCGGTGATGTCCGCGATGGCAGAGCCGCCGTCACGCTGTTCCCATATCGCCCGCACGCGCTCGAGCAGATCCGGATCCGCCGTCACCCATACGTTCTGGATGCGGGAATCGGCCGTCTTCGCCCGGTCAGCCACCATGTCCTTGATGCGCGTGGTCATCTCGCCCTGATACTGTGCGTCAAACGACACGCCAATCAGCGCCGTGTCGCCGACGACGACCGTCGTCGCCTCGTCGATCTCGCTCAGGCGCGCGACCTCCGTGCTCACCTTTTCGGCCGCCGTCAGGGCTTCCTCATCCGTCATCTCCGACGCCATGTCCGCAGCGGACGGGCTGGATGGAGCGCCCGTCGGCATCATGGCCGACGCAGTCGTCTCCGGCGCAATGGTCGGCGCCAGCGTCGGCCCGACCGTCGGCGCCTGGGTGGTGGGCGCGGCGGTGGTCATCATCGGCGAGGGCGACGCTTGCGGCGTCATCTCGCTCGCACAGCCTGCCAGGCCCAGCGCCAACAGCGCGCTCAGCATAAAAAGAACGATTTTTTTCAAAGCTCATTCGCCTCCTCACGGCTATTGTGCGCAGGCCGGCGAAAAGCAAACCGAAAAAGCGAAAAACGCGCATAGCGATTTTTGGCGTAAAAACGGCCGAAGCGGATATCGGCGCGCTTCGGCCATTTCTCAGTCCGATGGAATCTCTATGGCAGGTAGAATGTGCATCCGCCGATGAATTCCCGCAGGATCGATGTGGGCGGGATCTCGTCTTCGACGTCGGCAGTCTTGAAGTAATTCAAAAAGCGCATCATGCGCAGCGCGCGCGGATACCAGCGGCTGTCCTCGGGCACACCTGCCAGCAGCGGGTAGGCATACTTTTTGAGGATCGCCAGCTCGTAGTGCAGCGAGGAGTTGAACATCAGGTCCGCCTCCTCCTGGAATGGGAAGATGTGCTTGCTCTCCCCCGCGCGCACGGAATCCCACATGTCCATCGTGCGGTCGACGGACGAGTGGCGGAACTGATAGTCGCGCACCAGGCGCCGCAACAGACGCACGTCCGTCGTGCGAATGCGGTTGTGGTCGTCCAGGTTGAGCTGGGTGAGCGCGCTGATGTAGATCTTGTACTTGAGCTTGCCGGGGATCTCGCATGTGAGCCTGTCATTCAGACCGTGGATGCCCTCGACGATGATCGGCTGATCCTCCTTCACCCGAAGTGGAATGCCGGTGGGCTTGCGCTGCTTCGTCTTGAATGAGAAGTCCGGGATCTCGACCTCATCCCCCTGCAGCAGGCGCACGAGCTGCTCGTTGAACAGCGGCACGTCCAGCGCCTCCAGGCATTCCAGGTCGGGCTGTCCGTCCGGGCCCAGGGGAACCTTTTCGCGGTCCAGATAGTAGTTGTCCAGCGAAATCGACACGGGATGCAGCCCACTCAGGCGCAGCTGAATGGCCAGGCGACGCGAAAACGTCGTCTTGCCCGAGGAGGATGGCCCCGCAATCAGCACTAGGCGCGCCCGCTTCTCCGCGATGCGGTCCGCGGCCTCGGCGATGCACTTCTCCTGCAGCGCCTCGTTCACGCGGATGAACTCGCGGATCTCGCCGCGATCGATCAAGTCGTTGAGGTCGGCAGCGTTGCTGCACGAGAGCAGCTCGCACCACTGCGCCGCCTCTGCGAACGTGCGCTGCAGCTTCGGCCGCTCGATATACGGCGCCGTGCGCATAGGCTGCTCGGGCGCTGGCAATTGCAGCACGACGCCCGGCAGGTTGAACTGCAGGGAAAAGTGGCGCACATAGCCCGTCGATGGCAGCATCTCGCCGTAAAAGTACTCCTTCATGCCACCGCACTCGTACAGGTCGAAGTAGCTGTAGGGGCGATAGCGCAGCAGGCGCACCTTGTCCTGCTGTCCGTCCTGCTCAAAGTAGGCGATGGCCTCCTCGCGCGTGACGCGCGTGCGCTCAAAGGGCAGATCTGCCGAGACGATCTCGCGCATGCGCTGCTCGATGCGCCGCACGCGGAAGCCCGACAGCGCCCCCTCGCCCGTGATGACGGCGTATACGCCGTAGCCCGCGCTGTTTTCGATGCGCACGCGCGCGCCGGGCATCACGTCGCGCACCGCCATCAGGAATACGAAGCGCGCCGAGCGCTCGTAGACGCGCCGTCCCTCTTCGTTCTGGTAGGTCAGCAGCGCGCAGTCGCAGTCCTTCTGCGGCTGCCAGCGCAGGCTCTTGACCGTCCCGCCCACGCGCACTGCCACGGCGCGCTCCTGCAGCTCGGGCAGGCGCTCCCGCAGAATCGACTGCACGCTCTGGCCGCGCTCTGCCTCCACCGTCTTGCCGTCTATCGCCAGGCGGATCATCTCTGCCATTGTCCCGCCCTCCGTTTCCTGCGTTGTCATATTGGATCCGTAATTGAATATCATTCTATGCCGCTGTGCGCTTTTCCTGCCTGCATATCTGCCCGCAACAGAAAATGCGGGCCTCCCGATGCCGGGAAGCCCGCGTGGGTTGAGCGCTCAGCGCGCGGCGATGTCCGACGTCGCGATGACGTCGACGCCCGTGCCCGCCACGTCCGCGATCACGACGTCGCCGCGGCGCAGCGGCGCTCTTTTCAGCTGCGCAGCGATCTCTTCCAGCGCCTGCGGAATCTTGGCCTTGGGGATCGGCTGGCGCGTCTTGCACGAACAGACCGGCCGTACGCCGCCCTCCAAACGAACCAGCGAGGTCACCACGCGCATGGGGCAGGTCATCTCCTGGCGGCCGTAGGTCTCGCCGCGCTTGCAGGTATTGCCCGTGACGCGCACCTCGCCGTCCGCCTCCTGCACGACGGTCAGCATGCAGCCCATCGGGCACGAAATGCAGATCATTTCCTTCGTCATCGCTCAGCCCTCCGTTTCGATCGACAGGTGCACGTCGTCCGTCAAACCGGTCACGTCGACCGTCACCTTCTCCATCTCACCGGGCGTCATGATCGGCTTTTTGCGCCGAAGCAGCGTCCGTTCGCCGCTCTTGACCAGCAGCGCGGCGCCGCGGTAGACGTCGCCCACGCGGAAATACAGGTCGATCTTGCCCTCCGCCTTGTCCGAGAGCATCTGCGGCACGGCGTAGCGCACGCCGCCCTCGGCGATCACGCGGTGCGCGCGCGCGGCGGGCGCGGGATGCTTTGCAAACGCCGCGGCGCTGCGCCCGGCCAGCTCGGCCTCGTGGCTCACGTTGTCGACCAGGTCGTGCACGTGCAGCACGTTGCCGCACGCGAACACGCCAGGGATGCTCGTCTGGCGCTCCTCGTCGACGACCGCGCCCGAGGTCACGCTGTCCATCTCCACGCCCGCGGCGATGGACAGCTCGTTTTCCGGCAGCAGGCCGACAGACAGCAGCAGCGTGTCGCACGGGATGGTCTCCTCCGTGCCGGGGATGGGCCGCTTGGTCTTCACGTCGACCTCGCTGATCGTCACAGCCTCCACGCGCTCGCGGCCGTGGATGCGCACGACCGTGTGGTTGAACTTGAGCGGGATGTCGTTGTCCACCAGGCACTGGACGATGTTGCGGTTCAGGCCGCTGGAATAGGGCATCAGCTCGCACACGGCCATGACCTTCGCGCCCTCCCAGGTCATGCGGCGCGCCATGATCAGGCCGATGTCGCCCGAACCCAGGATGACGACCTGCCGGCCCGGCATGTAGCCCTCCATATTCGTCAGCCGCTGCGCGCAGCCGGCGGTGAATACGCCAGCCGGGCGCGTGCCGGGGATGCTCAGCGCGCCGCGGGTGCGCTCGCGGCAGCCCATGGCCAGCACGATGGCGCCGGCCTCAATCTCCAGCAGGCCGTGCTCAGCGCTGACGGCCAGCACGCGCCGGTCCGCCGTGAACTCAAGCACCATCGTGTCCGTCAGGATCTCGATGCCGGTCTGCTTCACCCGGTCGATGAAGCGCCCGGCGTACTCCGGGCCGGTCAGTTCCTCGCCGAAGTAGTGCAGGCCAAAGCCGTTGTGGATGCACTGCTGCAGGATGCCGCCGGGCTCCTTGTCGCGCTCGAGCACGAGCACGCTCGCGCCCGCCGCGTCGGCCTGCAGCGCCGCCGCCAGGCCCGCAGGCCCGCCGCCGATGACGACTACGTCCGCCTTGCGGTTCATACGCGCTTCACCTCCTTGAGCTTGCCGACGACCAGGTTCGAATGGCCGCCGAACTTGGTGATCTCCTCCATGGGCAGCTGCAGCTCGCGCGAGAGGATGTCCATCACGCGCGGGGAGCAGAAGCCGCCCTGACAGCGGCCCATGCCCGCGCGGGTGCGGCGCTTGACGCCGTCCACGGAGCGCGCGCCGCGGCGGATGGCCTCGACGATCTCCGCCTCGGTGATCGTCTCGCACCGGCAGATGACGCGCCCGTACAGCGGGTTTTGCGCGATGGCCTCGGCCTGCTGCTCGCGCGTCATCTTGCGGAATGCGGGGATGTGGCTGCGGTGGGGCTCAAAGTCCGCCTTTTCGCGCAGGTCCATGCCCTGGCCGCGCAGGAGGCCGACAATCTCTTCGGCGATGGCGGGCGCGCTGGACAGGCCGGGCGAGCAGATGCCGCCCGCATGCACCATGTGCGGCGCAGTCTCGCAGGGACGGATCACGAAGTCGCCCGTGGAGGGCACGGCGCGCAGGCCTGCAAAGGACGTAATGACCGCACGGAAGTTGAGCGTGGGCACCGAGCGCACGGCCAACTTGCGCAGCGTATCGATGCCCGCCTGGGTCACCTCCGTGTCGTATCGGTCCGTCTGGTCGATGGCCGTGGGGCCCGCAAAGATGTTCCCGTCGACCGTTGGGCTGACGAGCACGCCCTTGCCCATCTTTGATGGCGTCTGGAAGATGACCTTGTGCGTATGGCAGGCGTTGCGGTCCATGAGCAGGTATTCGCCCCTGCGCGGCGCGACATTGAAGGAATCGTCGCCCACCATGCGCGCGATGTCGTCGGAGAACAGGCCCGCGGCGTTGACCACGTAGTTCGCCTCGACGCGCTCACCGCCGCAGGTCAGCGCAAAGCCGCCGTCCGCCAGCGCTTCCACCGCGGTGACGGGCGCGTTCGTGCGCAGCTCCACGCCGTTTCGGCGTGCGTTCTCGCTACAGGCGATGGTCAGCTCGTACGGGCAGGTGATGCCGCCCGTCGGCGCATACAGCGCGCAGGTCACCTGATCGGACAGCGACGGCTCCAGCTCGCGGGCGCGGTTTCCGTCCACGATCTGCATGTCGGGCACGCCGTTTTTCACGCCCTGCGCGTACAGCTCCTCGATCTGCGCGCGGTCCGCCTCGTCAAAGCCGATGACGAGCGAACCGCAGCGCGAGAGCGGCACCTCCAGTTCCTCGCACCAGCGCGTGAACAGCGCGTTGCCGCGCACGTTCAGGCGCGCCATCAGGCTGCCGGGCTTGCAGTCGTAGCCCGCATGGACGATGGCGCTGTTCGCCTTGGACGATCCCATGGCGACATCCTCGGTCGCCTCCAGGAGCACAGCGCGCAGCTCATAGCGCGACAGCTCCCGCGCGACGGCGCATCCAACCACGCCGCCGCCTACGATGGCCACATCGTATCGCATCTCGCTCCCCCCCTATGTTCATTGGTTATGGCAACGCCTTCCGGCGTTACATCCTTCCCGCCCGCGCCGCGCTCCTTCCTGCCAGCGCGCCCGTGGAAAACGCGATCTGCAGGTTGAAGCCGCCCGTATGTGCGTCCACGTCCAACACCTCGCCGGCGAAGTACAGTCCCTGCACGCGCTTGGAGGCCATCGTGCCCGGCACGATCTCCTTCACGTTCACGCCGCCACGGGTGACGATCGCCTCTTCTACCGGCCGCATGCCCTCGATCTGAACGGGCAGCGCCTTGAGCGTCTGAGAAAGCAGCAGGCGCTGTGCGCGCGTCACCTGATGCACCGGCATCGCCCCATCCAGCCCGCACAGCGCCGGAAACAGCGCCGCCAGCCGCTGTGGGAGCAGCCCCGAAAGCACGCCGGACAGCTGCCTGCGCTGCATCTGCTCAAAGTCGCGCTGGATGCGCCGGTCGAGCTGCTCGGGCGTGAGCCCGGGCTTCAGATCGATGCGCACCTGCACGTCCTGTGGATTCAAGTCCGTCATGTGGCTGGACAGCTCCAGCACCAGCGGCCCGGACAGGCCAAAGTGCGTAAAGAGCATCTCGCCCAGTTCGTCATACAGCTTCTTCTTGCCCATGCGTGCGCTCAAGCGCACGTTCTTGAGGGAGAGCCCCTGCAGGCTGCGCGGCCATTCGTCCCGCGTCGTCATGCCCACCAGCGAGGGCAGCGGCGGCTCGACCGTATGGCCCGCCTCCCGCGCAAAGCGATAGCCGTCGCCGGTAGAGCCCGTCGACGGATAGGAGACGCCGCCCGTCGCGATGATCACCGCGCGCGCACTCACGCGCTCGCCGTCCGCCAACGTCACGCCCAGCGCGCAGCCGTCCGCCATCCAGACGGCTTTGACGCGGGCGCCCAGGCGCACTTGCACGCCCGCAGCGCGCAACCCACGCTCAAACGCGCGCGTCACGTCGCTGGCCTTCTCGCTCTGGGGGAATACGCGCCCGCCGCGCTGCACGACCGTCGGGACCCCCAGCTCGTCCAGCAGCGCCCTCAGGGCGCTTGCGTCGAACGCGCGCACCGCTGCATTCAAAAAGCGCGGATTCCGGGGAACCTGTGCAAAAAACTCCTCGAAATCCGCGACGTTGGTGACGTTGCAGCGTCCCTTACCGGTGATATACAGCTTTTTCCCCAGCTTTTCGTTGCGCTCGAGCAGCACAACGCGTGCCCCCTCGCGTGCGGCAAAGAGCGCGGCGATCATGCCGGCGGGGCCCCCGCCGACGACTGCCACGTCATTCTCTGTCCTTGCTGAGGTAGACCTGATATTCATCCCAAATTCCTTCCATCAGCCTGAAGTGCTCCGACAGGTCTTCCCGCCTGCGTAGGCCCACGGCCACCACCAGCGCATTGACCACCGACAGCGGAGCGGCGAGCGAATCGACGAACGAGGCCATGTCCGTGCGCGCGGTCAGGCTGAGCGTCGATTGCGACAGCAGCGGCGACATGGGGCCATCGGTGATGGCCACGACCTGCGCGCCACGCGCCTTGGCAAAGGCCATCGCCTCCAGCGTACGCGTCGAATAGCGCGGGAAGCTGATGCCGATGAGCATATCCTTCTCGTTGACGCGCGAGATCTGCTCGAATACGTCGACCGCGCTCTCGCCCACGATGCGCACGTTGTCGAAGATGAAGTTGAGGTAATAGCCCAAAAACTGCGCCAGCGGCGCTGCGGAGCGCACGCCCATGACGTAGATGTTGCGCGCCTCCAGGACGCGGTCGATCACATCGTCGAAGGAGACGGTATCGATGTCCTCCAATGTCGTGCGGATATTCTGCATGTCCGCGCGCAGCACCGTGCGCAGCACCTCGGACTGGTCGATATCCGAAGCCATCTCAAAGCGCTGCACGGCCGTCAGGCGATGGCGCACGAGCTCCTGCAGCGCCCGCTGCAATTGCGGATAGCCCTCGTAGCCAAGGGCGGACGCGAAGCGCACGACCGTCGATTCGCTGACGCCGACCTTTTCGCCCAGCCGGGATGCGGTCATGAATACGGCCTTGTCATAGTGCTCGACGATGTACTCTGCGATTCTGCGGTGTCCCTTGCTCAGGCGCTTTCCGGACTGATTCAGCCTGCGAATCAAGTCCTGCATATCCTGCATGCTCTTCACCTCGCGCTGCAAATTTTGATCTACGTCATTTTATCAAATTTGCCGCCGATTTGCAAGCGAACGGGGGTTATTCCTGCAAAAAGCGCTCGGCCTCGCCGGGCATGCCCAGGTCGAAGTGCAGCACGGTATACGTGATATATCCCTGCGCGAGCAGCGCGAAATCGCTGTCCTCTCCGCCGTCGGCGCCCGCCATCGCGCCGGTCAGCCGATAGCATCCCCCCGGCTCAGCGGTTTCCTGCTCGATATAGCCGTCGTCATAGCGCAATCGGGCGAGGGAGGCCGCGCGCCTGCCGCGAATCTGATCCGCCGCACAGTCCGGCACATTGATGTTGAGCGTCGTCAGGCGCGGCGGACGCTTTGCATCAAAGCGCTGCGCAGCCTGCAACGCCTCCCGCGCGGCCAGCGGCATCAGATCTTCTCGGTCGCGCGGCGCGGACACGGCGACGGCGGGAACGCCGGCAAAGGCGCCCTCCATTGCGGCCGCCACTGTGCCGCTGTAGTGCACGTCCGTGCCGATGTTATAGCCGTCGTTGACGCCGGATACGACCGCATCCACCGAGGGGGTCAGGCGGTCCAGCGCAAACTTCACACAGTCCGCCGGCGTGCCGTCGATCGCCCAGGCCTCGACATGCGCCGCGGGCCAATCGACGCGCCGCAGCGTCAGCGGTCGAAAGAGCGTGATGCTGTGGCTTGCCGCGCTGCGCTGCGCGTCCGGTGCGGCAACAGTGACGCGGTGGCCGGCCTGCGCAAACGCCTGCACGAGGCAACGAATGCCCGGCGCGCCGATGCCATCGTCGTTGGAGATCAATACGTGCATATCATTCCTCGCTTCGGTACATAAAGGCCGTCATCACGCCCTCGTTGGCGTCAAACTCCAGGCGCACCGCATAGGGCAGGATGTTGCGAAACTGCATGTCCCACTGGCTGCCGACGGTCGCGTCGAAGCCCGAGGGCACATACTTGACGCCGCCCTGGCTGTGCCAGTGCATCTCCTCGATGAACGTGGGCACGCGCAGCACGACGTTGTACAGCGTCGTGCACACCTGACAGGTGCCGCCGCCATAGCCCGTGTCGCTCTCGCCGGAGAGGATGGGCGCAAGCTCGTAGCCGTTGTCCTTGTCGTAGGGGCCGCACACGGCGTTGAAGGAGAAGACCTCGTCCGGCTGCACGACCGTGCCGCACAGCCGCTCGGCGGCCAGGTCGATGTTGTGCATGCGGCCCAGGTTGTCCTCGGAGCGGCTGACGGAGTAGTACGTGGAGAACGCGTAGAGCAGGTCGCCGGGCTGCGCCTCGTCCCAGGGGACGAAATACGTCAGCTCCAGCCCGTCGGCCGGCACGGACATGTCCTCGTCCAGACGCATGTACTCGAAGTACGCGCGCCCGCCCTCCAGTTCCTTGACAGCGACGTACGCGCCCTCGCGCACGTTGATGGCATAGCGGTATTCCTCGGGCTTGAAGGTCATGTCCCGCGTCGCCCGCCCGACCGCAATGTAGCTGGACGTGCCGGGCATCGGGCCCTCGAAGGGGTCCTTGCGCTGCACGCGCTCGGTGAACTTCGTGAGCACGTAGCCGATGCGGCCCTCATAGTCGATCTTCGTATAGGTCCGCATCTTTTCGTAGACGTCCACGATCGTGCCCGTCTCCACGCGGCCCAGGACGGTCGCCTCGTCGCTGGCGTAGGCGTATACGTCCATGTTCTTGCCGATGATGCCCGTGTAAGGCGCCTCTTCCGTCTCTTCGCCGTCCTGCGCGCACGCGGGAACGGCCGCCGCCAGCAGCGCCGCCAGCAGCAACATGCAAAGCCAAACTCTCTTCATCATGCGTCCGCCCTGTAGATCATGACCGTGATGACCCCGTCCGTCATGTGCAGCGCCATGCGCACGTCATAGGGCAGCACGTTCTGTAGGCGCAGGTCGATGTTGCCCGCGCCGACCGCCGCGTCGAAGTCGACGGGCGCATATTCAATGCCATAGGAGCTGTGCGGCTGCTCCTTGACGACCTTGATCGGGATTTGCAGAATCACGTTATACAGCGTGGTCGACACCTGGCAGATGCCGCCGCCGTAGCCCGTCTTCTGATCGCTGACGTAGTTGATGATCGGGCCCTCCATGTAGCCGTTGCCGGCGCTGTAGGGCGCGCAGTATTCGTTGAAGGAGAAGGTTTCGCCCTCGGGGATGACGACGTCCTGCAGGCGCTCCACGCCCTGGAGCATGTTGTACTTGCGTCCCTCGCCCAGGGCGCTGTTATCGGCGGCGTCGAAGAACGTCGCAAACACGCCGATCAGGTCGCCCGGCTGCGCCTCGTCCCAGGTCAGGACCGGTTCGAGCGCCACGCGCGCGCCGCCCTCGATGCGGCCAGTCGTGCGCATGTAGGGCAGCAGCATGGCGCCCGTCTCGTCCGGCTCGCGCACGCACACGATGGAGCCCTCCGGGATCGTGGTCAGCACCTGGGTAGGATCCTCTGTGCTGTAGATGGCGACGTCGCCCAGCGCGGTGGCCGCATAGGGATACCAGACCGCGCCGGGGATCATGCCCATATAGGGATCGATGGCGCGGTAGCGGTAGAGGTATTCGCTGAGCACATAGCCCGTCACGTCGCCCTTTTTGACGTGCGCCCAGGTCTCCCCCACGCTGCCGACGATGACCTCTTCGTCCTCATAGACCGTGGCGATCATCTGCGAATCGCTCGAGGGCGTCTTGCGCATGGACAGGTCGCTCTTGACCTGGGCCGTGTATACGTCGAAGAATTCCTCGTAATAGTACTTGTCCGGCACCACGACGCCGGGACGCGCGGCCTGCACCTTGTCCACATTGCCGGCGGTGACGTAGGCAGCCTCGCCCTCCCACAGGATGGTGAACCAGTCGTCGCCGATCTCCAGAATTTCGACCGTGTCGCCCTCCTGAAGAGACCCAAGCCGCTTGGAGGAGGTCGTCGGCGATTCGCGCACGTTGGTGTTGTGGTTCAGTTCGCCGGTGTAGAGCACCTGCAGGATCTCGGTCGACTCCGCCTGTACCGTGCAAAGGCCCGAAAACGTCAACAAAAATGCCACAAAAAGGGCAGCCAGCTGCCTGATCATGTGTCCACAATCCATCCTTTCGCAACGCAAGGCGATCTTCCACATCGCCTATCGGCCTAACCATACAAATTCATTATAGCATGCACGGCGCAGGTGCGCAAGCCGAAAGCGCCTTTCGCGCATAGAACGAATGAACACATCCACCAGCGAAGCTGGTGGTTGTCACTATGCGGGCATAGCCCTTTGTTCCTCGCGGACGCGTGCA
>CALVNS010000035.1 GCA_944349855.1 uncultured Eubacteriales bacterium | reverse complement strand
AGGGAGTTTTTTTATCATTTTCACCGCCATAGGCTTTTTTGAACCACTCGCCTAGCGAGTGGTTTTCTTTATACAAAGAAGTCCGAACGTATCCCTCGTTCGGACTTCTTCATGGTCTGGGTGAGAGGATTTGAACCTCCGGCCTCTTGAACCCCATTCAAGCACGCTACCAAGCTGCGCTACACCCAGAGATGTCACGCCGAATCACTTCCGGCGAACATCCAATATTATAGCACAGATCGCGTATTTGTCAACTACTTCTTTGCAAAAAGCTTTGCTCAATGTCCATCGCCCATTCGGACATACAGCCGTTCGCTCAACCCCAATAACATTGCATGCGAGAGCGCGCACAGCCCCAGCGACATCCCCGCCGCGACCGCCATGCACGCCTTCGCGCCGGCGCCCATTCGGACCGTCAAATACAGTCCGCCCGCCTCAAAAAGCGCAAAGAGCAGCATCGCCAACAGGCCGACGCACGGGTTCAGGCCCTGCTTGATGGCCTCCATGGGCGAGACCCAATTCAGCCGCGGGCGGTACAGGTCAAATGTGAGGCCCACCGCATTCACACCCGACGAAAAGGCCAGCGCGACGGCGGCAGCGTAAACCGCCTGCGACGGCGGCATCCGCCAGGCCGCCAGCGCGGCCACAACGCCCGCCAGCACGGCCAGCAGCGCAATCGACGCGCCGAAGAGCTGCTTGCCAAGCGTCAACGTCCGCCCGCGCACGGGCATGGAACGCCCAAAGTCCAACATCGCGCCTTCGCGCGAGAAGGCGGTGACGCCGGCCGTGTTGATGCTCGCGATGAGCGCCAGCAGCGCCGCCAGGCCCAGCGGCAACAGGGCGTCCGTCTGCAGGCCCAGCACGCGAACCGCCTGCAGGGCCTCGTCCGCCTCCTCCGGCATGGCAAAGGCCATCATGCACACCATGAGCGGGGCCATAAGGATAGACGCCAGGCCGTTGGTCGCATAGGCGGGCGTGCGCAATGCAATGCGCCACTCGCGCAGGAAGATCGCCGCCAGCTGCGGCCGGCGCGGCGCGGTCTTCCGGCCGCCTCGCCCCCTGCGCGTCGCCGTTTCGCCTGCAGCGGCCAGCCCCTGGGCGTACAACTTGCCCGCAAGCAGCAGCGCCGCTCCAAGCCCGAGCAGCGACGTGCCGGCCAGGCGCACCAGGCTCCCCCACGCACCCGCTTCGCCCAGACTGCGCAGCGCCCATCCAGCGGGCGGATAGGCGCGCGCAAACCGCTGCGCCAACTCCTCCCGCGCAGCCAGGAAGGAGAGCAGCGCCGAAAGCGTCAGGCCGTCCTCGCCCACGCGCACGAGCAGCATCTGTCCCAGAAAGACCGCAAGCATGGCGGCAAACGTCGCCCCGATCATCAGCGCCTCGCGGTGGCGGATGAGCGCGCTCACGCGCATGAGCACAAGCGACAGCAACGCCGAGACCGTCAGCGGCAGCAGCGGCAGCAGCAGCACCACCAGCGCCCCGCGCACGACGTAGGACAGTGAGAACGCCTGCGCATACAGTGCGACCGGCGGCAGGCCGAACGCCAGCATGAAGACATATTCAAAGGCGAGCACCTGCGCAAACTTGGACGCAAAGACCGTTCGCCTGCCGACGGGCAGGGACGCCAGCAGCTCGGCGTCGCGCCCGAAGTAGAGCGTGCCCAGCATCGTGCCCGTGCCCAGCAGCAGCGTCATCGCCTGCAGCAGCGCAAAGATCGCCAGCAGCGTCAGGTTCCGTATGAACGCCAGTGGCCCGGTCGCCGCGCCAAACAGCACGGCCAGCATCCAGGCGTACAGCCCGATCACCGAGCCCACGCCCACCAGCGCGCACAGGCCGATCAGGAGGTCTCCCAGCATGCGCCTTCGATTCGTCCGCCACCGGCGCAGCGCCGAGAGGCCCAGGCGGTTGCGCATCTGGGTGCGAAAGAGAATCCAAAAAGTGCGCACGTCTCACGCCTCCTCCGCATCTGTCAGCTCCAGGAAGATGCCCTCCAGCGTCTGCGCGTGCTCCGCGCTGCGCAGCTCGTCCATCGTCCCCACGGCGATCAATTGGCCCGCACGGATGATGCCGATGCGGTCGCACAGCCGCTCCGCGACATCGAGCACGTGTGTGGAAAAGAAGACCGTGTTGCCCGCCGCGCAGTGGCGGCGCATCTCCTCCTTGAGGATGTGTGCCGCCTTGGGATCGAGGCCGACCATCGGCTCATCCAGCACCCACAGCGCGGGCGCGTGCAGCAGCGCGCCGATCAGCGTGATCTTCTGGCGCATGCCGCGCGAGTAGCTGCGCACCTGGTTGCCCACCGCATCCTCCATCTCAAAAAGTTCCAGGTATCGCTCGATCCGCTCGCGCCGCAGCCTGTCCGGCACGCCGTAGACGTCCGCCATGAAGCACAGATACTCCATGCCCGTCAGGCGCTCGTATACCTCTCCGCCGTCCGGTACATAGCCGATCAGCCGTTTGGCCGCGATCGGATCCCGGCGCATGTCGATCCCATCCACGGCCACCTCGCCCGCATCTGGGTTCAAGATGCCCGTCAGCATCTTGATCGTCGTCGTCTTGCCCGCGCCGTTTGGACCGATGAATCCAAAGATCTCGCCATGCCCGACGCGCAGGTTCAGGCCGTCCACCGCCTTGACCCCGCCCTTGGCATAGGTCTTGCTCAGGTTTGAAAGCACGACCATGTCCTGCATCGTATTCCCCCTGCACTTTAAAAGAATTTAGAATTTTTTCTAAATAGATTATAGCACAGCTTTTTGCGAAGTCAAGCATCAAAAAAAGCCGCATGCTGCATGCGGCTTTTGGAAGGCTTCACGCCTGCCTTTCGGCAATCATGTCTTTGACCTTCATCAGGCGCGTGAGGGATCCGCGCTCGTTCTCGTCGAGTTTCATAGAGATGAAGCGGATGGTCTCCTCGAACTGGGGGATCATCACGTACTCGAGCGCGTTGACGCGGCGGCGGGTCTTTTCGATCTCGTCCGCCAACAGATCGCAAGTTTTTTCCGTCTCGGCCAGGCGCAGCAGTTTGGGCAGCAAGCGCGCCATGGTGGCGATGGCGTCGTCCAGATCCGCGCTGGTCTCGGCCAGGCCGTAGGGCAGCGCGCTGTCCTTCTCGGAATTCTGCACGACGGTGATCGTGGGCACGTGGACGGAGAGCACATTGCGCTCGCCGAGCACGATGCCCGCGCTGCGGGCCGGATACAGGACGGCCTCCTCCAGCGTCTGGTTGTCCATCACCGCGCGCGCGAGGGCGAAGTCGGCCAGCGCGCCCTTGAGCTCGCGCTCGACCTCCTTGCGCAGCTTCGCGTTCTCGCGCACGAGCAGGATGAACTGACGGACCATCTCGTCCCGCTTGTCCTTGAGCAGCTTGTGGCCGCGCCTAGCGGTCACGAGCCTGCGCTTGATGCGGGTGAGCTCCATGCGGGTGGGGTTGACGTGCAGGGCGGCAGCCATCAGGCCTCCCCCTCTTTCTTCGGCAGGTACTGATCCAGCATGTCGTCGCGGATGCGCTTGAGCTCAGCGCGCGGCAGCATGGACAGCAGCTTCCAGCCCAGGTCGAGCGTCTCCGTGACGGAGCGGTTCGTATTGTAGCCCTGGGAGACGTACTCGCGCTCGAAGGCGTCGGAGAAGGCGGCATACTGCTTGTCGATGTCGGACAGCGCCGCGTCGCCGAGGATGACGGCCAGCTCCTTGGCATCCTTGCCGCGGGAATAGGCGGCGAAGAGCTGGTTCATCGTGGCGGCATGATCCTCGCGCGTCTTGCCCTTGCCGATGCCCTTGTCCTTGAGGCGGGAGAGCGAGGGCAGCACGTCGATAGGCGGCTGGATTCCCTTGCGGTACAGCTCGCGGGACAGGATGATCTGGCCCTCCGTGATGTAGCCGGTCAGGTCGGGAATGGGGTGCGTCTTGTCGTCCTCGGGCATGGAGAGGATCGGGATCTGGGTGATCGAGCCCTCTTTGCCGATGACGCGGCCCGCGCGCTCGTACATGGACGCCAGGTCCGTGTACAGATAGCCCGGGTAGCCGCGGCGACCAGGGACCTCCTTGCGCGCAGCGGAGACCTCGCGCAGCGCCTCGGCATAGTTGGTGATGTCGGTCAGGATGACCAGCACGTGCATGCCCTTTTCATAGGCCAGGTATTCCGCGGCGGTGAGCGCCATGCGCGGCGTAGCGATACGCTCGATGGCCGGGTCGTTGGCCAGGTTCATGAACAGGACTGCGCGCTCGATGGCGCCGGTGCGCTTGAAGTCGCTGATGAAGTAGTCCGCCTCTTCAAACGTGATGCCGATGGCGCCGAACACGACGGCGAACTTGCTGTCGGTGCCCAGCACCTTGGCCTGGCGGGCAATCTGCGTGGCCAGCTGCGCATGCGGCAGGCCGCTGCCGGAGAACACGGGCAGCTTCTGGCCGCGCACGAGCGTGTTCAGGCCGTCAATGGCGGAGATGCCCGTCTGGATGAACTCGCTGGGGTAGTCGCGCGCAGCGGGATTGAGCGGCTGGCCGTTGATGTCCATGCGCTTTTCGGGGATCAGCGCCGGGCCGCCATCCTTGGGATTGCCCATGCCGTCAAACACGCGGCCGAGCATGTCCGGGGAGACGGACAGCTCGATGCTGCGGCCCAGGAAGCGCGCCTTGGCGTTGTCGATGCGCAGGCCGTTACTGGACTCGAACAGCTGCACCAGCGCCTTGTCGTTTTCGATTTCGAGCACCTTGCCCTGGCGCTTCTCGCCGTCGGCCTGCTCGATCTCGACCAGCTCGTCGTACTTGACGCCCGCGACGCCGTCCACCAGCATCAGCGGGCCGACGACCTCGCGGATGGTGCGGTATTCCTTTAACATATCACAGCCCTCCCTCGGTCAGCAGCGCGCCCGTCTGGTCGTTCAGTTCGGATTCGATAGCGTTAAACTGCGCAAGCTCCGACTCGCGGATGTACTTGGCGCGGCCGATGCGCTCGCGCACTGGCAGCCCGAGCACCTGGCTCAGATTCACGCCGGCATCCAGCGCGGCGCGCCCACGCTCGCCGAACTGCAGGATGAGCCGCAGCATGCGGTACTGCTTCTCCGGCGAGGTATAGGTGTCCACCTCGTCGAAGGCGTTCTGGTGCAGATAGTCCTCGCGGATGGAGCGGGCGACCTCGAGCGTGAGGCGGTCCTTCCAGGAGAGGGCGTCCACGCCGACGAGGCGCACGATCTCATCCAGCTCGGCCTCGTTTTGCAGGATCTGCATGGCCTTTGCGCGCAGTTCCTTCCACTCGGGCGCGACGTTGTCATCGAACCACTCGGCCAGGTTGTCCGCATACAGCGAGTAGGACTGCAGCCAGTCGATGGCCGGGAAGTGGCGCTTGTAGGCCAGCTGCGCCGACAGGCCCCAGAAGACCTTCACGATGCGCAGCGTCGCCTGCGACACGGGCTCGGAGATGTCGCCGCCGGGCGGGGAGACCGCGCCGATGGCCGTGATGGTGCCCTCGCGCCCGTCGGAGCCCAGGCACTTGACATAGCCCGCGCGCTCATAGAACTCCGCGATGCGGCTGGCCAGGTAGGCAGGATAGCCCTCCTCGCCGGGCATCTCCTCCAGACGTCCGCTCATCTCGCGCAGCGCCTCGGCCCAGCGGCTGGTCGAGTCGGCCATGATGGCGACCTTGTAGCCCATGTCGCGGTAGTATTCGGCGATGGTGATGCCCGTATAGATCGAGGCCTCGCGGGCGGCCACGGGCATGTCGGAGGTGTTGGCGATCAGCACCGTGCGCTTCATCAGGGATTCGCCCGTGCGCGGATCGTGCAGCTCGGGGAACTCCATGAGCACGTCGGTCATCTCGTTGCCGCGCTCGCCGCAGCCGACGTAGACGATGATGTCCGCATCCGCCCACTTGGCCAGCTGATGCTGCACGACCGTCTTGCCCGAGCCGAACGGGCCGGGCACGGCCGCCACGCCGCCAGAGGCGATCGGAAACAGCGTGTCGATGACGCGCTGGCCGGTGATCATCGGCGCCTTGGGCGCCATCTTCTCCTGATAGGGACGTCCCCTGCGCACGGGCCACTTCTGCAGCATCGTCAGGGAATGCTCCTGGCCCGCCTCGTCGACGAGGACGCAGATCTCGTCCTCCAGCCTTGCCGGGCCGGTGTGGATGCGCTTGACCGTGCCGCTCAACCGATAGGGCACCATGATGCGGTGCTCAACGACCGAGCTCTCCTGCACCGTGCCCAGGATGTCGCCCTGGCTCACCTTCGCGCCCACGGCGACCTTCGGCTGAAAGTCCCATTGCCTGTCGCGGTCCAGGGAAGGCACCTCGATGCCGCGCGTGATGCGCTCGCCTACGCGCTCGCGGATCTTGGTCAGCGGACGCTGAATGCCGTCAAAAATGGATTCGATCAGGCCCGGGCCGAGTTCGACCGAGAGAGGCGCGCCGGTCGACTCCACCGGCTCGCCCGGCCCCAGGCCGGAGGTCTCCTCGTAGACCTGAATGGACGCCTTGTCCCCGCGCAGCTCGATCACCTCGCCGACCAGCCGGCTGTTGCTCACGCGCACCACGTCGTACATGCGCGCGTCGGCCATGCCGGTGGCCATGATGAGGGGACCTGCCACCTTGACTATCGTACCCTGCGCCATACCTTCTATCTCCTTACTGCTCGTCGTCTAAGAGGATGTTTGCGCCGATGGCCTTCTCCACGTTGGCGCGCACGCGCTCCATCCCAAGCCCATCGCTGCCCGTCGATCCCGGCACTGGAATCAGCGTCACGGTGGGGTCGTTTTTGTAGCGTTCAAAGGTCTCCCAGCCTTTACGGGCGGCCTGCTCCGTGATGAAGATGACGCGAACGCCCTCCTGCAATAGCTGGTGCACCGCCTGCGCCACCTCAGCCTCCGTCTGCGCTGCGGCGGCGCGCATACCGATCGCGCGGAACGCGCCGATGACCTCGCGCTCGCCGATCGCGCCGACGCCGTATTGCTTTTCAGGCATACAATTCACGCAGCCTTTCACGGATTTTTTCGTTGGGGAAGCCCGCAAGCTTGCCCGCCAGGATCAGCCGCACCGCGGACGCCTCGCGCTCGCGCATGAGCAGATAGCCCACCAGGCGTTCGGGCCGCTCCAGGTCGCGCCGGTAGGGCGAGTAGACGCCCAGCAGGTAATCGTCCATCGCCCGCTCCAGCTGCGCGATCCTGGAGGGATCCATCTGCGCGGAGATGGCCGCGCCATAGACCTTCGCACCGTACTTGTTGACGAGCAGCGGCAGCTTCTCCGGCTGCG
This sequence comes from uncultured Eubacteriales bacterium, assembly GCA_944349855.1. GTDB lineage: Bacteria > Bacillota > Clostridia > Christensenellales > Aristaeellaceae > Beduinella. The sequence continues at coordinate 15,355 of CALVNS010000035.1, read as the reverse complement.
CAAAGGCCTTGAGCCATGCGCCCTTCCCCACCGAACCGCACGGCAGCAACAGCTGCGAGAAGAACGCGGCGTCCTTGCCCATGCGCAGCACGCGCAGCGCGATCGTCAGATTGACGATGTCCACCCGCGCGGTAAAGTAGCGCCGCTCGGCGCGCGCCTTTTCGGGCAGCCACACAAAGATCGTCTCATAGAGCGCCTTGTCCAGCGACACATCCACATCCAGCGGATCGACCGCGACGGCCAGACGCTTTTCCAGCTCGTTCAGCGCCGTCTGCAGTTCGGGCGCCAGGTCCGCGTAGCGGTGCTCCGCCACGTCGTGACGCAGCCTGTCCAGGGCGTACACGCCGCAGGACGAAAGCGTCTGCGCTTCGACGCCCAGGCATCGTGCCTTGATGAGCATCTTCAGGTTGTTCACGTCGTAGCGCAGCAGGAAACAGTCGAGGATCTTTTCGTCCGTCGCCAGCTTGCGCAGCGTCTTACACGCCTCCTCCACATGGCTTTCGGCCATGCGGGCATAATCTTCTTCTTCTTTCCATCCCATTTCGGAAAGGGCGCGCCGCGCTTCCGCGGCGGTCGGCGCCTGCATGAGACGCTCCAGGCGCGCGCCGTCCAGCGCGTTCTGACCCAGCACGCTCAGCCGCCCCACGGCGTAATAGATGCTATTCTGGGGCAAGCTCCTCTCCCCCTTTCCCGATCATTCCGAAAACAGCATGCGCGCAGCATCGCTTTCCAGCTCCATGCGCGCGCTTTCCAGCAGCGCCTCGAACGTGCAGGTCAGCGCGGCGCCGCCGCGGCGCAGTTCAAACCCGCACGCGCCGCCCAGCGCCTCGCCCGCACGCAGGGCGCCCGAGCGGCCCTGCACCTTCAGGCGCGTATTGGCCTGCTCCACAAACGCGGCGTCGAACCAATCGCCCGCCACGTCACCGATGCACAGCGTCTCGTCGCCCTGCGCGGCGGCAGCCAGCTCTTCCAGGAAGAACGCGCGCTTCTCCTGCGCGGGCAGCGCGCGCAGCCGCGCGAGCGCGCCCTCGAACGCCTCGTCCAGCACCCGACGCTTCGCGCCCAGGCGCGCCTTGCGGTCCTCGAGCTCCGCCATGCGCAGCATGCGGCCCTCCAGTTCCTGCGCGTCCGCATCGGCCTTGCGCTCCATCGCCTCGCGCTCAGCGCGCATCCGCGCCTCGCCCTGTTCGCGCAGTTCCTGCGCGCGGCGCTTCGCCTCATCCAGCTGCTGCGCCGCGGCCTCCCGCGCGTCCGATTCGATTTTATTGAGGATGCCTTGTACGTCCATCTCGCTCACCGCATTACAGTTTAATGGCGTTGACCATCAGGAAGGAAACGAGCAGCGCAAAGACCGCGTAGGTCTCGACCATGACCGCCATCGTGACGCCCTTGCCGGACATCTCGGGGCGCTGGCCGGTCATCAGCATGCCGGCGGCGGAGACCTTCGCCTGGCGGATCGCGGAGTAGTAGCCCACGATCGCGACGGGCAGGCAGGCGACGATGTAGGAGATGCCCTGCAGCAGCGTGACGTCGCGCATCTGGCCGCCGAGCACGTTGGTGTTGATCAGCACGATGACGCCGATCAGGAAGCCGTAGATGCCCTGCGTGGCGGGCAGCAGCTGCAGCACCAGCAACTTGCTGGAGACCTCGGGGTTTTCACTGGAGACGCCTGCGGCGGTTTCGCCAGCCAGGCCGACGCCCTTGCTGGAGCCCATGCCCGAAAGAATGACGGCGAGCGCCGCGCCCACGAGTGCCAGGATCTGTCCGATAGTCATGATTGTCTTCCTCCCCTAAAATCTTGATGTCGTTCTATCATGCAGCATCGCCCCGCTCGGGTTCGATGCTAACATACTTGGGTTTGCTCGTCAGCGGCGAGAAGGGCCTGCCGCCGTCCTCGTAGAACTTGCCGAAGAATTCGATGTACTGCAGGCGGCACGAATGCACGTACGCGCCCAACACGTTGATGCCCAGGTTGAACCCGTGGCAGAACACGAACAGCACCGCGCCGATCGCCTTGCCCACGATGCCCGCGCCCCAGATCATGCCGATCAGCTGGTTGAATACCATGCCGATGACGCCGGTCGCCAGGCCCATGCCGAACAGGCGCATGTACGAGAGCAGGTCGCTCACCCAGCTCGTCACGCCGTAGAGCGCGCCCAGGCCGCCAAAGATCCGCTTGAACGGGTTGCGCTCGCCGCGCTTGGTGAACAGCAGGATGATCACGACCGACACCGCGACCATGACCGTGCCCACCTGCTTGGTCTGCGGCAAGAGCAGCAGGCCCGCGCCGCACAGCAGCGTAAACCACGCGATCTGATCCGCCAGCGCCGCAAGCGGATCGCCGCGCTTGAAGTTCATGTAGGCGGCCATGCCCAAACCCGTAAACAGATGCAACGCGCCCACGGCCAGACACACGGCCATGACAGGCAGCGAGTTGTTCACCGAGTCGAGCAGCCACAGGCTGTCGGGCAGTGGGTTGAAGCCGAACACCGTATTGTAGATCAGGCCCCAGATGACCGTCGCGATGCCGCCGTAGGTGAGCAGGTAGAGCATCTTGGCGTTCTCGAACTTGATCTTTTTGACCTTCATGAAGACCGGGATCAGCAGCGCCATGATCAGCCCGTAGCCCGCATCCGACACCATCATGCCGAACAGGCACGCATAGAACGGCGCCATCACCGCGGTGGGGTCGATGCCGCGGTAATCCGGCAGCGAATAGCCCTCGACGACCGACTCAAACGGCGAGGCAAAGCGGTTGTTGGCGAGCTGGATGGGCGGCGAATCCTCATCTGTCGGATCCGTGAATTCCATCGCGCACACGGGTGAGATCTTGCCGATGCGCTCGGCCGTCAACTTCTGTGCCGGCGCGGGGACCCACCCGCGCAGCAGGAACGTCGTCTCCGTCACCGCAAAGCGCTGCGCAGCCTTCTGGCGTTCCAGGCGCTGCGCCGTCGCCTCGTAGAGGGTCTTCAGGCCCCGGATGTCCCCGGCCATCGCCGCGGTATCCGCGTCGATCTGTTTCCGCTCGCGCGCGATCTCCTCCAGCTGCGCGTGCAGCCCCTGCACGTACTGCGCGGGCGTCTGATCGCCCAGCGCGGAGAAGCTCTCGCCCGCAAAGCCCGCCTCTTCCAGCGCCGCCATCGCCTCTTTTTCGACCTGGCGATGCATCGCCGCGACGACGCACAGCTTTTCACGATTGGGGCCGACGACGCTCAATGCCGCGTACTCAATCTGTGCAAACGCCTCTTCCAGCTTTTGCAGGCAGCGCGCCTGGATCGTGCCGGCCACGTACAGTACGCGGGCAGTCGGTGCGAGCGCGCGCGCCGGCGCCTCATCCATCGCCTGCCAGGGCGTGTATTGCTGCAACGCCGCCTGACTGCGCGCCTCGATGCCGCGCAGCTCGCCCTGCCTGCGCTCAAAGCCCTCCAGGCGCTCCACCAGCCCGACATAGCGCGCCTGATCGGCCAGTACGCGCTCCGCCTCTTCGTGTGGAATCTCGGGGTATGCGCCGAACATCGGCTTGCCCGCGTCGTCATACTTGGACAGCTTGCGCAGCGCCCACGCAAGGCGCTGCAGCAGCTCCTGCGTGCGCGTCAGCTCGGCTTCGTCCGTTCCGGCGGCCGCCTGCTCTTCTTGGGCAAGCTCGATTTGCACGCAGCCCAACCGCTGCAGCGCGCGCAGCAGTTTCTCCCGATCCGCCTTGGGCGCAAGCAGCGTCAGGCGCTTCATTTCAACGATTGCCATGCTGCAAAACCCTCTCTGCGATCCATTCGACGGCCTGCGGCATGCGCGCGCGCGCCGCCTGCGCATAGGCCTCCAGTTCACGGCGCTTTTCCGCCGCCTGGCCGGCAATCGCCTCCGTCACAGCCGCCTCGCGCGCCTTCATCCGCGCCTGATAATCGGCGCGAAGCGCTGCGGATGCCTGCCTTTCGCGCTCCAGCTGTGCCTCCTGCGCGGCCTTGATCGTCTCGCGCGCCCGTTCCGCGGCCTCCCGGCGGATGCCGTCGGCCTTCTCCTCGGCGGCGCGCACCGCATCCAACAGTTCCATCGCCAAAGAACCCTCCCCTTTTTGAAGGACTTTATTTCGTGGATCTTCCTTGTCTTCCCGATCCTTTTCTGACGGCGTGCACACGCTCCATACGTGCAAAAAATATACCGGCAAAGAACATTTTTATACAATATCACAGTCAACATACCCGCACAAAAACCGGACATGTCAAACTCGCCGAAAACATGCAGTTTTATTATAGAGGAAATTTGGACATTTTGCAAGGGCCGCTTCGTCACTTTTTCCTCTGGTCTACCCCCCTTCCTGATGGAAGTTGTACAATTTTTTATCATGCAGACATGGCTTTGTCTTTAGAACCTCTCTGTTTTAGGGTGTCGATCCCATCTTGCCCCACTTACCGCCGCATCTTTGTGATATTTTTCACGAAATCGGGCTGTATAAGAAAATCATAAAGAAACAGGCGGCATATTGTCATTGTACATACACACCCATTCCATGCGTATCTGCATAAAAAACGGAGCCCTTTCGGGCCCCCGTTTATCCCTCGATGATCTCCCGCACATCCTTGCGTACGTTGTGCGCGATGGGCTCCCACGTCACACGCCGCACGAGCGCCGCAATGGCGATGGGCACGTATGTGAACATGAACAGCGGAAATGTAAACAGATACAGCACCTTTTTGCCGGCAGCGCAATGGATCTGGCGCCATTCGGTGATCGTCGTCACCAATCCGAAGAGCAGCAGCGTAACGTACACGCCCGCAAACGTCATGAGCATGCCCTGCCCCGTGGCCAGAACCACGCCGCGCATGTTGCGCAGCAATCCCTGCACAAAGGTCAGGCTGTTCACGCCCAGCGTGAGCAACGTCAGCACCGTCGCAGGCGCGACGGTCATCAGCATGTCGTAGCATTGAAATCCATGCCGGCCGAAACATCCGCGCGCAAGCGACCCGCCGTATCGCGCAAACACCTGATAAAACCCCTTGGCCCAGCGCATGCGCTGCTTCCAGGAGGAGCGGAAATCCTCAGGCTGTTCGTCGTAGAGCACGGCGCGCTCGCAGTAGCCGATGACCTCGCCGCGCACGACGTTGGCCACGGAGAACTCGATATCCTCTGTCAGCAGGTACTGCTTCCATCCACCGTCGCGCTCAAAGATTTCGCTGGAGACCAGAAACCCCGTACCGGAAATCGCACAGCTCGTATGCAGCGCCATGCGCGCGCCGTTCACATACTGCGATTCGCGCAAAAACCACAGGCCATACCCCGCAGAGATCCAATTGGTCCCATAGTTTTTGGAGTTTCGGTAGCTCGTCACGACGCGGTAGCCCTGGTCAAAGGTGGCGTTCATCTCGGCGATGAATCGCTCGTCGAGCACGTTATCCGCATCGATGACGAAATAGCCGTCGTAGTGGCGCAAGCCCACGCGCTCGCGGATACAGGCCAGCGCATAGTCGAGCGCATATCCCTTGCCGATCAGGCGATGGTTGGTGCGCGTGATGACGGCAGCGCCGTGAGCGCGCGCCACGGCGGCCGTGTCGTCCTGGCAATTGTCCGCCACGACGTACACGTCCACGAGCTCTTTCGGATAGCGCTGCGCCTCAATGCTTTCCAACAGCTTGCCAATGACGGCCTGCTCGTTTCTCGCCGGGATGAGCACCGCATAGCGGTGAAGCCGGCGCGCGGGCGTATGGGGCGTCTTTTTGATCAATCGCACGACGATGTAAAACATCTGATAGGCATAGCACAGGGCAAATAAAAGCATCACGGCGAAATTGAATGTTTCCACAAATGGAATCATTGCGTTTCTCCTTTGCTGTTGCGTCATCATAATGATAAGCGCTTTATATCCTTTTTAACCCATGTAGTATAGCATGGACCGGGCAAAAAGTCATCGCCCGAGCCGTCCAGCATTGAGCGATCAAATTTGTCCATTTCTCATAAAACGCCGTGGCGCGCCTGATTCATCCCGTTCTGTCTTTTTTGCCGGTATATCCAAAAAAAGCCGCCACCAGATGTGTGGCGGCGAAGCGTCGGGTCCTGCCCATTTATTATTTGGTGCCGAAGAGGCGGTCGCCCGCATCTCCGAGCCCCGGAACGATGTAGCCGTGGTCGTTGAGGCGCTCGTCGACGGCGGCGACAAAGATGTCCACATCCGGATGATCCTTTTGCACCCGCGCGATGCCTTCAGGCGCGGCGATCAGGCACTCGAGCTTGATGCTCTTGCAGCCGCGCCGCTTGATGAACGAGATCGCCGCGGAGGCGGAACCGCCGGTGGCGAGCATGGGATCGACGACGATCAGGTCGCGCTCCTCCACGTCCGCGGGCAGCTTGCAGTAGTACTCGACCGGCTCGAGCGTATCCGGATCGCGGTACAGGCCGATATGGCCAATCTTAGCCGCGGGCACGAGGTTCATGATGCCGTCGACCATGCCCAGGCCTGCGCGCAGAATCGGCACGACGGCCAGCTTTTTGCCGCTGATGACCTTCGTCTTGGCGCGGCACACGGGCGTCTCGATCTCGACCTCCTTGAGGGGCAGGTCGCGCGTGACCTCGTAGGCCATGAGCATGGAGATCTCCTCCAGCAGCTCGCGAAAGTCCTTCGTGCCGGTCTCGCGGTCGCGCATGAGCGAAACCTTGTGCTGAATGAGCGGGTGATCCATGACGTGAAGCGTAGACATCGGTATCGTCCTCCTTGCATTGGGTCTTTATCGTTTTTCAAGCTCCGTAATCAGGTCCACGCGGCGCTGATGGCGTCCGCCCTCAAAGGCCGCGTCCAGGAACGCATTCATCACATCCACCGCCAGGCCCGGGCCGATGACGCGCTCGCCCATGCACAGGATGTTCGCGTCGTTGTGCATGCGCGTCATGCGCGCAGAAAAGACGTCGTGGCACACTGCCGCCCGGATGCCCTGCACCTTGTTTGCGGCCATCGACATGCCGATGCCCGTGCCGCACACGAGGATGCCGCGCTCCGCCTCGCCCGCCGCGACGGCACGGGCGACCTTCGCCGCGATATTCGGGTAATCGACCGCCTCGCCCGAAAAGGCGCCCACGTCCGTATAGGCGACGCCGCGGCGCTCCAGCTCCTCGATCAGGACCTTCTTCAAAGCGAATCCGGCATGGTCGCTTCCAATCAAAAGCACGTTGCCATCCCTCCTGCAATTACTTCACCGATTATTATACACGCCCTGTGGCGGCAACACAATGTTTTTTCGACAAGTCCCGAACAAATCACGCGGTTTCACGCGATTTTCGCCCGCTTGACATGCCCACCCGCGCGCCTTATAATGGGAAAGAATCAGAAAGAATCGAAGAGAATTGGGGAAGAATCAGAGGAGTGCGCCCGTGCGGCGCGTCCGAAAGGAGAAAAGACATGCTGAGCCGTCCGCCGCTGGATCGGATTGCGTTTTGGGGCGTATCCTGGTATAGTCTGTTCATCGTCGCCGGCGTCGTCATCGGCATATGGCTCGCCGGGCGGGAAGAAAAACGCCTGCGCCTGCCCAGCGATACGGCGATCGACTTTGCCATTTGCGCCATTCCCCTGGCGCTGATCGGCGCGCGTCTGTACTACGTCTTCTTCCGCTGGGATGCCTTTGCCGGCGATCTGCTGAGCATCTTCAACGTGCGCGGCGGCGGACTGGCCATCTACGGCGGCGTGCTGGGCGGCCTGCTTGCGGCCCGCATCGTCTCTCGGCGCAAGGGCATCGCCCTGTCCTCGATTCTGGACATCGTCGCCCCCTCCCTCGTGCTGGGGCAGGCCATCGGGCGTTGGGGCAACTACTTCAACATGGAGGCGTACGGTTTTCGCCTGTCCGACCCGGCGCTTCAGTTCTTCCCCTTTGCCGTGGAGATTCCCGTGGGCGACGTGTGGTACTGGCACATGGCCACGTTCTTCTACGAGTTCTGCTGGGATCTGCTCGTCTTCGCGCTGCTGATGGTCATCCGCCTCTACACGCGCAAGCGGGGCGACGTATTCTGCTTTTATCTGCTGCTGTACTGCGCGGGGCGCACGGTCATCGAAGGCCTGCGCGAGGACAGCCTGACATTCCTGAGCGAGTTTGTGCGCATCTCGCAGGTGTTCAGCGCGCTGGTGTGCGTGGCAGTCGTGATCGTCTTCTTCCTGCGCCTCAAGCGCAAGGGACAGCCGCTCTTCGTCCTGGCGCTGATCTCCACGCTGCTGGCGCTGGCCGGCTGCTTCATCGGCGAGTTCGAGCGCGGCGCCTATGCGTTCTTGTTTTCCTACGCACAGATGATCCTGCTCGCGCTGCTGCTGTGCCAGCTCGTCCTGGCGGCGCTGTGCCTGCTCGACGGGCGCCGGCGCAAGGTCAAAAACCTCGTTCCGCTTGTGATCGCGGCGCTGTTTTCCACCGGCGTGCTGCTTGCCGGCATCGGGCGCGCCAACGTGAGCAATCAACTCTACGTCTCCTGGCGGCAGATCGCCTGCATGTTACAAATGATCGCAAGCGGGATGCTGCTTTACCCCTTCCGCCGCCAGCCTGAAGCGCGCGCCGTTCGCTGAAAGCCCGCGGCATGCCCAACGACGATTGAAAAAGAGGGATCACGATGCGCAATCTGACGATGATGACCGATCTATACGAACTGACGATGATGAACGGCTACTGGCGCTACGGCATGGCGAAAAACGTCGCCGTGTTCGACCTGTTCTACCGCAAGCAGGGCGACGAGACGGCGCATGCGGTTGCCGCTGGCCTGGAGCAGGCGATCGAGTACATCCGCAGCCTGCACTTCTCTGCGGAGGACATCGCATACCTGCGCAGCCTGAACACCTTTGACGAGGGCTTTCTTGCCCTCCTGAAGGACTTCCGCTTCACGGGCGACATCGATGCCGTGCTCGAAGGTACGATCGTCTTCCCCACCGAGCCCATCGTGCGCGTGAGCGCGCCGATGATCGAGGCGCAGCTGGTGGAGACGGCGCTGCTCAACATCATCAACCATCAGACGCTGATCGCCACCAAGGCCAGCCGCGTCGTGCAGGCGGCGCAGGGCGGCGGCGTGCTTGAGTTCGGCCTGCGCCGCGCGCAGGGGCCGGATGCGGGCATCTACGGCGCGCGCGCGTCGATCATCGGCGGATGCGTGGCCACGAGCAACGTGCTCACCGGTCAGATGTACGACATTCCCGTGCGCGGCACGCACGCCCACAGCTGGGTGATGAGCTTCGGCTCCGAGCTGGAGGCATTCCGCGCCTACGCCGAGGTCTTCCCGCACGAGTGCCTGCTGCTGGTCGACACCTACGACACGCTCAAGAGCGGCGTGCCCAATGCGATCACGGTCTTCAAGGAACTGCGCGCGCGCGGCATCGAGCCCAGCGGCATTCGCCTGGACAGCGGCGATCTGGCCTACCTGAGCCGCACTGCCCGCAAGATGCTCGACGACGCCGGGTTCCCCAACGCGCGCATCTTTGCTTCGGGCGACCTGGACGAGGAGGTCATCTGGGACCTGAAGGCGCAGGGTGCGGCGATCGACGTTTGGGGCGTGGGCACGCGCATGATCACCAGCCAGAACAATCCTGCGCTCGGCGGCGTGTACAAGCTCGCGGCCGAGGAGGTCAACGGCGAGCTCGTGCCGCGCATCAAGATCTCGGAAAATCCCGCCAAGATCACCAATCCGGGCAAAAAGAAGGTGCTGCGCATCTACTCCAAGGACGACCGGCATGCGCTGGCCGACCTGATCGCCCTGCATGACGAGGTCTACGACGCCTCCGAGCCGCTGACAATCTTCGATCCCGAGAACACCTGGAAGCGCATGACGATCACGGACTACACGCTGCGCGAGCTGCTCGTGCCGATCTTCCGCGGCGGCGAGCAGGTGTATCGCTCGCCCGACCTGCACTGCATCGCCGCCTATGCCCGCGACGAGCTGGATACGTTCTGGAGCGAGTACAAGCGCCTGCACCGTCCCCAGCGCTACAAGGTCGACCTCTCCCAGCGCCTGTACGACCTCAAGCAGTCCCTGCTGGCCCGCCACGGCCATTGACATTGAGCCCGTCGCGAAACAAAAGGCCGTCCGAATCGCATCGGACGGCCTTTTGCGGGCGCTCACTGCAGCTGCATCTGCATTTGTGCAAACTGTTGCTGGGACGCCATGATCTCCTGTTGCTGCGCGGGGGGCGTCTGGTACCAGCCGCGCGTACGCATCTGCTCGAAGATCGCGTATTGATCTTCGACTGTCTGCCGCCAGTTCTGTGCCAGGATCTCCCGAAGCTGCGGGCAGCTCGCCTCCAGGATCAGCGTACCGTAGCCGTTGGCCAATGCCTTTTGACAGCCCAGCATGTCCTGCGTCATGTCCTGCTCGCTCATCGGGGCCTGTTGTCCTGCGCCCGCCTGGCGGTTTGCCTGCCGATCCTCGCCGAAATACGGCATCTCGCCTGCATTCATCGCCTCTTCCCTCCCATCAATGCTGGCCGTTCAGATAGCTGAACAGCCGGTCGTATTGCTGCTTGTGGTGCTGCGCAAGCGTCTGCGCCAGGCCTTGCAGCGCCGGATCCGTGAATGCCTGCGCGTAGCATTCGAGTTTCTTGTTGGCGAGGGCCTCCTGCGTCAGTTGGTCGCCGATCAGCGTCAGGTCCTTCTGCGTGAGCTGCGGATTTCCCTGCGGCATGCGCATTCCTCCTCTTTGTCCTGATCTTTCCGGGTTTTCCCTCCCCTAGCATGCGCAGCCGGCGCAAATCTATGCAGGAAAGGCGCGATCCGCCATGAGCCGAATTCTGTCCGTCCGCAGGCAGCGCGGCGTGGTCTACGTGGAATGCGAGGACGAGACCGTGCTGCGCGTGCCGGCCAGCCTGTTTCGCGAGCGCCCGCTGCGCGAGGGCGATCCTTGGGACCCCGAGGTCTACGCAGCCTGGCTGGCCGGGCGTGAATACCCGCATGCGCTGGCCCGCGCGGTGGACTATCTGGCTGCCCGGCCGCGCACCGAGCGCGAGATGGAGACATGCCTGCGCCGCTGCGGCTACACGGAGCCGGCAATCGCGCGCGTGATGGAGCGCCTGCTGCGGGAGGAGTACCTCAACGACGCGCAGTTTGCCGACCTGTGGGCGCAGGCGCGCCAGGAGCGCGCGCTGGGCAAGCGGCGCATCGCGCAGGAGCTGCTGCGCAAGGGCGTCTCGCGCGAGCGCGTCGACGCAGCGCTGGCGCAGGTCGACGACGCGGAGCAGCTGCGCCAGGCGGCCGCCCTGTGCGAGCGGCTCATCGCCCGCACGCGCGCCCGGGACGAGCGCGACGCGCGGCGCAAGGTGCTCGCCGCGCTCGTACGCCGCGGCTACAGCTGGGATGTCGCCCGCCAGGCCTACAGCCGCGCCGCCGGAACGGATGACGGCGGCTTTGACGAATGGGACGGGTGAGTCAGCGCAGCGGAATGACGATCTGCGTCACGTAATCGTCGCTGCTGGCGCTGGTCAGGCTGTCCAGGATGCAGTACTCGTAGGCATAATCCATCGGCGCAAGGCCCCTTTGCCCGATCTGTTCCAGCATCCGTGCATACGTCTCCTGCGTGCGCGCATACGCGCCCGCGTGATATGCGACGGCCGCCAGCCCTTCCGGCCTATATGCACAGCCCTCAACCGGACGGTCCAGCGGCAGAAAGGCATAGCTGGCCCGCAGACAGCGCCCGGCGAGCAGATCCTGCGCCGCGACCATCGTGCCCAGCTGATAGTAGTGCGGATAGCCCATTTCCTGCGCCCGGCGCAGCAGACGCTTGAGCGCCACATCCTGTTCGGCCAGACCGCCCGGCGCGTCGACCGGCTCCGTCGCCAGCGCGTCCTGCGGCATCGGGCGGATCTGCACCCCATCCGGCCGGTCCGCCTCCAGCGCCCGCAGCGTGCCGGCCTTGCGCGCCAGCCGGCGCTCAATGCGGGCCAGGCGCTCCATCTTCTCCCGAATGCGCGCGCGCTGCATCTCCATCACCTCCAGCGCCCGTCTGCCGCTGCGCTCGTGCATAAACGCGCGAATTTCCTCCAGAGACAGCCCCATCTCCTTGAGCATCAGGACGTTATCCAGCGCCTCCAGCTGCTCGGCGGCATAATACCGGTAGCCGTTGGACGGATCGACGGCGCGCGGTGAAAAGACGCCCGTGCGGTCATAAAAGATCAGCGTCTGCTTGGAAAGGCCGCTGAGCCGTGCCATTTCGCCGACGGTGAAACGCGTGCGCATGATTTTCCCCCTTGACAATATTGTTACTATATCCTTTATCCTCTTTCCTGACGACTTCACGCGGAAAGGGGTTTTATTTTGTCCCATTTGCAAACGCGCGCCGCGCGCATGCTGCGCCATGACGGCGTCCTGCTGCTGGGCGCCTTTACGCTGGCCTTCGGCCTATTCAACGTGCACAGTCAGAGCCAGATCACCGAGGGCGGCGTGCTGGGCATGACGCTGCTGCTGCAGCACTGGCTGGGCGTCTCGCCTGGCGTCAGCGGCTTTCTGATGGATATGACCTGCTATGCGGTGGGATTTCGGCTGCTGGGCAGGGGCTTTCTGCGCAACGCGCTCATCTCCAGCGTCGGCTTCTCGCTGTGCTATCGCCTGTTGGAGCGTCTGGGCCCGGTGCTGCCCTCGATGGCGGACCGGCCGCTGCTGGCCGCGCTGGCCGGCGGGCTGTTCGTCGGCGTGGGCGTCGGGCTCGTCGTGCGCGCTGGCGGCGCATCCGGCGGCGACGATGCGCTCGCGCTGATCATCGCCAGGATTTCGCGCCTGCCCATCTCCCTGGCCTACTTCTTCACGGACTTTACCGTGCTGGCGCTCTCGCTCTCCTACATTCCTCTGGAAAAGATCGCCTGCTCGCTCGTGACGGTCACGCTCTCCTCGTGGCTCATCGGGCGCATCCAGTCCTTTCACGTGCACAGCTGAACGCAAGGGCCCCCGGGCGGTCGACGCCCGGGGGCCCGGTACATGCTCAAATCAGTACTTGTCGCGCGTCACATAGGTGGTATGCAGCAGCTTGTGCGCACGGTGGCTGTTGGGCTCGCCAAGAAATTCGGCGTACAGCTTCTTGATGGAGGGGTTCTCGTGCGACTTGCGCAGCTTCTTGCCCTCATCCTCGCCATAGAGCGCCTTCGCGCGCAGTTCCTTCACGTTGACCTCGGCCTGCACGTCCGCGCAGACGATCGGCTGGCCGCCGCCCGTCACGCAGCCGCCGGGGCAGCCCATGATCTCGATGAAGTGATACTGCTTCTTCCCGGACTTAACCGCGTCCAGCAGCCTGGCGGCGTTGCCGGTGCCGTGCGCGACGGCGACCTTGACCTCCATGTCGCCCATCTGCACGGACGCCTCTTTCACGCCCTCGAAGCCGCGCACGCCCTCGAACTCCAGCTTCTCCAGCGTCTTGCCCGTGACGACCTCATAGACCGTGCGCAGCGCGGCCTCCATGACGCCGCCGGTGACGCCGAAGATGACGCTGGCGCCCGTGGACTCGCCGAGCATGTCGTCAAAGTCCTCGTCAGGCAGGCGGGCGAAGTCAATGCCGGCCTCCTTGATCATGCGCGCCAGCTCGCGCGTGGTAATGACCACGTCCACGTCCTGCAAGCCGTTATTGGACAGCTCCGGCCGCTGCGCCTCGAACTTCTTCGCCGTGCAGGGCATGACCGATACGACCGCCACCTTGTTGGGGTCCAGGTCCTCGCGACCGGCGTAGTAGCTCTTGATCACCGCGCCGAGCATCTCGTGCGGCGACTTGCAGCTGGACAGATTCGGGATCATCTCGGGATAGTAGTGCTCGCAGTACTTGATCCAGCCCGGCGAGCAGGAGGTGATCATCGGCAGCACGCCGCCGTTTTGCAGGCGGCCGAGCAGCTCGGTGCCCTCCTCCATGATCGTCAAGTCGGCGCCGAAGTCCGTATCGAACACCTTGTCAAAGCCCAGGCGGCGCAGCGCGGCGGCCATCTTGCCGGTCACGCAGGTGCCCATGGGCATGCCGAACTCCTCGCCCAGCGCCGCGCGCACGGCGGGAGCGGTCTGCACGACGACGTGACGGTCGGGATCCGCCAGCAGATTCCAGACCTTCTCGGTGTCGTCCTTCTCGTGCAGGCAGCCGACGGGACAGGCCTCAATGCACTGGCCGCAGTTGATGCAGGAGACCTCGGCGAGCTGCTTGTTCCACGCGGGCGCAATGGCCGTGTTGAAGCCGCGCATCACCGGGCCGATGACGCCGATCTTCTGCACCTTGGCGCAGGCGGCCACGCACCGGCGGCACAGCACGCACTTGTTGGGCTCGCGCACGATGGAGGGCGACAGATCGTCGATGGGACGGTCCGTCTTGCGGCCCTCGAAGCGCGTCTCCTCGCTCACGCCCAGGTCATGGCTGAGCTTTTGCAGCTCGCAGTTGCCGCTGCGAACGCACGTGAGGCACTTGCGCTCGTGGTTGGAGAGGATGAGCTCCAGGTTCATCTTGCGCGCCTCGCGCACGGCGGGCGTGTTGGTGCGCACCTTCATGCCCTGCGAGACGGGCAGCACGCACGCAGCCTGCAGGGAACGCGCGCCCGTGTCGACGCAGCAGATGCGGCATGCGCCGATCTCGTTGATGCCCTCGAGGTAGCACAGCGTGGGGATATGGATATGGGCCTTGCGTGCGGCTTCCAACACAGTCGTGCCGGGCTCCACCTGCACCTCTACCCCATCGATCGTAAGGGTAATCAAATCCATGCTCGTTTCCTCCTTATTGCGCTTCGGTTTGCGCGCATCACTTCTTGATGATCGCGCCGAAGCGGCACTTCTCGATGCAGGTTCCGCACTTGACGCACTTGGTGTTGTCAATGACGTGCTGCTTCTTCACCTCGCCGCTGATCGCGCCCACCGGGCAGACCTTGGCGCACAGCGTACAGCCACGGCACTTGTCGGTGATGATGTAGTTGAGCAGCGCGGTACAGTGGCCGGCGGGGCAGCGCTTCTCGTAGATGTGCGCCTCGTACTCGTCGCGGAAGTACTGCAGGGTGGAAAGCACGGGGTTGGGCGCGGTCTGGCCCAGGCCGCACAGGGCGGTCGCCTTGATGTTCTTGGCCAGCGCCTCGAGCTTTTCGATGTCGCCGTCCTGGCCCTCGCCGCGCGTGATGCGCTGGAGGATCTCCAGCATGCGCCGCGTGCCGATGCGGCACGGCGTGCACTTGCCGCAGGACTCGTCCACCGTGAAGTCGAGGAAGAAGCGGGCGATGTCGACCATGCAGTTGTCCTCATCCATGACGATCATGCCGCCGGAACCCATCATGGAGCCGATCTCAATCAGCGAGTCGTACTCGATGGGAATGTCCAGGTACTTGGCGGGGATGCAGCCGCCGGAGGGGCCGCCGGTCTGCACGGCCTTGAAGGCCTTGCCGTTCGGGATGCCGCCGCCGATGTCGTAGATG
>CALVNS010000034.1 GCA_944349855.1 uncultured Eubacteriales bacterium | reverse complement strand
CAAGGAGATCAGCTACATCTTCTCCGAGGCCTATGCGGCCGGCGAGCTCAAGCACGGCACGATCGCGCTCATCGAGCCGGGCACGCTGGTCGTCGCGCTGCTGACGCAGAGCGCCCTGCTGGACAAGACGCGCTCCAACATCAAGGAGGTGCGCGCGCGCGGCGCGAGCGTGCTGTGCGTGCAGCGGGAGAGCGCCGGCAAGGCCGACGCGGACATCGCTGACAAGACCTGGCTGATTCCCGACGCGCCGGACCTGCTCATGCCCATGCTCGCCGTCATCCCCATGCAGCTGCTGGCCTATTACATGGCTGTGAGCAAGGGGTGCGACGTCGACAAGCCGCGCAACCTTGCCAAGTCCGTCACCGTTGAATAAAAGGTTGAATAAAAGAAAGAAAAAATGAATGAAACGCCTCGCTGCGTAAAGCGGCGGGGCGTTTTGTCTGTCATGATCCCTGCCTGTCCGCGATATAATGCCGCAAAGGGAAAGGAGCGTGGGATCATGTGGGACCGGCTGCGAGGGCTGGGCGGGCGTCCGATGGACGAACGCCAGGCGCTGTGGGATCGTGTGCTGCGCGCGCAGGAGGATGAGCGCGGCGCGCTGGAGGCCATGAACTGGACGAACGACCGCGAGGCGCTGGAGATGCTCGCGGTGGAGGCGGAGGCCGCCAGGCGCAGGCACGCCTATGCGCTGCGGCTGCTGCGCGAGGTCGCAGCCGCCTCGGCAGCGCGCGGGGCGGAGGGGATGCGATGAGCGTTTCAATGGTCTGGACGGTCACATTTGGCCTGGCGTTGCTGGCGATCTTCTGCGCAGGACGCCTGCTCGTGGGCGCGCGCGGCTGGAGGCGGCTCGTCTATGCCCTCGCAGGCGTCGCCGCGCTGCTATTGCTGCGCGCAGCGGGCCTGCCGGTGGGCGTCAATCCGGTCACGCTGGCGGCCAGCGCACTGTTGGGCGCGCCCGGCGCGGCCTTGAGCGCTGCGCTGAGCTTTTTGTAAAAGTTTGTACGTTTTGCCGCTTGTCCCCATTTTGTATACATGTTATACTACGACTGGGACGAAAATGGACATGTGGGACGGATTGTGACCGCATGAAGACGGGCGGTGACGACATGGAATCAGAAATGATGGAGGCGCTGTCGCACCTGGCGCCGGATCTGTGGGAGCAGATCGGCACGCGTTCGTTGGTGCTTGAGCGCATCGGCGCGCTGCAGCCAATTGGCCGGCGCGCGCTGGCCATGCGTCTGAACCTGCCGGAGCGTGAAGTGCGCGCGCAGGCATCGGCCCTGCGCGAGACGGGCTTCGTGCAGCTGGACGCGGCAGGCATGACGCTGACGGAGGCTGCGCAGGAGGTACTGCCGGTGGCACGGGAGATCAGCCACAGCATGCGGGCGTTGTCGATGCTGGAGGCCTCGCTCTCGCGCCTGCTGGGCGTGTCGCGCGTGGTGATCGCGCCAGGGGATGCGGACGAGGACGGCTTTGTCACCACGGAGGTGGGCATTGCAGCCGCGCGCCGGCTGCGTGGACTGTTGCGGGACGGGTCGATCCTGGCGGTGACCGGCGGCACGACAATCGCGCAGGTGGCGCGCAACCTGCCGGTGTGCGCGCCGATGGACGTGCTGGTGGTGCCGGCGCGCGGCGGAAACGGCCGGACTGTGGAGACGCAGGCGGGCACCCTGGCCGCACTGATCGCCCAGCGCCTGGGCGGGCACAACCGGCTGCTGCACATCCCCGACCGGGTGGATGGGGACGCGCTGCAGGCCGTGCTGGCCCTGCCGGAGGTGCGCGAGGTGCTGGAGCTGATCGACCGGGCGGACGTGCTGCTGCACGGCGTGGGCCGCGCCGACGACCTGGCGCATCATCGCCGCCTGACGCAGGCGGAGGCCGAGGAGATGTTTGCGCGCGGCGGCGTCGCAGAGGCCTACGGCTATTTCTTCGACGCCCAGGGGCAAATCGTCTATGCGGGCGCAAACATCGGCGTCAGCCGGGAGTCGCTCGCGCGCATCCGCACGATGGTCGCGGTGGCGGCGGGCTCGAGCAAGGCGGAGGCGATCATCGCGGTAATGCGCGGACACCGTCATGAGTTGCTCGTCACGGATGAGGGCGCGGCGCGGCAGATGCTTGCGCTGCTCAAGGAATGATGGGCGCGGGATTGACAAAATTTTAACTGCATCGCGACAGGTAGGGGCTCGACAAGCAAGCGC
The DNA here is from genome assembly GCA_944349855.1 of uncultured Eubacteriales bacterium. Classification (GTDB taxonomy): domain Bacteria; phylum Bacillota; class Clostridia; order Christensenellales; family Aristaeellaceae; genus Beduinella. The sequence goes on along the minus strand of CALVNS010000034.1, from coordinate 20,716 downwards.
CTACGTGTTAAAATGAGAGGAGACTGGGCCCCCCTTTCCAGCGCGGTGGCCTGTGGACAAGCTTGCCGTGCATCCGGTGGCGCGGCATGAAAAATGGAGGAGTGTTATCATGGCCAAGAAGACGATCGAAGACATTCAAGTTTCCGGCAAGAAAGTGCTCGTCCGCTGTGACTTCAACGTTCCGCTGGACGCGAACAAGAACATCACGGATGAAAACCGCATCCGGGGCGCGCTGCCGACGATCCAGTATCTGATCGATCACGGCGCAAAGGTCATCCTCTGCTCGCACCTGGGTCGCCCGAAGGGCGAATTCAACATGAAGTACTCCCTGGCGCCCGTCGCCGCTCGGCTGAGCCAGCTGCTGGGCAAGGAAGTCAAGCTGGCCAAGGATGTCGTGGGCGAGGATGCGCAGCGCCTGGCCGCCGGCCTGCAGGACGGCGACGTGATGATGCTGGAAAACGTCCGCTTCCACAAGGAAGAGGAAAAGAACGATCCGGAGTTCGCCAAGAAGCTGGCCGCGCTGGCTGAGGTATACGTCAACGACGCCTTCGGCACCGCGCACCGCGCGCATGCCTCCACCGAGGGCGTGGCCCATCTGCTGCATCCGGCCGTTGCAGGCTTCCTGATTGGCAAGGAGCTGTCCATCATGGGCAAGGCGCTGGAGAACCCGGACCGCCCGTTCGTGGCCATCCTGGGCGGCGCGAAGGTCTCCGACAAGATCGGCGTCATCAACAACCTGCTGGATAAGGTCGACACGCTCATCATCGGCGGCGGCATGAGCTACACCTTCCAGAAGGCGCTGGGCGGCCATATCGGCAAGTCCCTGCTGGAGGAGGACAAGGTGGAGCTGGCCAAGGAGCTGATGGCCAAGGCCAAGGCCAAGGGCGTCAAGCTGCTGCTGCCGGTCGACAACGAAGCCGGCGACTCCTTCTCCAACGACGCCATGCGCATCACCGTGCACTCCAAGGAGATCCCCGACGGGTTTGAGGGCATGGACATCGGCCCCAACACGCAGGTGATCTTCGCCAATGAAGTGGTCAACGCGGGCACCGTCGTGTGGAACGGCCCGATGGGCGTGTTCGAGTTTGAGAACTTCGCCACCGGCACGCGCGCGATCGCCAAGGCGATGGCCCAGTGCAAGGGCGTGACGATCATCGGCGGCGGCGACAGCGCGGCGGCCGTGGAGCAGATGGGCTTTGCCGACAAGGTGACCCACGTGTCCACCGGCGGCGGCGCGAGCCTCGAGTTCCTCGAGGGCAAGACGCTCCCGGGCGTCGCGGCGCTGGACGACAAGTAAAGCATCCCTGCATTCCCCGGACGGCGCCTGCGCCGTTCGGGGTTTGGCATGAATTCATGCGGCGGGCATCATATGGATGTCCGCCGGAAGCGGTCATCAGAAGCAGAAAGGAAGAATCACCATGCGCAAACCGATCATCGCCGGCAACTGGAAGATGAACAAGACCCCCTCTGAGGCCAGGCAGCTCGTGCAGGAGCTCGCGCCGCTGGTCGCAGATGCTCAGTGCGACGTCGTCGTATGCACCCCGGCGGTGGACTTCGCCGCCGTCAGCGAGGCCATTCGCGGCACGAACATCAAGCTCGGCGCGCAGAACGTCCACTGGAAGGAGTCCGGCGCATACACCGGCGAGCTGTCGGCCGCCATGCTCAAGGAGGCAGGCTGCGAGTATGTCGTCATCGGCCACTCTGAGCGCCGCCAGTACTTCGGCGAGACGGACGAGACCGTCAACCTGCGCACGCGCGCGGCCGTGGCTGCGGGCCTGACGCCCATCATCTGCGTGGGCGAGAAGCGCGAACAGCGCGAGGCCGGCTACACCGACACGCTCGTCGCCTACCAGACGCTGACTGCGCTCACCGGCCTCACCGCCGAGCAGGTGGCCAAGGTCGTCATCGCCTACGAGCCCGTGTGGGCCATCGGCACTGGCCTGACCGCCACTGACGAGCAGGCCAACGAGACCATCGGCGTCATCCGCGAGGCGGTCCGCAGTGCCTATGGCGACGCGGCAGACGAGGTGCGCATCCAGTACGGCGGCAGCATGAACCCCAAGAACGCGCACGGACTGATGCTCCAGCCGCAAATCGACGGCGGCCTGATCGGCGGCGCGTCGCTGAAGGCGGAGGACTTCTCCAAGGTCGTACATTTCGAGTAATACAGGAGGCTGCACCCATGGCAAAACCCATTTCCGCCCTGATCATCATGGACGGCTTCGGCATCAACCCCGATCCCACGTACAACGCGATCACCAAGGCCGGCACGCCCGTGCTGGATGCGCTCAGCGCCAAATATCCGCACACCCAGATTGGCGCGAGCGGCATGAACGTCGGCCTGCCCGACGGCCAGATGGGCAACAGCGAAGTCGGCCACCTGAATATCGGCGCGGGCCGCATCGTCTATCAGGAGCTCACGCGCATCACCAAGGACATCCAGGACGGCGAGTTCTTCAAAAAGCCTGAGCTGGTCAAGGCCATGGAGAACGCCAAGCAGCCGGGCCGGGCGCTGCACCTGCTGGGCCTCGTGTCCGATGGCGGCGTGCACAGCCACAACACGCACCTGTATGCGCTGCTGGAGATGGCCAAGCGCTTTGACGTGCCGAACGTGTATGTCCACTGCTTCCTGGACGGCCGCGACGTGCCGCCGTCCTCCGGCATCGACTACGTGCGCGAGCTGGAGGCCAAGTGCGAGGAGATCGGCGCAGGCAAGATTGCGACCGTCATGGGCCGCTTCTATGCGATGGATCGCGACAACATCTGGGATCGCGTGCAGCGCGCCTATGAGGCGATGGTCTGCGGCGAGGGGCTGACCGCCCAGAGCGGCCATGAGGCCGTGGAGCAATCCTATGCCAAGGGCGAGACGGACGAGTTTGTGCAGCCGACGGTCGTGCTCGAGGGCGGCAAGCCCGTGGGCATGATCGGCGAGGGCGACTCGGTCGTGTGCTTCAACTTCCGCCCCGACCGTGCGCGCCAGATCACCCGCGCGTTCATCATGCCAGACTTTACCGGCTTTGTGCGCAAGGGCGGCTACAAGCCCGTCTACTACGTCTCCATGACGCAGTACGATGAGACGTTCACGAACATCGCGGTCGTCAACAAGCCGGTCCATCTGACCAATACGCTGGGCGAGTACCTGTCCGCCCTGGGCCTCAAGCAGCTGCGCATCGCCGAGACGCAGAAGTACGCGCACGTCACGTTCTTCTTCAACGGCGGCGTCGAAGAGCCCAACCCCGGCGAGGACCGCGTGCTGATCGACAGCCCGAAGATCGCCACGTTCGACATGAAGCCGGAGATGAGCGCCATCGAGGTGACCGACAAGGCCGTCGAGCTCATCGGCGAGGGCAAGTACGACGTGATGATCCTCAACTTCGCCAACTGCGACATGGTCGGCCACACCGGCGTCATGGAAGCGGCGATTCAGGCCGTGCGCACGGTGGATACGTGTGTGGGCCGCGTCGTCAAGGCGGTGCAGGCCACCGGCGGGCGGGCGATCATCACGGCGGATCACGGCAACGCGGATCAGATGGTCGACCCGCAGACGGGCGAGCCCTTCACCGCGCATACGACCAACCCGGTACCGGTGATCGTGGTGGACGACGCGCTCGTGGGACGCAAGCTGCGCGAGGGCGGCCGCCTGGCCGATCTGGCCCCGACGCTGCTGGATATGATGCACCTGAAAAAGCCCGCCGAGATGACCGGCGAGAGCCTGATCCTGGCGTAACCCCGCGTTTTGCCCCCGCATGCTCATGGATGCGGGGGCAAAATGCATTTCCACGGCGCTGCACTCTGTGAATTTCAATATACACACCAGGGGTTTGCATATGCGCCCTGCTCATGCTATAATAGGCCTAGCTGAATGGCCGGGGGCGGCAGCCTCCAGCTTTCCTACTCAAGACAGGGGGCGAATCATCTATGAAGTGGGCATTGATCGGTTATGGTGGCATGGGCGGTTGGCACGTCCGCCAGGTCAAGACGATGCCGGAATTCGAAATTGCGGGCGTGTGGGACATCGATCCCGCGCGTTGCGAGGCGGCGCGGGCTGCCGGCCTGCATGCCTACGCCTCGCAGGAGGAACTGCTCGCCGATCCGTCGGTGGAACTGGTCACCATTGCGATTCCCAACGACCAGCATCTGCCGGTGACCTGCGCGTGCCTGCGCGCGGGCAAGAACGTCATCTGCGAGAAGCCGGTGGCGCTCTCCAGCGACGAGGTGCAGCAGATGATCGACGTCTCGCGCGAGACGGGCCGGATCTTCACTGTGCATCAGAACCGCCGCTGGGATGAGGACTACCTGACCGTCAAGCGCATTCTGCAGGAGAACGCACTGGGCAAGGTGTTTCGCATCGAGTCGCGCGTGCACGGCTCGCGCGGCGTGCCCGGCGATTGGCGCAACACCAAGCGCCAGGGCGGCGGCATGATTCTGGACTGGGGCGTGCATCTGCTGGATCAGATCCTGCAGCTCGTGGACGAGCCCATCGTCTCCGTGCACTGCGAGGTGCAGCACGTCACCAACGACGAGGTGGACGACGGCTTCATCAGTCAGCTGACGTTCGGTAGCGGCCTGGTCGCGCACGTGGAGGTTGGCACCAGCCACTTCATCTCCCTGCCGCGCTGGTACGTGCTGGGCGAGAACGGCTCGTGCCAGATCGACGATTTTGCACTGCACGGGCGCATCGTCAAGGTGTCCGACTGGGAGAAGCGTGACGCCGTGCCGGTCGTGACCGCCGCAGGCCTGACCAAGACGATGGCCCCACGCACCGAGGACACGATCAAGACCTACCCGCTGCCCGAGGTGAAGTCCGACGTGCGCGACTACTACCGCAACGTCGCCCGCGCGATCCGCGGCGAAGAAAAACAGATCGTCACGCATGCGCAGATGCTGCGCGTCATGAAGCTGATGGAGGCGCTCTTCCGCTCGGCGGAGGGCGACTGCGTCGTGCATACGCGCATCTGAAGCGTATGAGCCACAGGCCGGAACCGTGCGCTTGTTTGCGCCGGCGCCGGCCCTTTTGCGTTCGGCGGAATGCGCGAAAAATGCCGTAGACAAAGCGCGCGATTTATGCTATATAGAGAGGAGAAAAGGAGCGGATTTTTCATGCGCACACGTGCGGCCACGGGCCCCAACGGCATCACCGAGGGCGTCATCTGGCAACAGCTGCTCATCTTCTTCTTCCCGATCCTGCTGGGGACGTTCTTCCAGCAGATGTACAACACGGCCGACGCGATCATCGTGGGCAAGTTCGTCGGCAAGGAGGCGCTGGCCGCCGTCGGCGGGGCGACGGGCACGATCACCAACCTCGTCGTCGGCTTCTTTGTGGGCCTGTCCTCGGGCGCGACGGTCATCATCGCGCAGTTCTTCGGCGCGGGCGAGCACCGGGGCGTCAGCCGCGCCGTGCATACGTCCATGGCGCTCGCCCTGGCGTTTGGCGTGGCGCTGACGGCCTGCGGCATCGCGCTGGCGCCCTGGGCGCTGGAGGCCATGGGTACGCCCGCGGACGTCTTGCCGCACGCGACGACGTACATCCGTGTATATTTTGCGGGCATTACGGCCGTACTGGTCTACAACATCGGCTCGGGCATCCTGCGCGCCGTGGGCGACTCCAAGCGCCCGCTGTACTTTTTGATGGTCTGCTGTGGCGTCAACATCGTGCTGGACATCCTGTTCGTCGTGGGGCTGAACATGGGCGTGTTCGGCGCGGCGCTGGCCACGATGATCAGCCAGGTCGTCAGCGCGGTGCTGGTGGTCGTCACCCTCATGCGCTCGGGCATGAGCTACCGCTTTGTGTGGCGGCGCATGACGTTCGATCCTCAGATCCTGCGAAGCGTGCTGCGCATCGGCCTGCCGGCAGGCGTGCAGTCGACGATGTACTCGATCTCCAACCTCATCATCCAGGTGTGCATCAACGGCTTTGGCACGGACGTGATCGCGGCCAACACGGCCTGCGGCAAGATCGACGGCCTGGTGTGGATGATCTACGGCGCATTCGGCGTATCCATCACCACGTTTGTCGGGCAGAACTTCGGCGCGCGGCGCATGGATCGCGTACGCAGGAGCGTGCGCACCTGCATGGCGATGGCCGTGGGGGTCAACGTCGCGCTGGGCGCGCTGCTGCTGCTGGCGGGCCGGCCGCTCTACAGCATGTTCACCGACGACCCGCACGTGATCGACCTGGGCATGCAGATCCTCTGGATCGTCGCGCCGGCCTACTGGACCTACGCGGGCATTGAGATCCTCGCCGGCGCAGTGCGCGGGGCGGGCGACAGCGTGCGGCCGATGGTCATGACCTGCCTGGGCGTATGTGTGCTGCGCGTCGTGTGGATTCTGACGGCCGTGCCGCTTCGGCCCGAGCTGTCCACGGTGATGCTCTCCTATCCGCTGTCCTGGGTGATCACTTCGCTGCTGTTCATCGTCTACTACCGGCGCGGCAGCTGGCTCAGGCAATGCATGAAAACGGGGCTTGACAAAGCGCGTACCCAAGCAGTATAATGCCTGCATATACGCGAGGAAGGGAAGAAGTACCCGGTTCCTTCGCCTTCAGAGAGTCCCCGGGCGGTGCAAGGGGATGGCAAAGACCGGCGAATACATCCCGGAGCGCGGGCCTGAACGCAGCAGTAGGGCTCCGGCGGTGCGCCGCTTACAGCGCAGGCCCGTGCTGGCGGGCCATGAGGGCGCCTTGCGCAAGCGGACGCCGAACGGAAGTGGTACAGCGCTCACGCGCCTTCCGGCATGCTAAGACGTGCCGGAGGGCGCTTTTGCATACGGCACGGGAAAGAGGGAAAGTTCTATGGCCTCGATCGAATCCATTCGGTTTGCGGAGCGCTTCAACGGCATCACCGGCAGCGCGATCCGCGAGATCCTCAAGTACATGACGCGGCCCAACATGATCTCCTTTGGCGGCGGCAATCCGGCGGCCTCCGCCCTGGAGGAGGACGTCATCGCGGACATCGCGCGGGACGTGCTGCGCTCGGACGGCAAGCGCATCCTGCAATACGGTGCGACGGACGGTTACGCCCCCTATAAGGAGGCCGTGGCCGGCTGGGTGAAGGAACTGGGCATCGACTGCTCGGCGCAGGACGTGCTGCCCGTCACCGGCTCGACGCAGGGCATCGACCTGCTGGCCAAGGCGCTGATCGATCCCGGCGATGTGGTGCTCGTGGAGAGCCCGACGTTCCTGGGCACGCTGCAGGCGTTCAAGCTCTATCAGGCCAAGCTCGTGCCCGTGGCCACGGACGAGGGCGGCATCGTGCTGTCCGACCTGGAGCGTTTGGTGCGCGAACATCATCCCAAGATGCTGTACGTGATCCCGACGTTCCAGAACCCGACGGGCCGCACGCTCGCCGCCGACCGGCGTAAGCCCATCGCCGAAATGGCTGAAAAGTACGGCTTCGTCGTCATGGAGGACGACCCCTACCGCGACCTGCGCTATGCGGGCGAGGCGTTGCCGTCGATCAAGAGCTACGACAAGGCGGGCTGGGTCGTGCACATGGCGTCGTTCTCCAAGCTGATCTCGCCGGGCCTGCGCATCGGCGCGGCCATCGTGCAGGAGCCGATTCGCCAGAAGATGATCTTCGGCAAGCAGGCCAACGACGTGCACTCCTCCAACCTGACGCAGGCCATCGTCGCCGCGTACCTGGAGCGCGGGCTGATGGGCCCCCACGTCGAAGCCATCTGCAAGAGCTACGCCCTGCAGATGAACCGCATGCTGGAGCACCTGGCCTCGTTCCCGGACACGCGCTATACGCATCCGCAGGGCGGCCTGTTCATCTGGGCGGAGCTGCCGGAGGGCATCGACACCCTGGAGATGATGCCCAAGGCCATCGACCGCGGCGTCGCGTATGTGCCGGGCACGCACTTCTACTGCGAGGAGGGCACGCACCGCAACACGCTGCGCCTGAACTTCTCCAACAGCACGCTGGAAAAGATCGACGAGGGCATGGACATCCTGCGCTCGGTCGTATGCGAAGAACTGAAACAGAGATAATCATATAGAGAGGACGGGGAAACGAACGATGCATATTCTGGACGTGCTCAAGGACCGCGGCTTCATCGCGCAGATGACGTTCGAGGACGAGCTCTACGAGCAGCTCAAGGAGCCGACGACGTTCTACGTGGGCTTTGACCCGACGGCCGACAGCCTGCACATCGGCCACTACATCCCGATCATGGCCATGGCGCACATGCAGCGCGCTGGCCATCGTCCCATCGCGCTGATGGGCGGCGGCACCGCGATGATCGGCGACCCGAGCGGCAAGACCGACATGCGCAAGATGATGACCGTCGAGACCATTGACGACAACGTCGCGCATATCAAGGCGCAGATGAGCCGATTCCTTGACTTTTCACAGGGCAAGGCGATCATCGCCAACAATGGCGACTGGCTGCGCCACCTCAACTTCATCGACTTCATGCGCGACATCGGCTCGCTGTTCTCGGTCAATAAGATGCTCACCGCCGACTGCTACAAGGCGCGCATGGCCACGGACAACGGCCTGTCGTTCCTGGAGTTCACGTACATGCTGATGCAGAGCTACGACTTTCTGGAGCTGTTCAAGCGCTACGGCTGCCGGCTGCAGATGGGCGGCAACGACCAGTGGAGCAACATGCTCGGCGGCGCGGACCTCATCCGCCGCAAGGAGCGGGAGAGCGCGTTCGCCTGCACGTTCCAGCTGCTGCTCACGCACGACGGGCGCAAGATGGGCAAGACCGAGGCGGGCGCGCTGTGGCTCGACCCGGCGAAGACCTCGCCCTACGACTTCTACCAGTACTGGCGCAACGTCGACGACCAGGACGTGGAAAAGTGCCTGGCGCTGCTGACCTTCCTGCCCATGGACGAGGTGCGCCGCCTGGGCGCGCTCAAGGACAGCGCGATCAACGAGGCCAAGCGCGTGCTGGCCTACGAGGTGACCCGGCTCGTGCATGGCGAGGAGGAGGCCGCCCGCGCGCAGGAGGCCGCAGCGGCGCTCTTCGGCGGCGGCGCGCTGGCGGGCAGCGTGCCCACCACGCAGATCACCGCCGAGCAGCTGGCACAGGACGCACGCGTGACGACGCTGGCATTCCTGTGCGGCCTGTGCGCCTCCAAGGGCGAGGCGCGCAAGCTCGTGCAGGGCGGCGGCCTGACCGTGGGCGAGGAGAAGGTCTCGGACGTCAATGCCGTGCTGACGGCCGAGCAGATCGGCGCCGAGGGCATCCTGCTGCGCAAGGGCAAGAAGAGCTACCACCGCCTGGTGCTCAAGGCGTAAGGCGCGGCCGGGATGGAGACGCTCTCTTACAAGACGCTGCGCGCGCCCGGGGAACGGGAGTTCATCATCAACAAGAGCCGCTTCATCGGCCAGGGCGCGCCCTGCCGGACCGAGGAGGAGGCGCTCGCGTTCCTGGCGCAGGTGCGCGCGCGCCACAAGGACGCCAACCACAACTGCTACGCCTACATCATCGGGCGCAACATGGGCATCATGCGCTACTCGGACGACGGCGAGCCAGGCGGCACGGCCGGCCTGCCGATCATCGAGGTGATGAAGGCGCGCGGCGTGGTCGACTGCGCGGTGGTCGTCACGCGCTATTTCGGCGGCGTGTTGCTGGGTGCGGGCGGCCTCACCCGCGCCTATGCGCGCGGCTCCAAGGAGGCGCTGGACGCCGCGGGCGTGGCGGTGATGGAGATGTCCTGCCGCCACCTGGTCGAGGTCGACTACGCGACCTGGCAGCGGCTGTCCTACTTCCTGGGCAGCGCGCCCTGCCGGCTGGAGGACACGGCCTTCACCGACCGCGTGACGACGGCGCTGTGGGTGCGCAGGCGCGACGAGGCGCAGCTGCTGGCGGACATCACGCGCGTATGCGACGGGCGCGTGGAGACGCTGCCTGACGGCGAGCGCTACTTTCCCTGGGACGATAAGCCGGACGACTGAACGCGGGCCCTGCGGGGCCCGCCTTTTTGAGCCGCCCGACTTTTTGCGCAGGGATCCCGCGCGTACTTGCGTCTTATTCCGGAAAATGCTATAATGAAGCGATTGCTTCATTGGGAGGTACACCATGGCTTTGATGGCTGGGTTGCTAAAGAAGATATTCGGCGACAGCAACGAGGCGGAGCTCAAACGCATCGGAAAGATCGCCGATCAGATTGATTCGTTCGAAGAGGCGCACAGGAAGCTCACCGATGAGCAGCTGCGCGCCAAGACGCAGGAGTTTCGCGAGCGCCTGCAAAAGGGCGAGACGCTCGACGACATCCTGCCCGAGGCGTACTCCGTCGTGCGCGAGGCGACCGATCGCGTGACGGGCAAGCGCCAGTTCCGCGTGCAGATGATCGGCGGCGTCGTGCTCCACCAGGGCCGCATCGCCGAGATGAAGACCGGCGAGGGCAAGACCCTCACCAGCACCATGCCCGCCTATCTCAACGCGCTCACCGGCGAGGGCGTGCACATCGTGACCGTCAACGACTACCTGGCGCGCTTTCAGGGCGAGGACATGGGCCGCATCCACCGCTTCCTGGGCCTGACGGTCGGCATCATCACGCACGACCTGACCAACGAGCAGCGCCGCGCCGCCTATGCCTGCGACATCACCTACGGCACCAACAACGAGCTGGGCTTTGACTACCTGCGCGACAACATGGTCATCTTCAAGAAGGACATGGTGCAGCGCGGCCACCACTTCGCCATCGTCGACGAGGTCGACTCCATCCTCATCGACGAGGCGCGCACGCCGCTGATCATCTCCGGCCAGGGCGAAAAGTCCACTGACCTGTACACGCGCGCCGACCGCTTCGTGCGCACCCTGCAGGAGGGCAAGGAGCCCGAGAAGGCTGAGCTGGAGCTCATGAGCGACGAAGAGGCGGCCCGGATGCGCCGCGACTTCGTCAAGGATGAGAAGCAGAAGACCTGCAACCTCTCCGAGGAGGGCGCGCGCAAGGCTGAAAAGTTCTTCGGCATCGAAAACCTGTCCGATCCGGAGAACAACGAGATCCTGCACCACATCAACGCCGCGCTGCGCGCCCATGCGCTCATGCGCCGCGACGTCGACTACGTTGTGCAAAACGGCCAGGTCGTCATCGTCGACGAGTTCACGGGCCGCCTCATGGTCGGCCGCCGCTACTCCGACGGCCTGCACCAGGCCATCGAGGCCAAGGAAGGCGTCAAGGTCGAGCGCGAGAGCAAGACGCTGGCCACCATCACCTTCCAGAACTACTTCCGCATGTACAAGAAGCTGGCCGGCATGACCGGTACGGCCAAGACTGAAGAGGACGAGTTACAGGGCATTTACAAGCTGGACGTCGTCGTCGTGCCGACCAACAGGCCGATGATCCGCAAGGACATGAACGACCTGGTCTACAAGTCCGTCAAGGGCAAGTATCAGGCAGTGGTGGAGGAGATCATCCGCCGCCACGAACAGGGCCAGCCCGTGCTGGTCGGCACCGTATCCGTTGAAAAGAGCGAGCTGCTCTCCCAGATGCTGCGCCTGCGCGGCATCCAGCACGAGGTGCTCAACGCCAAACACCACGAGAAGGAGGCCGAGATCGTCGCGCAGGCCGGCCACTACGGCGCCGTGACCATCGCGACGAACATGGCCGGCCGTGGTACGGACATCCTGCTGGGCGGCAATCCCGAGTTCCTCGCCCGCCGCGCCATGCGCCAGAAGGGCTACGAGGATGAGATGATCGAGGAGGCCATGGGGCACAATGAGAACGTGCCTGAGGAGGTCCTCGCCGCCCGCGCGGAGTACAACGCCCTCTACCGCCAGTTCAAGCAGGAGACCGACGCGCAGCACGACCGCGTGGTCGCCGTGGGCGGCCTGCACATCATCGGCACCGAGCGCCATGAGTCCCGCCGCATCGACAACCAGCTGCGCGGCCGCAGCGGCCGTCAGGGCGATCCGGGCTCCTCGCAGTTCTTCCTCTCGCTGCAGGACGACCTGCTGCGCCTGTTCGGCTCCGAGCGCATCACGGGCATGATCGACCGCCTCGGCCTGGAGGAGGATCAGCCCATCGAGGCCAAGATGCTCACCGGCCAGATCGAGAGCGCGCAAAAGCGCATTGAGGGCCGCAACTATGAGATCCGCAAGAACGTCCTGCAGTACGACGACGTCATGAACCAGCAGCGCGAGGTCATCTACGGCCAGCGCCGCCAGGTGCTCATGGGTGAGAACATGCGCGAGACGATCATGAACATGGCCGCTCAGCTCATCTCGGACGCCGTGGACATGCACACCGGCAACGGCGATACGTACGACGAGTGGGACCTGACGGGACTTGCGGAATACCTGGAGAAGCTCTGCGTGCATCCCGGCACGATTCAGGCCCGCATGGAGGAGATCAAATCCGGGGACAAGCAGGCGCTCAAGGACCTGCTCATCGCGGACGCGCAGGCGTTCTACCAGGAGCGAGAGGAACTGCTCACCGGCCACGGCATCGACATGCGCGAGGTCGAGCGCGTGATCCTGCTCAGCGCCGTGGACCGGAGATGGATGGACCACATCGACGCGATGGACCAGCTGCGCGACGGCATCGGCCTGCGCGCCTACGGCCACAAGGATCCGGTCGTCGAATACAAGTTCGAAGGATATGAGATGTTCGACGAGATGGTGCGCCTCATCCGCGAGGATACGCTGCGCCGGCTGTATCAGGCGCGCGTGGAGCGCGCGCCGGAGCGTCGCCAGGTGGCCAAGCCGGCGGAGACCCGGGCAGCCGGTGCGGCCCCAAGCGACGGCCCGCGCCAGCCGCAGAAGGCCGCGCGCAAGGTCGGCCGCAACGAGCCCTGCCCCTGCGGCAGCGGCAAGAAGTACAAGCACTGCTGCGGCAAGGAGGCATAGGCCATCCTTGCATCGGCTGCATATATCCAACGACATTACATGCGCCATTGGGCGCCAAAGGGGTGAATCAACATGATCGAACTGGAACAGTACCGCGTGGACCTGAACCGCATCCGTGAGAGCATCGTTGAGGCAGGTGAGTCACTTTAACTTGGCTCATATGCAAGATGAGCTGGCGGAACTGCACGAGACGATGAACGAGCCCGACTTCTGGAACGACCTGGAGCGCTCCGCAAAGGTCTCGCAGCGCGTGAAGACGATCGAGGACAAGATCGCGCTGTTCAAGCGCCTCAACGCGCGCGCCGACGATGTGGAGACGATGATGGAACTCGCCGAGGAAGAAAACGACGAGTCCATGGTTTCCGAGGCCGGCGCGGAGATCCGCGCGCTGGACGAGGAGGCGCAGCGCCTGAAGCTGGAGACGCTCCTGCGTGGCGACTACGACCACAACAACGCCCTGCTCTCGCTGCACGCGGGCGCGGGTGGCACCGAGGCCCAGGACTGGACGAGCATGCTCTACCGCATGTACACGCGCTATTGCGAGCGCAGGGGCTTTCAGGTGAAGGTTCTGGACCTGCTGGAGGGGGATGAGGCGGGCATCAAGTCCGTCACGTTCGAGGTGATCGGCGAAAACGCCTACGGTTACCTGCGCCCGGAGAAGGGCGTGCACCGCCTGGTGCGCATCTCGCCGTTCGATGCGGCTGCGCGCCGCCATACGTCCTTCGCGTCGCTGGACGTCGCGCCGGAGATCGAGGACGACATGGAGGAGCTCAACATGGAGGATGTGCGCATCGACACCTACCGTGCCTCCGGCGCGGGCGGCCAGCACGTCAACCGCACCGACTCGGCCGTGCGCATGACGCATATCCCCACGGGCATTGTCGTGCAGTGCCAGAACGAGCGCTCGCAGGTGCAGAACCGCGAGGTCTGCCTGCGCATGCTCAAGTCCAAGCTGCTGGAGCTGCACGAGCGCGAGCGCGAGGAAAAGATGGCCGACATCAAGGGCGAGATGAAGAAGATCGAGTGGGGCAGCCAGATCCGCTCCTACGTCTTCCATCCCTACACGATGGTCAAGGACCACCGCACGGGCTACGAAGTCAACGATGTCGCCGCCGTGATGGACGGCGAGCTCGACGGCTTCATCACCGCCTACCTGCAGATGCAGTGATCACCGGGGGCGGGCGCTTTCGCCCGCCCCTTTTGTTTGGAGGAGACGATATGCAAAGCCGCTTTCGCCTGGTCGGCCTGCTGGCAGCCCTGGCGACTGTGCTGACCTTTGTTGGCGCCGTAGCGGGCGCGGTCGTTCTCATCGCACAGGATGAGGGCATTTACAACCGGCGCGATATCGTACGCGAGGCGACGGGGCTGGAGACGCAGGAGGCGCTCACGGCCTATATCGGCATGAGCGCGCAGGAACAGGAAGCCTTCGCCCGCGAGATCGCTTCGCGCATGGGCGATGAAAGCCTGGATTTTGACGGCATCGGCCTCAACGAGCGCGAGCAGCAGCACATGCTCGACGTGCGGGCGATCGTCCTGCGGATGCAATCCGTCGCCCAGCTCTGCCTGAGCGCCGCGGCCGTGCTGGCCGTGGCGGCGTCATGGGCCGGCGCGGGGCGCAGACAAAGCCGACGCGCCGCGTTGGGCGGCGTGCTTTGGGGCGTGTCGGCGCTGGGCGTGGCCGCAGCGGCGTTGGCCGCAGCCGTGTGTGTGGCAGGCTTTGAGCGCAGCTTCTACTTTATGCACGAGCTGCTCTTTGACAATGACCTGTGGCTGCTCAATCCGCACACGGACATGCTCATCCGTATCATGCCACAGCTGCTGTTCGAGCGGACCGCCATACGCCTGTTGGGCACCGCAGCGGCGCTCTTTGCACTCGTGTTGGCACTGCTGGCGGCGACGGCATCCGTGTTTGGCGGGGTGATCCGCAGAATGAGCGATGCGAACCGCGGCGACGAACCGGAGGGAGAAAGCAGATGAACTATGAACAGAGGGCCCGGGAACGGGCGGACGCCCTGCGCGAAGCGGGGCATGCGACGATTCTGGCGCTTGAATCCTCCTGCGATGAGACGGCGGCCGCCGTCGTGCGGGATGGACGGGAGGTGGTTTCCTCCGTCATCGCCTCGCAGATCGCGCTGCATGCCATTTACGGCGGCGTTGTGCCCGAGATCGCCTCGCGCAAGCATGTGGAGAGCGTCGATCCCGTCGTCGATCAGGCGCTTGCGCAGGCCGGTATGCGCCTGCAGGACGTCGACGCCGTCGCGGTGACGTATGGGCCGGGCCTGGTCGGCGCGCTGCTCGTGGGCGTGTCCGCAGCCAAGGCGCTTGCGTTTGCCGCGCAAAAGCCGTTGATCCCCGTCAACCACATCGAGGGACACGTCAGCGCCAATTACATCGCCCATCCGGATTTAAAGCCGCCCTTTGTATGTCTCGTCGCCTCGGGCGGCCATTCGCACATCGTGCGCGTGGAGGACTATGGCGTTTACACCCTGCTGGGACAGACGCAGGACGACGCCGCCGGCGAGGCGTTTGACAAGGCGGCGCGTGTGCTCGGTCTGCCGTATCCGGGCGGCCCGCTGCTGGACAAGCTCTCGCACGAGGGCAATCCGAACGCGCTGCCGCTGCCGCATGTCGTCACCAAGGGGCGCTATGATTACAGCTTCAGCGGCTTGAAGACCGCGCTGATCAACCAGGTGCACAAGTTGCGGCAGACAGGGCGCGACGTGCCCGCTGCGGACATCGCCGCATCGTTTCAGCAGGCGGTGGTCGAGGAGCTGGCCGACAAGGCGATCCTGGCTGTTCGGGATACCGGCGCGCGCAAGCTTGCCCTTGCAGGTGGCGTCGCGGCCAACTCCTGCCTTCGCGCAACGCTGTCCGTGCGCTGCCGGAAGGCCGGCATCGACCTGCGCATGCCGCCGCCCGTGCTTTGCACGGACAATGCGGCCATGATCGGCAGTGCGGGCTACTACCGACTGATGCGCGGCGAGCTGGCAGGCCTTTCGCTCAACGCGGAGCCCTCCTTGAAGCTGGTCTAATTTTCCTCGGATTGCCCAAATTGAAACAGACCGGAGCAGACTTTCGGTCTGTTTTTTGTGCTTTTACAGAGATTCAACAGAACATACGTTCCTTTTGTGGAAAAACAGATTTTCTACAGCCCTTTCTGCGCAAATGTGTGGAAAACCCATGCTTTGCGACGGGAAAACGGGGGTTTTCCTGTGGATAACCCTGTGGAGTTTGTGGATATGTTGCGTGGACAACATTTTTCACAATTCAGAATAAATCCGGATCGCTGCCAAGAGGCAAGAAATCCTTGCGCCATAAGCGAAAATCGAGCGGAATGCGAACGGACATTTTCGCATATATGGGCGTAAAACGAAGGGGAGGCGGCGCGATGGGACGGAAAATCGGGCGCTACACAACAGCGCTGCTGTGCGCGGCGGGGCTGTGCATCGGGACGCTGAGCCTGGCTGCGGGCTCCAACGCGGCGGGCACGCGGCCGACGCAGGGGATGGAGGCTGGCGCGCTGGCGGGCTGGATTGTGGCGGTGGACGCTGGACACGGAGGCTATGACGGCGGCGCGGTCGGCCGGCAAAGCGGCGTGGCGGAGAAGGGATTGAATCTGGACGTCGCCCAACGCCTCGGGCGACTGTTGGAGGGAGAGGGCGCACAGGTCGTCATGACGCGCACGGGCGACTACGCGCTGTGCGACGAGGATCCGCCGATACGCAAGAAACTGCAGGACATGCAGCGGCGGGCGCAGATCGTGCGAGAGGCCGGCGCGCAGGTGCTGCTGAGCGTGCACATGAACGAGTACGGCGATGCGTCGCAGGCCGGGCCACAGGTGTTTTACCGCGAGGGGTGCGCTGCGGGACGCCTGCTGGCGGGCGCGCTGCAGGAGGCGTTGATCGAAGGGCTTGCGCCGCCCAAGGAACGTGCGGCGATGGAGGGCGATTACTACATTTTGGAGTTGGGCATCCCATCGGCGCTGGTGGAATGCGGATTTCTCTCCAACCAGCGGGAAGAGGAACTGTTGCTGGATGCAGACTACCGTCAGCGGGTCGCCGAGGCGATCTGCGCGGGGTTGCTGGAGTGGGCAAAGCTTCCGGGTCCCTATCCGACGGCGTTGCCGGCTGCAGAAGGCGCATAAAGGCCGGGAAAAAGCGACTTTCGCTCTTGCCTGAAGCGGCCGCGTCTGCTATAATGAATCGAATACGCGGGAGGGCCGTATGCGGCCCGGAGGGAGCGAAACGCTTGCAGGAGCCATGGCTTACGGCGATGGGGCTGCCCATGAGCGAGACGGACGTTCGAATGGTCAATCCGCTGCAAATGGCATATGTCGGCGACGCGGTGCACGCGCTGTTTGTGCGCACGCGTCTTTTTGCGGGCGGAGAGAACGTCGGGCGCATGCATCGGCAGGCCAGCCGCAGCGTGAGCGCGGCGGCCCAGTCGCATGCGCTTGCGCGCCTTGAGCCACTGCTCACGCTACAGGAGGCGGACATCGTGCGCCGCGGGCGCAATGCCCATGCGCATCACGCCGCGCCGAAGCACGCCGACCCGGCGGACTACAGCCGCGCCACTGCGCTGGAGGCGCTGCTGGGCTATCTGTACCTGAGCGGACAGACGCAACGCCTGGCTCAACTGCTGGAGGCGGCATACGTGCAGGACGGGAGGACGGGACAGACACATGGCTGAGACGAGACAGAAGGTGCTGCTGCTGCGGCATACGTATAACCCGGACGAGGTGGTCGCGCTGGGCGCGCGGCTGTGCTACGCGCAGGCCGATGTGGAGACACTGCGCGAACGCATCTCCCGTAAGGATCAGGCAGCGTTCATCGCGGGCGTGATGGCGCGCGGGCATCTGTCCGTCATCGAGCACGCCACATTCACGTTTGCCATTGAGGGCGTGAGCCGCGCGCTGCTGGCACAGATCACGCGCCACCGGATTGCCTCGTTCAGCGTGCAGTCGCAGCGTTACGTGTCGATGCAGGGCTTCGACTACGTCGTGCCGCCGGCCATTGCCGCGTTGGGCGGGGAGGCGCGCGCACGTTTTGCGCAGCAGATGGAGACGATCAGCTCCTGGTATGAGGAGTGGCAACGCCTGCTGGGCGACGCCGGGGAAAAATCCAACGAGGACGCGCGCTTCGTGCTGCCCAACGCATGCGCCACGCGCATGGTGGTGACGATGAACGCGCGCGAACTGCTGCACTTCTTTTCCCTGCGCTGCTGCCAGCGCGCGCAATGGGAGATCCGCGCGCTAGCTTGGGAGATGCTGCGCCTGTGCAGGCAGGCCGCCCCGGAGATCTTCGCTCACGCGGGCCCGACTTGCGTGCGAGGCGCCTGTGCGGAGGGCAAGGCCTCGTGCGGACGCATGGAGGAGATGCGCCGCCGCGTCGCGGCGCTGGGAGATACGGACGCGCCGGAAGGCGAAAAGGAGTAACGACATGCCTTACTATGACAAGTTTTCGGACAAGCACAAGCCCAGCAAGCGGGACGACTGGCGGGACGACGCGCGTACGCGCCGCCCGCAGCGTGACTTTGCGCGTCCTGAGGGCGGGCCGGCGCCCGCGAATCGTGATGCGGGCAAGGCGCAGCGCACGCCGGGACCTCTCGGCGAATACCGCCCGCGTCCGGAGCGTCCGGTTCGTCCGAGGTCCGTCGAGGGAGAGGCGACTGTGCGCGAGAATCTGCTGGTGGGGCGCAACCCCATCCGCGAGGCGCTGCGTTCGGGCCGCGACATTGAGAAGCTGCTCGTCGCGCGGGGTGAGCTGATCGGCTCCGCACGGGAGATCGTCGCCATGGCGCGCGAGCGCCACATCGTCGTGCAGGAGGTCGACCGCGCGCGTCTGGACGCGCTTGCGCCCAACCATCAGGGCATGGCGGCGTTCGCATCGGCCTATCGCTATTCGACGGTTGAGGAGATCCTGGAGACGGCGCGCGCGCGGGGGGAGGCGCCGTTCATCGTCATCCTGGACGGGGTGACCGATCCGCACAACCTGGGCGCAGTCATCAGAAGCGCCGAGTGCGCGGGCGCGCATGGCGTGATCATCCCCGAGCGACGCGCCGTAGGCCTTACCCCTGCGGCAGTCAAGGCATCCGCCGGCGCGGTGGAGTACGTCAAAGTTGCGCGCGTGACGAACATCGCGCGCCTGGTCGACGAGCTGAAGGCACAGGGCATCTGGGTGTACGCAGCCGCGATGGATGGCGAGCGCTACGACGCGTGCGATTTTTCCGGCCCGGCGGCGCTGGTCGTCGGCGCGGAGGGCGAAGGCGTATCGCGCCTGGTGCTGGAAAAGTGCGACCGTCGGGTGGCATTGCCGGTGCGCGGGCGGATCGACTCGCTCAACGCGTCCGTCGCCGCAGGCATTCTGATGTATGAGATCGTGCGCTCGAGGCTGAAATGAGACCGCTGCTGCTCGTGGATGGATACAATGTCATCGGCGCATGGAGCGAGGCGAAGGAGCGCGGATGGACGATGCAGGAGGCGCGCGACCAGCTGATCCATCGCCTGAGCGACTACGCCGGATACGCGGATGTGGAGGTCGTGCTGGTCTTTGACGGGCATCATCAGGACCGGCGTATCCGCTCCATGGACGCGGTTGCGGGTGTGACGGTCGTCTACACGCGCCATGGCGAGAGCGCGGACAACTACATTGAGGCGACCGCGGACGCGACGCCCCGCTATCGAGAGCTGCGCGTGGCCACCAGCGATGCGCTGGAGCAGGTCGTCACGATGGGGCGCGGGGCGATTCGCGTCTCGGCCCGGGAACTGCTGCGCGACGTCAGCCAGACGCGCAGCGCCGGCCGGGAGATGCACGCCCGCGCGGGCGGCGGGCGCAGCGACATCGGCAGCCGGCTTCCGCCCGGCCAGCGTGAGACCCTCGAGCGCTGGCGCAGGCAAAAATAGTTGACGCCCCCGGTCGGGGCGGGTATAATGACGCCATGACGTCCCGGCGGCGCACGCCAAGCGCTGCCCGCGGGCGCGGGGAGGATTCCGTTGATTACGCGTGAAAGGCTCGAACAGATGACGGACGAGGAGATCGCCGTGCTCGCGCAGCAGGGCGACAGCCTTGCGAGCGAATTTCTGCTCAATAAGTACAAGAACTTCGTCCGCTCCAAGGCGCGCAGCTATTTCCTCGTGGGGGCCGACCACGAGGACATCGTGCAGGAGGGCATGATCGGCCTGTTCAAGGCGTTTCGCGATTTCAAGCCGGACAAGCTTTCCTCGTTCCGGGCGTTTGCAGAGCTTTGCATCACGCGTCAGATCATCACGGCGATCAAGACGGCCACGCGTCAAAAGCATATCCCCCTCAACTCCTACGTGTCGCTCAACAAGCCGATCTACGACGAGGAATCCGACCGCACGCTGCTGGACGTCATCACCGAGGGACGCGCGACGAACCCCGAGGAGCTGCTCATCGGACAGGAGGACCTGTCCTCCATCGAGGGACGCATTGGCGAGGCGCTGTCCGACCTGGAGTGGGAGGTGCTGACGTCCTACCTGGATGGGAAGAGCTATCAGGAAATCGCGGAGGATCTGGGCCGTCACGTCAAATCCATCGACAACGCGCTGCAGCGCGTCAAGCGAAAACTCGAACGGTTGATCGAAGAAAAAAAATAATCGGGCAAATGTGTTGACAAAACCCACCTGTTTCGTTAAAATACATGGCGTATGGCAGGCGGGGCGTGCGGGTGTAACTCAATGGCAGAGTGTCAGCTTCCCAAGCTGATTACGTGGGTTCGATTCCCATCACCCGCTCCAATCGGTACAACCGACACGCTCGGCACGGCCGAAACTGTCAGCCGCACATAAAAAAGGAGGAACCCCCATGGCGAAGCAGAAATTTGAGCGCACCAAGCCGCACGTGAACATCGGCACGATCGGACACGTGGACCACGGCAAGACGACGCTGACGGCGGC
>CALVNS010000033.1 GCA_944349855.1 uncultured Eubacteriales bacterium | reverse complement strand
CCGCGCGCGCCCGCCTGCTCATCCGTGAGCGCCTGCTCACGGACGGGGATGAGCAGGCCCGGACCGAGTTTGAGGTCGACATCGACGGCGAGGACGCGGGGGTCGACCTGATCTCCCGCTCCGTGGCCAAGGGCCGCTCGCACCAGGAATACCACTCCGTCATCCGCGGGAACAACCGTTGCACCGGCCACTCCGAGTGCGACGCCATCCTCGTGGGCAGCGGCACGGTCAACGCCGCGCCCGAGCTGTGGGCCGGCCACACGGACGCCGCGCTCATCCATGAGGCGGCCATCGGCAAGATTGCGGGCGAGCAGATCCTCAAGCTGCGCACGCTGGGCCTGACCGAGCAGGAGGCCGAGGAGAAGATCATCGCGGGCTTCCTGAAGTAACGTCAAGGAGGGATGACATGCTGGCTTCGCTTTCCTGGGCCGCGACCGGTACGGGTTTCACGTTCCTGATGACGGCGCTGGGCTCGGCGCTGGTGTTTCTGTTCCGCGGCAGCATCCGGCCTGGCGTGCAGCGCATCTTTCTGGGCCTGGCCGCAGGCATCATGATCGCGGCGTCCGTCTGGTCGCTGCTCATCCCCGCCATTGAGGAGGCGCAGGCGCTGGGCGGCTCCGGCCTCGTGCCCGCCGCGGGCGGGTTTGTGCTGGGCGTCGGCTTTCTGATGCTGATGGACTGCCTGCTCCCCCACCTGCACCCCGGTTCCGCCACGCCAGAGGGCCTCTCCTCTTCGCTTCAGCGCACGACCCTGCTCGTGCTGGCCGTCACGCTGCACAACATCCCCGAGGGCATGGCCGTCGGCCTGTCGTTCGCGCGCGCGGCGCAGCACAGCGGCAGCGTCGCGATGAACGCGGGCGCGCTCGCCCTCGCCCTCGGCATCGGCCTGCAAAACTTTCCCGAAGGAGCTGCCATCTCCCTGCCGCTGCGCCAGGAGGGGCTCCCGGCCTGGCGCGCGTTCCTGCTGGGCGCGATGTCCGGCGTCGTGGAGCCGATCTTCGGCATCCTGGTCGTGCTGGCCGCCGGCGGCATCGAGCCGCTGATGCCCTGGCTGCTCTCTTTCGCCGCGGGCGCGATGATGTACGTCGTCGTCGAGGAGCTCATCCCCGAAGCGCACCTGGGCGAGCACTCCAATGCCGGCACGCTGGGCGTGATGGCGGGGTTTGTACTCATGATGCTCCTGGACGTCGCGCTGGGCGCGTGAAGCCAATCTTTCCGATTCCATGCAAGGGACGCATCTTCCGATGCGTCCTCTTTTCTTACGCTACGGCGACATTCCGCGCCGGTAACGCCCGGGCGTCATGCCGTTGACCTCGCGAAATCGCTGGATGAAGTAGCTCGCCGTCGAAAAGCCGGTCTGCATGGCAATCTCGGTCGTCGAAAGCTCGGTCGTCAGCAGCAGAAACA
Source organism: uncultured Eubacteriales bacterium (assembly GCA_944349855.1). Classification (GTDB taxonomy): domain Bacteria; phylum Bacillota; class Clostridia; order Christensenellales; family Aristaeellaceae; genus Beduinella. Next base: position 21,745 of record CALVNS010000033.1, on the reverse strand, counting down.
TCGCCTTCTTCAGGCGCACCTGCAAAAGCGTCTGCGCGAATCCCTGGCGCGCATAGCGCGAGAAGAAGCGCGAAAACGCCGTATAGGACATGTCGCACGCGCGCGCCGCGTCGCGCATGGTGATCTCCTGTGCGTAGTTGCGCTCAATGAAGACAAACGCACGCTCCAGCAGCCGTGCGGACGTCTCGCTGAGCGCCTCAACCGCATTGCGCTCGTGCCAGCGGCGCAGCACCCACACGAACAGCCGGCCGATGCCTGCGCGCGCCGCCAGCGCATAGCCATAGCCGCGCTGCGCAAATTCCCGATAGATTTCCCAAAATGTCGCGTCCATGCCTGCCGCATGCACCGTCTGTGCGGGAAAGACCTTCTCGTGCGTGTCGCCAAAGCGCAGGTATGGCAGCAGCGTTCCCATCTCGTGCAGGGGTTGCTCTGCGCTATAGAGCACCTGCGGCATGAACTTGAGCACGATGTAGGCGTTTTCGCCCGCATCGGCGGCCTGCGTCTGGTGCGCCTCCATGGGATCAATCAGCGCCATATCGCCCGTGCGCATCTCAAACGGACGCCCGCCGATGCGCAGGTGAAAGCCGCCCTGCGTGCAGTACAGCGCTTCGAAGCACTCGTGGATGTGCGGCCTGGCCACCGTCGCCCGCCCCATGCGCCGTTGCAGCGTGCATTCGTAGAGGTACTGCTCGCTCTCAATGGGCTTTCTCGTCTCGTGATAGATGTCCATGGGATCGCCTGCCTGCAAAAAAGTGATATTTCTCGTCAAACTTATTATATCAAACGCCGCGCGATTGTGCTATCCTGTAGGCAGCCTAAAATTTTCGAGGAGGTTGTTTCCATGGGCAAGAGACTTCGTATCGGCATCATCGGCTGCGGCGGCATCGCCAACGGCAAGCACATGCCCTCCATCAAGGCGGTCGACCGCGCGGACATGGTCGCGTTCTGCGACCTGATCCCCGAGCGCGCTGAAAAGGCCGCCAAGGAGTACGGCACGCCTGACGCCAAGGTCTACACGGACTACCAGGAGCTGCTCAAGGACCCGACCATCGACGTCGTGCACGTGCTCACGCCCAACCGCTCGCACGCGCAGCTGACCATCGACGCGCTGCACGCGGGCAAGCACGTCATGTGCGAAAAGCCCATGGCCAAGACGGCCGAGGATGCGCGCCGCATGGTGCTGGCCGCCAAGGAGACCGGCAAGAAGCTGACCATCGGCTATCAGCACCGCCACAAGCCCGAGAGCCGCTTCCTCAAGAGCGTCATCGAGCGCGGCGACCTGGGCGACATCTACTACGCCAAGGCGCTGGCCATCCGCCGCCGCGGCACGCCGAACTGGGGCGTCTTCCTCAACGAGTACGAGCAGGGCGGCGGTCCGCTGATCGACATCGGCACGCACTCGCTCGACCTGACGCTCTACCTGATGAACAACTACAAGCCGCGCATGGTCGTGGGCACGAAGTACAAGAAGGTCGAGCATCCCGAGTGCGGCAATCCCTGGGGCGGCTGGCCCGAGGGCGCCAACACGCTGGAGGATGCGGCATTCGGCTTCATCGTCATGGAAGATGGCGCCACCATCACCCTGGACGCGACCTGGGCGCTGAACACCATCGAGCCCATCCAGGAGGGCAGCGTGCAGCTGTGCGGCTCCAAGGCCGGCGCGCAGATCAAGAACGGCCTGTCGATCAACAAGGCCGAGTTTGACCGCCTGGTCGAGATCAAGCCGGATATGGCCGCGGGCGGCGTCGCGTTCTACGACGGCGTCAAGGAGACCCCGGGCATCACCGAACAGCGCCGCTGGATGGACGCCATCGAGAACGACACCGACCCCGTCGTGCTGCCCGAGCAGGCCTGCGTCGTCTCCGAGATTCTCGAGGCCATCTATACCTCCGCCCGTACCGGCGAGCCCGTGTACTTTAACAAGTAAAAAAGGAGCGGCAAGATCATGTTGAAGGTAGCGATGATCAGCAGGTGGCACGTGCATGCCAAGGGATATGCCCAGGAGCTGGCCTCCACCCCCGGCTGCCAGGTCGCCGGCGTGTGGGACGCCGATCCACAGGTCCGCAGGGAATGGGCCGAGGAGCTCGGCTGCCGCGCCTATGAAAGCTATGAGGACGTGCTAGCCGACCCGCAGATCGGCGGCGTGGCCATCTGCACCTCGACCGATCAACATCCGGACGTCATCATCCGCGCGTGCGACGCGGGCAAGGCCGTCTTCACCGAAAAGGTGCTGGCCCTGACGACCGCCGACGCGCTGCGCATTCGGGATGCCGTGCTGCGCAACCACACGCGCTTTGTCATCTCGTTCCCCCACAAGTGCAACCCCGCCATTCTGCGCGCCAAGGAGCTGGTCGACGCGGGTGAGCTGGGCCAGATCACCTATGCCCGCGTGCGCAACGTACACAATGGCAGCATCGCCGATTGGCTGCCTCCGCACTTCTACGACCGCGCGCTGTGCGGCGGCGGCGCGATGATCGATCTGGGCGCGCATCCGATGTACACGCTGTGCTGGCTGCTGGGCGAGCCCGAGTCGGTGCAGTCCACGTTCACGAGCTTCACCCATCGCCCGGTGGAGGACAACGCGGTCAGCGTGCTGCGCTTCCCGGGCGGCGTGATCGGCGTGTCGGAGACCGGCTTCGTCTCCCAGAACAATCCCTATACGCTGGAGGTCAGCGGCACCAAGGGCGCGCTCATGGTCCACAACACCCTGCAGGCCTGCTGTGAGGCGACCGGCAACGAGTGGAAGGAGATCGCCGACCTGCCCGAAAAGCCCGACCTGCCTGTGCGCCAGTGGGTCAGGGCTGTCAACGACGGCGTCGATCTGCCGGAATTCGGCATCGATCAGGCCGTGCTGCTCACCCGCGTCATGGAGGCCGCCTACCGGCCCGAGGCTGCGCAGGGTGCGGCCGTGCGTTGATGCCCCACGCAAGGAGGCGGACCGATGCATTTCGGCCCGCCTTTTGTTTTCCCTTCCAGCGGCGTTCAGGGATGGATTTGCAGCTGAGAATATGGTACAATGAGGGCAATCCGCATGCCGTAAAGGAGGATCGTACCATGGATTACAAGTGGCGCGCGCGTAAGCGCACGATTTTCGGGCTTCCCTGGTCGTTTACCGTCTACAAGCTGACGGACGAAAAGCTGCTGATCGAGACGGGCCTGTTCAACAAAAAGGAGGAAGAGGTCCGGCTCTATCGCATCATGGATGTCACGCTCCACCGCTCGTTGGAGGAGCGCATCTTCGGCCTGGGCACCATCCACTGCTGCTCTGCAGACAAGTCGACGCCGGAGTTCGACATCGCGCGCATCCGCGACTCCGCACACGTGAAGGAAATGCTCTCGGACATGGTGGAAAGCCAGCGCGAACTCAAGCGCGTCAGCAGCCGCGAGTTCATGACCGGCGACGACTTCGACGCATTTGAAACAGAAGAACACTCGCTTTGATCCATGCCATGTAAAACGCCCGCAAAGCATACGGCTCGCGGGCGTTTTTCTGACGATCGGAAAACTCAGGCCAGCAACGAGAAGCCGACCCGCTTCAGGTCGCTGATGATGCGCTCGGCATGTTCGCGATCCTGCGTCTCCACGGAGACTTCGAGCAGCGCGTGGTTGATGCCAAGCTCCACGCACTCACGGTCATGATGCACTTGCACGACGTTACCGCCGCTCTCGGCGATGACCCGCGAGGCAAGCGTCAGCTGACCGGGCTTGTCCTCCATGACGATGCGCAGCTTGATCATGCGCCCCGCCTTGAGCATGCCCTTTTCGATGATGCGCGAGAGCATCGTCACGTCGATGTTGCCGCCGGAGAGGACCGCGGCGATCTTCCCCTTGCAGTCAAACTTGTGGCCCATGATCGCCGCAACCGATGCGGCGCCCGCGCCCTCGGTGACGATCTTGCAGCGCTCCATGAGGTAGAGCACCGTCTGGGCGATCTCGTCGTCATCGACGATCACGATGTCGTCCAGGTACTGATTGCAGATCTCGAACGTCTCCACGCCGGGCGTCATGACGGCGATGCCGTCGGCGATCGTCTTGGCCGAATCGAGCGTGACAATATGGCCGGCCTCGCGCGAGGCCTTCATGCAGGCTGCGCCGGCCGCCTCCACGCCGATGACGCGGATGCCCGGGTGCAGCGTCTTGACCGCGACGGCGATGCCGGCCGCCAGGCCGCCGCCGCCGATGGGCACGACGATCGCGTCCACGTCGGGCATGTCGTCGACGATTTCCAGGCCGATGGTGCCCTGTCCTGCGATGACCATGGGATCGTCAAAGGGATGAATGAACGTCGCGCCGCTCTCCTCCTGCAGCTTGCGCGCATGGGCATAGGCGTCGTCGTAGACCGCGCCGTGCAGCACCACCGTCGCGCCCAGCTCGCGCGTGGCCTTCACCTTGGCGATGGGCGCGCCCTCCGGCATGACGATCGTGGCCGGCACGCCAAACGCCTTGGCCGCCAGCGCCACGCCCTGCGCATGGTTGCCCGCGGAAGACGCGATGACGCCCGCCGCGCGCTCCTCGGCCGAGAGGCTGGCAATCTTGTTGTATGCGCCGCGCACCTTGAACGAGCCCGTATCCTGCAGGCTCTCCGACTTGAGGTAGACCTGGTATTCTCCATTGCTCAACGGCTTGGAGGGCACCAGGTTCGTGCGGTGCACGATGCCCTTGAGGTGCTCTCTCGCCTCCAAAACCATGCCCAACGTGACGTTCATCTATTATCTCCTTCCTGGTCCGGCCGTGTCAACTCGTAAAGCATGATGCCCGCCGCCACGGCTGCGTTCAGCGACTCCGCGCCGCCGCGCATCGGCAGCTTCAGCCGGTGCGTGGCCTCCTGCGAGACCTGCGGCGAGACGCCGCGCGCCTCGCTGCCGATGACGAGGACGAACCGCTCCCCCACGCCGCTGCGCGCATAAAACGGGGAACCGCTCAACTCGCTGGTGATGATCGAATAGCCCTCCGCGCGGCATTCCGCCAGCGCCTGCGCCAGCGCGTCCGTGCGCCACAGCGGCACGCGAAAGATCGAGCCCATCGTCGCGCGCAGCGCCTTGGGGCCAAAGGCGTCCGCGCAGCCCGCACCCAGCAACGCGCCGTCAAAGCCCGCCGCGTCCGCCGTGCGCAGGATCGTTCCGACATTTCCGGGATCCTGCACGCCGTCGAGCGCCACCAGCCGCGCGCCTTTGGGACGCCCCTTGCGCGCCGGCATGTGCACGGCGGCCAGGATTCCCTGCGGAGTCTTCGCATCGCTGGCGGATTTGAACACATGCGGCGCGGCAAAGAGCACCTGCGCGCCCGCCGCCTGTAAGCGCGCCGTGAGCGGCGCAAGCGCCTGTGCCTGCGCGGCGTCGACCAGCGCGGTCTCTACGCGCATACAGTCGACCGCCTCGCGCACCATCTTGACGCCCTCGACCACAAAAAGGCCGGTCCTATCCCGCTCGCGCTTGTCCGAAAGCGCACGCAGCGCGGCGATACGCTCGTTGTGCGTGCTCGTGATCTCCTGCATGGCCACTTCCCCTTTGTGCCCAAAGGATTCAAAAATTCCCCGCTTCGCTTTCGGCGAAGCAGGGAGAGGGATCCGGCCTTACGCCTTCTTGGCCAGCTCGACGATCTTGGCGAACGCCGCCGCGTCGTTCACAGCCAAGTCGGCCAGCATCTTGCGGTTGACCTCGACGTGCTGCTTCTTCAGGCCATTGATGAAGGTGGAGTAGGACATGCCGTTCATGCGGGCCGCCGCGTTGATGCGGGCAATCCACAGGGAGCGGAAGTCGCGCTTGCGCAGCTTGCGGCCGATGTAGGCATAGCGCAGAGAGCGGCGGACCTGCTCGCTCGCGGCGCGGTACTGCTTGGACTTGGAGCCATAGTAGCCCTTCGCCAGCTTCATGATCTTCCTGCGCTTCTTATGGGCATTGACAGCCCCTTTGATTCTTGCCATGATGATTCACTCCTTTGCTGACGAATGACTCACTTGTAGGGGATGAGCTTCTTCATCGTCTTCATTTCGGTGGTATCGATGTAGCCCGTCTTGCGCAGGTTGCGCTTGCGCTTGGTGGACTTCTTGTTGAGGATGTGGCTCTTGAAAGCCTTGGCGCGCTTGATCAGGCCGCTCTTGGTCAGAGACAGGCGCTTTGCCGCGCCGCGATGCGTCTTCTGCTTGGGCATGGTGGGGGTCCTCCTCTCCGGTAGATCATTGTTTAGGAGCCGATTGTTTGGTTTCCTTTCCGGGGTCGCGCGGTGCGAGGATCATGATCATGTGGCGACCCTCGACGATCGGCTTGCGCTCGACCACGGCGGCCTCCTTGACACGCTCGACGAAGTCCTGCATCACGCGCATGCCGATTTCGGTATGCGTAATCTGCCTGCCGCGAAAGCGAATCGATACCTTGACCTTATCCCCGTCGGAGAGAAAGCGCAGCGCGTTCTTCGCCTTGGTCTGGATGTCGTTTTCCTCGATCGTGGCGGAGAGCTGGACCTCCTTCAGGGAGATGACCTTTTGATTCTTGCGGATCTCGCGCTCGCGCTTGGCCTGCTCGTAGCGGTACTTGTCGTAATCCATCAGCTTGCAGACCGGCGGCTTCGCGTTGGGGACGATTTTAACCAGGTCGAGCGTGGCCTGCTCGGCCAGTTCCAGCGCCTTGCGCGTCAGCATGACGCCCAGCTGTTCGCCGTTTTGATCGATTACGCGCACTTCGCGGTCGCGAATCTCCTCGTTGATCATCAGATCCATGTTGATATCGACACACCTCCGTGTTGCGCTTTCGCGCATCCTCCCGGACGTCCCGGGGACAGACAACCCCTGCCCGCCATTTCCGCAAAGAAAAGAGCGGGCGAAACCACCCGCTCTTGCATGACAAAACGATGCCGAAACCACGGCAACGGCGTCGCCGGGTGAGAAGCGGGCAGCTTCTACTTCATACGCGATATATCATACCATACCGCTCCGGTTCTGTCAAGGGCTTACTTGGCCTTCGTGCGGATTTCCTCCTCGATCCGGGCGATGGCGTCCGCCAGGGACATGGCGCCCAGGTCGCCCTTGCGGCCGCGAACGGCCACGGCGCGGTCCTCGACCTCCTTGTCGCCCAGCACGAACATGTACGGCGTCTTCTCCATCTGCGCCTCGCGGATCTTGAAGCCGATCTTCTCATTGCGCAGGTCCAGCTCCGTGCGGATGCCGCGGCCCTCCAGCTCGCGCTCGATCTCGCGCGCCCACTCGTCCGCACGGTCGGTGATGGTCAGCACCTTCACCTGCACCGGCGACAGCCACGTCGGGAACGCGCCCGCATACTGCTCCGTCAGGATGCCGATGAAGCGCTCAATGGAGCCAAAGACCACGCGGTGGATCATGATCGGGCGATGCTCCTTGCCGTCCGCGCCCGTGTAGGTCAGGTCAAAGCGCTCCGGGAGCTGGAAGTCAAGCTGGATCGTGCCGCACTGCCAGGTACGGCCCAGGCAGTCGGTGAGATGGAAGTCGATCTTCGGGCCGTAGAACGCGCCGTCGCCCTCGTTGACGACATAGGGCTTGCCCTTCTTGTCCAGTGCACTCCGCAGGGCGTTCGTCGCCGTCTCCCACTGCTCGTCCGTGCCCATGGAATCCTCCGGACGCGTGGAGAGCTCCACATGATACGCAAAGCCGAAGACGTTGTACACCTCGTCGATCAGGTCATACACGCCCAGGATCTCCTGCTCGATCTGGTCCTCCGTCATGAAGATGTGCGCGTCGTCCTGCGTGAAGCAGCGCACGCGCATCAGCCCGTGCAGCGCGCCGGACATCTCATGGCGGTGCACCAGGCCCAACTCGCCGCAGCGCATCGGCAGGTCGCGGTAGCTCCACTTGCGCCGCTTGTACACGAGCATGCCGCCCGGGCAGTTCATCGGCTTGATGGCAAAGTCCGTATCGTCGATGCGCGTGGTGTACATGTTCTCGCGGTAGTGGTCCCAATGGCCGGAGCGCTCCCACAGCGCGCGGTTGAGCATCATCGGCGTCTTGATCTCCTCATAGCCGTGCTCGCGGTGGATCTTGCGCCAGTAGTCCTCCAGTGTGTTGCGCAGGATCATGCCCTTGGGGAAGAAGAACGGGAAGCCTGGGCCCTCGTCCATGATGTCGAACAGATCGAGCTGACGGCCGAGCTTGCGGTGATCGCGCTTCTTGGCCTCCTCAATGCGCGCCAAGTGCTCGGCAAGCGCCTCCTTCGTGTCGAAGGCCGTGCCGTAAATGCGGCTGAGCATCTTGTTCTTCTCGCTGCCGCGCCAGTACGCGCCCGCGATGCTGGTGAGCTTGAAGGCCTTGACCTTGCCCGTGGAGGGCAGGTGCGGGCCGGCGCACAGGTCGGTGAAGTCGCCCTGCGTGTAGAAGGAGATCGTCTCGCCCTCGGGCAGGTCGTCGATCAGCTCGACCTTGTAGGGCTCGCCCTTCTCCTCCATGAGCCGGCGCGCCTCCTCGCGCGGCAGCTCAAAGCGCTGCAGGCGCTCATTCTTCTTGATGATGCGCTGCATCTCCTTTTCGATGCCCTGCAGGTCCTCCGGCGTGAAGGGCGTCTCCACGTCAAAGTCGTAGTAAAAGCCGTTGTCAATGGCCGGGCCGATGGCCAGCTTCGCCTGCGGGAACAGGCGCTTGACCGCCTGCGCAAGCACGTGCGAGGCCGTATGGCGCAGCACGCGCTGCCCGTCCGGATCGGCGAACGTCAGAAACTCGAGCTGCGCGCCGTCGGGCACGGCCTCCGGCAGCGAGCGGACCTGGCCGTTGACGCGGACCGCCACCGCCTCCTTGTACAGCTGCGCGTCCAGCTGCTTGAGCATGTCCAGCGCGTTCATGCCATCCTGAAATTCATGCGTCTGACCCTGATAGATGATCTTCATGCGTCTCATCCTTTCTGGCTGCATAAAAAACGCCCGTCCCGCCTAGGGACGAGCGTGAATGCCCGTGGTTCCACCCCGATTGAGCGCCCAAAGCGCCCGCTCTCGTGGGGCTGTATCGCGCCCCGCGCGCACGCAGTCGGGAGGTGGTCTTCGCCCGCCATCCGCCCCGCGCGCTTCCAGCCGACGGCGCGCGTTCTCTGGTGGGGTTCAAAGCGGGGTACTCTTCTTCGTCATCCTGCGTTGAATTTTTTACGATTATACACCCGTCCGGGCCGCGCGTCAAGCCCTCTTTTCACGCGCGCAAAAATTTCCCATCCGGACGCCTGCCGCCGGGCTTGACGCGGCGCGCAAAACCTGTTATATTTCAATGAGGTGTTTCCCTGCCGTTCCGGGAGCGGTGCCTCGTGCAGACCGCATTCGCCCGCTCGCGCAGGGATTTTATCTGCGACGACAGACAGAGAGGATGCGTTTTATGCTCAAGCAACGATATGACGTCATCATCATTGGCGCGGGACCGGCCGGCATCTTCACGGCGCTGGAGCTGGCTGAGCGCTGCCCGGACAAGCAGGTGCTCATGGTCGACACGGGACGCGAGATCGCCAAACGCGTCTGCCCCGCGCGCACGACGGGCAAGTGCGTGCACTGCACGCCCTGCGCCATCGTCCACGGCTGGGCGGGCGCCGGCGCCTTCTCCGACGGCAAGCTCTCGCTTTCAGAGGAGGTCGGCGGCCACATCTCTGACTATATGTCCCACGAGGAGGCCCAAGCGCTCATCCGCCGTGCAGACGAGACCTATCTGCGCTTCGGCGCGCCCGAGGTCGTGCACGGCCTGGACGACCGCAAGGTGGACGAAATTGCCTACGAGGCCTCGCGCTATAACATCCGCCTCGTGCCCTGCCCCGTGCGCCATCTGGGCACCGAGCATGCCGGCGAGGTGCTGCGCGCGATGCACGACTACCTCGTACAGCAGACGAACACGACCTTTGCAGAGCTGACGACCGCGCAGCGCATTCTCGTGCGCGACGGGCGCGCAGACGGCGTCGTGCTGCAGGGGCCGGACGGCCAGACGCAGGAGGTCCACGCGCCCTACATCGTGGCCGCGCCCGGTCGCGGCGGCGCGGACTGGCTCAGCGAGCAGGTCAAGGCGCTGGGGCTGAAGACGCGCAACAACGAGGTCGACATCGGCGTGCGCGTAGAGGTGCCCAATTCCATCATGGACCATCTGACCCGCTACCTGTACGAGGCCAAACTCGTCTACTACGCGGACACATACGAGAACAAGGTACGCACCTTCTGCATGAATCCCGGCGGCGTCGTCTCCGAGGAGCACTACGAGGGCGGCATCGCCGTCGTCAACGGCCACAGCTACGGCGACGCGAAGCTGCGCACGGGCAACACGAACTTTGCGATGCTCGTCTCCACGAGCTTTACGGAGCCCTTCGATCAGCCGATCCGCTACGGCCGCTACATCGCCCAGCTGGGCAACATGCTGACCGGCGGGCCGATCATGGTGCAGCGCCTGGGCGACCTGCTCAAGGGACGTCGCACCACCGTCAGCCGCCTCGCGCGCTCTACGACCATCCCCACGCTCAAGACCGCCGTGCCGGGCGATCTGTCGTTCGTGCTGCCGCCCCGCCACCTGACGAGCATCATCGAGGCGTTGCGTGCGTTCGATCATATCGCCCCGGGCCTGTTCTCCAAGAATACGCTGCTCTACGGCGTGGAGGTCAAGTTCTACTCCTCCAAGGTGCTCGTCGATACGCACTTTGAAACGCCCATCCAGGGCCTGTACACGATCGGCGACGGCGCGGGCATCACGCGCGGGTTGATGCAGGCCTCCGTGACGGGCATCAAGGTCGCAGACCACATCGCGGAGCGCTGACACCCGCGGAAAGGAGACTTCATGTCGCGATCGCTCTTTCCGCCCACGACGCCGCAGGACTGTCATGCGCGCGGCTGGGATGTACCGGACTTCGTCTATGTCAGCGGCGACGCCTATGTCGACCATCCGTCGTTTGGCAGCGCAGTCATCGTGCGCACGCTGGAGCGCGCGGGCTATCGCGTGGCCGTGCTCGCTCAGCCGGACTGGCACACGGCGGACGACTTTCGCCGCTTCGGCAGGCCATACCTGGGCTTTCTGGTCTCCTCTGGCGTCATCGACAGCATGGTCAACCACTATACGGCCGCCAAGAAGCGGCGCAGCGAGGACGTCTACACGCCCGGCGGCAGGGCGGGCAAGCGCCCCGACCGCGCGGTGATCGTCTACTGCAACCGCATCCGGGAGGCGTATGGTGACGTGCCGATCGTCATCGGCGGCGTGGAGGCGTCGCTGCGCCGGTTTGCCCATTACGACTATTGGGACGACCGCGTGCGCGCCTCCATCCTGCAGGACAGCGGCGCGGACCTGCTGCTCTACGGCATGGGTGAGCGCACCATTCTGGCCGCGGCGGACTGGATTGCCCGCGGCGCGCAGGCCTGGGAGCTTCCCTCTCTGCGTGGCGCGTGCTTCATGATCGACAGACCGCCGCGCGGCTGCCTGCAGGTGCCCTCTTTCGAGGCATGCGTGAGCGACAAGCGCGCTTACGCCGAGGCGTTCCTCGTGCAGTACCGCGAGCAGGATCCCATTCGGGGGCGGCCCATCGCGCAGGCGCACGGCCGCCGCTACCTCGTGCAGAACGTGCCGGATATGCCGCTCACCCGTGAGGAACTGGATGCGACCCACGCGCTGCCCTATCAGCGCACCTGGCACCCGGACTACGACGCCGCGGGCGGCGTTCCCGCGATCGAGGAGGTGCAGTTCTCCATCGCGCACACGCGCGGCTGCTTCGGCTCGTGCAGCTTCTGCGCCATCACGTTCCATCAGGGGCGCATCGTCTCCTCGCGCAGCCACGAATCGGTGCTGGAGGAGGCGCGCCACATCACGCAGATGCCGGGCTTCAAGGGCTATATCCACGACGTGGGCGGACCCACGGCCAACTTCCGCCAGCCCGCCTGCGCAGAGCAGCTCAGGCGCGGCGCCTGCGCCGGCCGCCAGTGCCTCTTCCCCACGCCCTGCCCCCACCTTCGCGTCGACCATAGCGACTACATCGCGCTGCTGCGTGAGCTGCGCGCGCTGCCGGGGGTCAAGAAGGTCTTCATTCGCTCCGGCCTGCGCTACGACTACATCATGGCCGACCGAAGCGACGCGTTCCTGCGCGAGATCATCGAGCACCACGTCAGCGGCCAGCTCAAGGTCGCGCCCGAACACGTGAGTCCCCGGGTGCTCGCCTGCATGGGCAAGCCCGGCCGCGACGTGTATGACGCGTTTGTTCAAAAATACGAGCATCTCAACCAGCGCCTGGGCAAAAAACAGTACCTTGTGCCCTACCTGATGAGCAGCCATCCCGGCAGCGACCTGAACGCGGCCATCGAGCTGGCGGAGTATCTGCGCGACACCGGCCACCAGCCCGAGCAAGTGCAGGACTTCTACCCCACGCCCGGCACACTGTCGACCTGCATGTTCTACACCGGGCTGGACCCGCGCACGATGAAGCCCGTGTATGTGCCGCGTACGGCGCACGAAAAGGCGCTGCAGCGCGCGCTGCTCCAATACCGTCGTCCGCAGAACCACGCGCTCGTGCGCGAGGCGCTGCGCGCCGCCGGGCGCGAGGACCTGATCGGCTTTTCCCGCCATTGCCTCGTGCCGCCGGAGGGCGCGCGTCCGGCCCCCTACCGGCGCGAAAGGCAAAAGGAGGCCTCGGCCAGCCACGCCACACGGTCCAAGGGCGCGCGCCAGGCCGGCACGCCGGTCTTGAAGGCGTCCCCGCGCGCAAAGGGACGCCCGGGCGGCAAACGTCCGTCCAGGTGACGCATACAGAAAGGCGCCGCAACCGGTCTGCAACCGGTGCGGCGCCTCTTTGTATGCGACGGGGAATCAGTCGGCGTAGCCGTTGGGGTTCTGCGTCTGCCATCTCCAGGAGTCGCGGCACATATCCTCCAGGTTCTTTTCAGCCTGCCAACCGAGCAGCTCCTTGGCCTTCTTCGGGTCAGCCCAGCACTCGGCAATGTCGCCAGGGCGGCGCGGCACGATCTGATAGGGCACCTTCACGCCGTTGACGCGCTCAAAGGTGTGCACAATGTCCAGCACGCTGTAGCCCGTGCCGGTGCCCAGGTTGATGATCTCCACGCCCGTATGCGTCTGGGCATAGGCAGCGGCCGCGACGTGGCCCTTGGCCAGGTCGACCACGTGGATGTAATCGCGCACGCCCGTGCCATCGTGGGTCGGATAGTCGTTGCCAAACACGCTCAGGTGATCCAGCTTGCCAGCCGCCACCTGCGTGATATAGGGCAGCAGGTTATTGGGAATGCCGTTGGGCATCTCGCCAATACGGCCGCTCTCGTGCGCGCCGATGGGATTGAAGTAGCGCAGCAGCACGACCGACCAATTGGGATTGGCCGTCGCAATGTCGGTCAGGATGCGCTCGTTCATGTACTTCGTCCAGCCATAGGGATTGGTGCAGCTGGTGGGCATGGTCTCATCCAGCGGCATGTGATCGGGGATGCCGTATACCGTGGCCGAAGAGCTGAAGATGAAGCGGTTGACGCCATGGCGGCGCATGGCCTCGCAGACCGTCAACGTGCAATCCAGGTTGTTGCGGTAGTATTCCAACGGCTTGGCGACGGACTCGCCCACCGCCTTGTAGGCCGCAAAGTGGATCACCGCGTCGATCTGATTTTCCGCAAAGAGCGCGTCAACCTTGGTCGGATCGCACACGTCGATGTTGTAGAGCTTGACGCTGCACCCGGCGATCTCCTCCACGCGGCGCACTGCCTCGGGGCTGCTGTTGTAGAAGTTGTCGGCGATGACGACGTCATGACCACTGGAGAGCAATTCAACGCACGTATGGGTTCCGATGAAACCGGCTCCGCCTGTCAGCAAGATGTTCACGATCATTTCCTCCTCGTGTCGTCCGTGTCCCCGTAGCTGGGCGCAATGCGTAAATGCGTTAATTGCGTTAATTTCACGCACCTTTATTATAGCACAATTTCAGGAAAATTCAAGCCTATTTTGTCATTCATCTGTCGATTTCCTGTAAAAGCATCCGACAGGGCGCGCCATCACTGTCCTGCACGAGGATCGGCAGGGCAATCAGATTGTACACTCCGGCCGGCACATCCGACACGTCGTATCCCTCGTAGATGACGATCCCGCCTTCCAGCAGCGCGCGGTGCGTCTGCCCGTCCTGGCCATAGGGCTCGACGGACAGGTAATCGATGCCGACCGCCGCGACGCCGCGCTCGACAAGGCGCCGGGCGGCCGCGGGCGTCAGGGCCACGAAGTTGGGGTTGAAGTCGTCCCGGCGCATGCCGTCCGCGTTGTCGGTCTTGAGCAGCAGCCGTTCACCCGGCTGCGGATCGATCGCATCCACGTCCGCCGCGTCGATGACGGGCCGACCGCGCAGGTCCACGACGCGGCATACGCCCATGAAGCGTTCGGGCGGCAGGGCGTCCAGCGTCACTCCGTTTTGCAGGAAGTGGAAGGGCGCATCCATGTGGGTGCCTGTGTGCGCGCACAGTTGCAGCAGGGACACATTGCAGTTTTTCCCCTCGTCCATGCGGTACCACCAATCCCGCCGGTAGGCCGGATCTCCCGGGTATTGCAGCATGCCGTTTCGCAGGGGAACAGAGATGTCAATCATCGGATTTCACGCTCCTCATATGGATTGTCAATCACATAGCGCACCCGCAAGCGCGCGCCGTCACGATACATCTCGCAGTCGGGCGGTACCGCCACCTCGTCGAGCAGGCGCGCGCCCAGGCGCTCGCACGTGCGCCGCGAGGCGGCATTTCCGGGCTCCGCCGTGATGAGCACGCGCTGCATGCCATGGCGCCAGGCGAGTGGGAGTAGCAGGCGCACGGCGTGTTCGGCGTAGTGCCGGCCGCGAAACGCCGGCTCGACGGCATAGCCGATGTGCCCCGCATAGGCGATCAACGGGCTGTCCCCCACGCGCAGACATACCGTACCGGCGGGCTCGCGCCCATGCGGGGGATAAATTTCAAAGTCGTAGACCGGCACGCGCTGCGCCTGTGGAAGGGCCGGCAATGTGGCGCGCAGGTGCAGTTCAACCGCTTCATCATGCGGCACGCCGACGGCCAAAAAGCCCTGAAACCGCATCAGACGCGCCCCACTTCGACGCGGGAAAGCAGCTGTTCATAGGCGCCGCGTTCAAACAGGCAACCGCGCTCGCTGGAGACCGCCGCGGCCGCGGCGGCGACGCCGCAGCGCAGCGCCTCCTTCAGGTCCACGCCCTGTACAAAGCCGCAGATCAGCCCCGCGACCATCGCATCGCCCGCGCCGACTGTGGAATGCACGCCCACGGGCAGGGACGGCGCGTACAGCGTGGTCTTGCCGTCGGTCAGCAGTGCGCCGCCCGCGCCCATGGAGACGACGACGATCTGCACGCCCTGGGCGATGAACGCCAACGCCTGCGAGCGGATCTCGCGCAGCGTGGTCAGCTTGCAGCCGGCGGCCTGCTCCAACTCCTGCAGGTTGGGCTTGACCAGAAACGGACGGCCCAGGATGCCATCCGTCAGGCTGGCGCCGCTGGCGTCAAGCACGCAGCGGCACGGCAGGTCCGCCACGCGCAGCATGAGCATGCGATAGATCGAAGCGGGACATCCCGGCGGCAGGCTGCCCGTGAGCACGAGGTACTCGCTCTTTCGCGCCAGCTCCTCGACCTGCGCGGCGACGGCGACGAGCGCCTCCTCCTGCACGGGCGAGCCGGGTTCGTTGAGCTCGGTGATGGTGCTGTTTTCGACATCCTGAATCTTGAGGTTGGTGCGCACCGCGCCGCGCTGGCGCACGAAGCGCTCGCGCACGCCCAGGCGCTCGAGCGGCTCGAGGATCAGGCGCGCATTGTCCTCGCCCAGAATTCCGGTACAGCAGGTCTGCAAGCCGAGCGTTCCGGCGGCCAACGCCACATTGACGCCCTTGCCACGGCCTTCGCTTTGTTCGCAGGCGATGCGGTTGGTTGCGCCGATCGCGAAGCCCTGCACCTGCACGGTCCTGTCGATGCTCGGGTTCAGGCATACCGATGTAATCATCCTATTCCCTCCGGGTATGGTCTTAGCGCCTCTATTTTACCACATTTTGCGATCGACAACAACGAAAAAGATGTACAGGGCCGAAGCGATCGCTTCGGCCCTGTGAAAGGGATATTATTCGTCGTCGTCGTCCGAACCGCTCTGCTTGTGCTCCTCGATGATCTTGGCGGCGATCATCTGCGGCACCTCTTCGTAGCGTTCGAAGTTCATGGTGTAGGAGCCCTTCGCCTGCGTCATGGAGCGCAGGTCCGTGGCGTACTTGGTCATCTCGGCCAGGGGTACCTCCGCAACGATCTGCTGCATGCCATCCTCCGGGTTCATGCCCAGGATGCGGCCGCGGCGCTTGTTCATGTCGCCGATGATGTCGCCCATGTACTCGTCAGGCACCAGCACCTCGACGTGGTAGATCGGCTCGAGCAGCACAGGGCTGGCGTCAATACACTTCTTATAGGCCAGACGGGCGGCCGTCTTGAACGCCATTTCGGAGGAATCCACCGGGTGGTAGGAGCCGTCATACAGCTTGGCGCGCAGGCCGACCATCGGATAGCCCGCCAGGACGCCCTTGGCAAGGTTCTCGCGCAGGCCCTTTTCAACAGAGGGAATGAAGTTGCGCGGCACCACGCCGCCCACGACCGCATCGACGAACTCGAAGTCCTTCGAGCTGTCCTCCAGCGGAGAGAACTCGATCCAGACATGTCCGTACTGGCCGTGACCGCCGGACTGCTTCTTGTGACGGCCCTCCGCCTTGATGGTCTTGCGGATGGATTCGCGGTACGGGATGCGCGGCTCGCGCAGCACGGCCTCCGCGCCGAACTTGCTGGCCAGCTTCTGACGGGTGACCTCCAGGTGCAGCTCACCCTGGCCACACAGCAGGCTCTCGGTCGTCTCGACATTCTTTTCCAGGCGCAGGGAGGGATCCTCCTCCATCAGGCGGGACAGGCCGGAGAAGACCTTGTCTTCCTCGCCCGCCTTCTTGGCGGAAATGGCCATGGACATCTGCGTGTGCGGGAACTCGAGCGGATCGTACTTGACGACCTTGTTGACCTCACACAGGCTGTCGCCGGTGTTGGTGTATTGCAGCTTGGACAGCGCGCCGATATCGCCCGCATAGAGCGTGTTAACGGGCGTCTGCTTCTTGCCGCGGACGGTAAAGATGCTCGCCGCCTTTTCCAGCTTTTCGCTGTTGGCATTGAACAGCGCCGCGCCTGCGGACAGCGTACCGGAGATGACCTTGATCAGCGACAGCTTGCCGACGAAGGGGTCGGCGATGGTCTTAAACACCTGCGCGGTGAACGACTCGTTCAGGTCGCAGTGACGCACGTGCACGGAGCCGGTCTTGGGGTTGACGCCGTGGAACGAATGCCCCAGCGGCGAGGGCATGTACATCGCCAGCGCGTGCAGCAGCGGCGCCACGCCGATGCCCGTCGTGGCCGAGACCGGCGCGACCGGCACAACGGAGCCGTCGTAGATGCCTGCGGACAGGCCGCGCATCATCTCTTCATCCGTCAGTTCGCCCTCGGAGAAGTACTTCTCCATCAGATCTTCCGCGGTGGAGGCTGCGGCCTCGCGGCAGGCTTCAATGGCCTCTTCGACATCCGCCTTCATGTTTTCGGGCACGGGAATCTCGTGCATGTTCTTGCCGCTTCCCTCAAACGCCTTGCCGCTGAGCACGTCGACGATGCCCTTGAAGTTGGGGCCCTCGCCGATGGGCAGCACCATGGGGATGATGCACGAGCCATACTTCTCGCGCAGCGCGTCGAGCGTCTTGCGGAAGTCCACGTGCTCGCGGTCCATCTGGTTGACGGCGATGAACTTGGCCAGGCCATTGCGCTTTGCGTTGTTCCAGGCCTTTTCCGCGCCCGTGGTGATGCCCGACGGCGCGCCGATGACGATGAGCACGCCCTCGACCGCCCGCAACGGACCCACTGCCTCGCCGATGAAGTCGAAGTAGCCCGGCACGTCGATGAAGTTAACCTTCTTCTTGGAAAACTCCACCGGCACGACGGACGCGCTGATCGAAATGTGGCGCTTGATCTCCTCGGGATCGTAGTCGGACGCCGTGGTACCGTCCTCCACGCGCCCCTGACGGTCGATGGCGCCGGAGGCAAACAGCATCGCCTCTACCAGCGTCGTCTTGCCCTCGCTGCCATGACCGAGTACCGCAATGTTCCGAATGTCCTTAGCCAAGTAGTCCTGCATGTTCCATCCTCCTATTTTCTGCATTCTGCCCGTGCGGGGCGGATGCTGACGAATGTTTCGGCCAAGCCGATTCATCCGGCGCGCCGCATTTTCGTCCTGCTGTGCGCCAACTATATTCCATTATACCGTAAACCCACAAAAAAGCAAAGATTTTTTCTCCAAACGTGAATTTTTTCTCATAATACAGAATTCTTTTTTTGCACAAGGGCAAAAAGGTTCGCTATACTCCAGATTATCTCCTTCAGGTCCTGTCAATCATTCGGGTTTGAGCCAAACGACAAAACGCGCCCTGCACGCTTTATGCGTTCAGGGCGCCTGAAACACCGTCAGATCTGAAAACCCGTCACATCTGAAGTAGACGGCGCATCTGTTCGACAGCCTGCGGACGGTCGCAGGAGGTCTCCAGCGTGACGCTTCCCTGGCCCGACTCCCGCAGCAGTCCCGTCTCCGTCAGGCGGCGGCGCAGTTGGCGCACCGTGCCCTCGTTGCCATCGACGAGGACGGTTCCAGCTGGGAAATGCCGCGCAATCTGCTCGCGCAGGAAGGCGTAGTGCGTGCAGCCCAGCACGACACAGTCGACCTGGCGCGTCTCAAATGGCTCAAGCAGCCGCCGCAGATAGGCGTCCAGCGCGGGGCCATCCAGCTCTCCGCGCTCGACGAACTCCATCAGGCCCGGACAGGGCAACGCCACGGCGCCCTCGCCATAGCGGGCCATGAGACCGAGGAACTTTTCCTGAGAGAGCGTGACGGGCGTGGCCATCACCAGCACGCAGCCGCCATGGCGCAGGAGCGAGGCGGGCTTGAGCGCAGGCTCCATGCCGATCACGGGGATGTCCAGGCGCTCGCGCAGCGCCTTGGCGGCCACGCTGGTGGCGGTGTTGCAGGCGATGACGAGCGCCTTGATGCCGCGCGCGAGCAGGAGATCGACGACCGTCTCCACGCGCTGCAGCACCTGCTGAGGCGTCTTGGTGCCGTAAGGCGCGTAGGCCGTATCGCCATAATACAGAAAGCGCTCGCGCGGCAGCAGCCGGACGGCCTCCCGCAGCACGCTAATGCCGCCAACGCCCGAATCGAAGATGCCGACAGGCGCGTCTTTATCCCAGTTCATATCGGTGCTCCTCATCTGTGATGCTTTTCATTATACCGCACTTTTCGCCGGTTGCCAACCCGGCGTTTACGGGCGCGTCGCCTCGTCGATGGCGCGTGCCAGGTAGGGCATGGCGTCCAGCGCCTCACGCAGCGTGTTCATGTTGTTGCCCACCTCGACGAGCACCGCGCCTTCCGAAACGTGCTGGTTGAACCGTCCAGTCTTCGTCTTGACTGGATAGGCCAGGCCCTCGACCTGTGCGTTCAGCGCGTCGGTGATCTTCTGGGCGAGCACGATGTTCACCTGCCAATTGGGCTTTTGCGCAAACGCCTTCCCGCCCGAGGTGCCCGTGCCCGTGCCGATGAGCAGCATGATGTGCGGCAGGCTCTTGTCGCCATCCTGCACGCTGTTGCTGCCCGCCATGGACGCGACATAGGCGTCCCGGTGCAGATCGATATAGCAGTCAAACGTCTCTCCCTGCGCGCTGTAGCTCTCCAGCGTCTGCAACGAGCGCGTATAGGCGGTATCCAAATTGGGCGGTTCATGGGCGGTCGTATCGTGCACGACCTCAAAGCCCAACGCCCTCAGTTCCTGGGCCAGCTCCTCGCCCACGCGCACGACGTTGTGCTGGTTGTCCTTCGTGCGCCAGCGCTCCGTGGGCGTGTATTCGTCCTCCGCCGTCGGTTCATAGGCCTCCCAGGTATGGGTATGGTAGATCAGCACGCGCCGCGGCTCGCCCGGCTCCCGCTCGTGGCGCACGACCTCGATACGCACATCGCCCGGCACGGGCACCTCTTCCGGCTCTATCTCATACGCCTTTTCCGTCGCCTGCGGCGATGGCAAGGCAAAGAGATTGTCCCAAGCGTCCTCCGCCGCCGCGGGCCGGCATGTCAGCAGCGTTCCCGCCATCCACAGTGCGCAAGCCAGCGCTGTCGCGCACAGCCCCTTCCGTCTTGCCTGTCTCATCGCAATCCCGCCTTTCCAAAGACCGTATGTTCCCGCCTTGACGCCTATGCTTCACGACATGAGCAGTTCGATCTCGGAAGCATCCAACTGCGGATGCAGCGCCCGGTTGATGCCGGATGCGACAATCCCGGCCATGTGATCGATCAGAGCATCCACCTCGCGCGGAGTGACGACCAGATCGCCCAGCCGCTGCGTCACGACGCGCTCGATCAGGGCGTCGATGGCCTGCTCGCCGATGGGCTCGCCGTCATTGGGATCGCTATCCTGTACCAGATAGGAAAACGCATCGCGCGCAATCGTTGCAGCATAGACGACCATCGGTACGCCTACAGCGATCACCGGCACGCCCAGTGCCTCACGCGTCAGCCCCTGACGATGGTTCCCGACGCCGGAACCGGGCGCGATGCCCGTATCGGCGATCTGGATCGTGCTGCAGATGCGCGCGGAGTCGCGCGCGGCCAGCGCGTCCACGGCGATGACGGCGGTGGGCTGCACGTGGCGTACGATGCCGCGCACCACCTCGGCAGTCTCCATGCCCGTGATGCCCAGCACGCCCGGCGCAGCAGCGCAGACCGAGCGCACGCGCCCGGCAAGCGATGGCGGCAAATGTCGTTTGAGGTGGCGCGTGACGAATGTGGCGTCTGCCACGCGCGGACCCAGGGCGTCAGCCGTCACGCGCCGGTTGCCCAGCCCCACCACCAGCACGCCCCCCTCGCGCGGAATCAACTGCGCGAGCACCGAGGCCAGCTCCTGCTGCAACGCCTCACGAAGCTCCAGATCCAGCTGTGGCGCCTGCTCAAAGCTCAGTGTCACATATTGCCCGCATGGGCGCTGCATGGTCTGCGCCGCCCGCTCCGTCTCGATGGATACGGTCGTCCGCTCTACCAGCCCATTGCGCTCCGTATGCACCCGCACGCCTTCCCGCTGCGCTTCGGGCGTCATCTGATGGCGCTCCAGCGCCAGGTCTGTCAACACGCTTCGCACGTCGGTTCCGCCGCCTTTTTTCCCACATTCTGTACCAGTGCCGCAAAAAGTATGCGTCCGACAAAAAAATGCCCGAATTTCCTATGATCACGCAAAAGATAAGGCTTGCAATCGGACGCGAAACATGCTAAAATATGTTTCGCTGATTTCAAGGCGATTGATACACGAGGAGGTGAACTGTTTTGCCGAACATCAAGTCTGCCATCAAGCGCGTCAAGGTGAGCGAGACCAAGAATCTGCGCAACCGCATGGTGAAGTCCGCGACGAAGACCTCGGTCAAGAAGTACGAGGTTGCCCTCGCTTCCGACGTGAACGCCGCTTCCGCGCTGCTGGGCTCCACCTCCAGTGCTGTCGATAAGGCCGCGGCAAAGGGCGTCATCCACAAGAACGCCGCCAACCGCAAGAAGGCCCGCCTCGCGCGTGCGCTCGTCAAGGCGCAGGCTGCCGCGAAGTGATCGTTCCCTCATGAACGCAAAAAGAACCGGCTCGATGAGCCGGTTCTTTATTGTATAAAGAAAACCACTCGCTAGGCGAGTGGTTCAAAAAAGCCTATGGCGGTGAAAATGATAAAAAAACTCCCTT
>CALVNS010000032.1 GCA_944349855.1 uncultured Eubacteriales bacterium | reverse complement strand
ACGCGCTTGCCCAGCAGGTTCTGGCGGAAGCGGCCCTGCTTGCCGCGCAGCAGGTCGGACAGGCTCTTGAGCGGGCGGTTGCCCGGGCCGGTCACGGGCCGGCCGCGGCGGCCGTTGTCGATCAGCGCGTCGACAGCCTCCTGCAGCATGCGCTTCTCGTTGCGCACGATGATGTCGGGCGCGCCCAGCTCCAGCAGGCGCTTGAGGCGGTTGTTGCGGTTGATGACGCGGCGGTACAGGTCGTTCAGGTCGCTGGTGGCGAAGCGTCCGCCGTCCAGCTGCACCATCGGGCGCAGGTCCGGGGGGATGACGGGCACGACGTCCAGGATCATCCACTCGGGCTTGTTGCCGCTCTGGCGGAACGCCTCGACGACCTCCAGGCGCTTGACCGCGCGGGCGCGCTTCTGGCCCTCGCTCTCGCGGTCGCGCTCCTTGATGGTCAGTTCGTCGATCTCGCTGCGCAGCTGCGTGCTGAGCGCATCCAGATCGATCTTCTGCAGCAGCTCCTTGACGGCCTCCGCGCCCATGCCGACGCGGAACGCATCGCGGCCGTACTCGTCGACCAGCTCGCGGTATTTTTGGTCGGTGATCAGCTCGTTCTGCTTGAGCTTCGTCTTGCCGGGGTCGAGCACGATGAAGGAGGCGAAGTAGAGCACCTTCTCCAGCGCGCGGGGCGAGATGTCCAGCAGCATGCCCATGCGGCTGGGGATGCCCTTGAAGTACCAGATGTGGCTCACCGGCGCGGCCAGCTGGATGTGGCCCATGCGCTCGCGGCGCACCTTCGCGCGGGTGACCTCCACGCCGCACTTGTCGCACACGACGCCCTTGTAGCGCACGCGCTTGTACTTGCCGCAGTTGCACTCCCAGTCCTTCTGCGGCCCAAAGATGCGCTCGCAGAACAGGCCGTCGCGCTCGGGCTTGAGCGTGCGGTAGTTGATCGTCTCGGGCTTGCAGACCTCTCCGCGGGACCACTCCAGGATCTTCTCGGGCGAGGCCATGCCGATCTGAATCGAATCGAGGTTCGACAGTTCAAACAAGGGGTAGACACTCCCTTCCACACATTACAGGTCGTCGTCCAGAGAGATGTCCTCCAGGTCGGGCACATCCTCCACGTCGAAGTCGTCCAGCTCGTCCAGCGAGATGTCCGCGTCCAGGTCGCCCTCGTCGTAATTGCCGGCGGCGGGGGCCTCCTCGACCAGCGACAGGTCGGCGTCCGTGCGCTCCGTCTCGTCCTCGTCGTCGTCGATCTCGCGGATGATGATCTCCTGCTTATCGGCGGAAAGGACCTTGATGTCCAGCGAGAGCGCCTGCAGCTCCTTGATGAGCACCTTGAACGATTCGGGCACGCCCGGATCGGGGATGTTCTTGCCCTTGACGATCGCCTCATACGTCTTGACGCGGCCGACGGTGTCGTCCGACTTGACGGTGAGGATCTCCTGCAGGGTGTTGGCGGCGCCGTAGGCCTCCAGGGCCCAGACCTCCATCTCGCCGAAGCGCTGACCGCCGAACTGGGCCTTGCCGCCCAGCGGCTGCTGCGTGACCAGCGAGTAGGGGCCGGTCGAGCGCGCATGCATCTTGTCGTCGACGAGGTGGTGCAGCTTGAGCATGTACATGTAGCCGACGGTCACGGGGTTTTCGAACTGGTCGCCCGTGCGGCCGTCGTAGAGGATGGTCTTGCCGTCGCGCCGGCGGCCGGCCTTCTCCATGAGCTCCTCGATGTCCTCCTCCGTCGCGCCGTCGAAGACGGGCGTGGCGACGTGCCAGCCCAGCGCCTTGGCGACCATGCCCAGGTGCACCTCAAGCACCTGGCCCAGGTTCATGCGGGAGGGGACGCCCAGCGGGTTGAGCACGATCTGCAGCGGCGTGCCGTCGGGCAGGAAGGGCATGTCCTCCTCGCGCATGATGCGCGAGACGACGCCCTTGTTGCCGTGGCGGCCGGCCATCTTGTCGCCCACGGAGATCTTGCGCTTCTGGGCGATGTAGACGCGAACCATCTGGTTGACGCCCGGGGAGAGCTCATCGTGGTTCTCGCGGGTGAAGATCTTGACGTCGACGATGATGCCCTCTTCGCCGTGGGGCACGCGCAGGCTGGTGTCGCGCACCTCGCGCGCCTTCTCGCCGAAGATCGCGCGCAGCAGCCGCTCCTCGGCGGTCAGCTCGGTCTCGCCCTTGGGCGTGACCTTGCCCACCAGGATGTCGCCGGAGTGCACCTCCGCGCCCACGCGGATGATGCCCTCCTCGTCTAGGTCGCGCAGCGCGTCGTCGCCGACGTTGGGGATGTCGCGGGTGATCTCCTCCGGCCCCAGCTTGGTGTCGCGCGCCTCGCACTCATACTCCTCCAGGTGGATGGAGGTGTACACGTCGTCCTTGACCAGGCGCTCCGAGAGCAGGATGGCGTCCTCGTAGTTATAGCCCTCCCAGGTCATGAACGCCATGAGGACGTTACGGCCTAGGCTGATCTCGCCCATGTCGGTGGAGGGGCCGTCGGCGATGACCTGGCCCTTTTCGATCTCCTCGCCGGCGCTGACGATCGGGCGCTGGTTGATGCACGTGGACTGGTTGGAGCGCGCGAACTTGATCAGCTTGTACGTGTGCAGGCTGTGGTCCTTCGCGCGGATGTCGATGCGGTCGGCGCTGACCTTCTCGACCACGCCGTCTTCCTTGGCCGTGATGGCCACGCCCGAGTCGCACGCGGCCTTGTACTCGATGCCGGTGGCGACGTAGGCGGCCTCCGGCCGCAGCAGCGGCACGGCCTGGCGCTGCATGTTGGAGCCCATCAGCGCGCGGTTGGCGTCGTCGTTTTCCAGGAAGGGGATCATCGCCGTGGCGACGGAGACGATCTGGCGCGGCGAGACGTCGACGTAATCGACGCGGTCGGGCGGCACGGCCACGACGTCGGCGCACACGCGCGTGGTGACGCGCT
Source organism: uncultured Eubacteriales bacterium (assembly GCA_944349855.1). Taxonomy (GTDB): domain Bacteria; phylum Bacillota; class Clostridia; order Christensenellales; family Aristaeellaceae; genus Beduinella. The sequence continues at coordinate 21,519 of CALVNS010000032.1, read as the reverse complement.
CGTTGGCGAACGTGCCGTCGGGGTTGATCGGCTCCTTGGCCTGTGCGATGTGGCAGCCGTCCTCCTCGTCTGCCGTCAGGTAGACGATCTCGTCGGTGACGCGCGTCACGCCGTCCTCTCCGTGCTCGACCACGCGGTAGGGCGCCTCGATGAAGCCGTATTCGTTGATGCGCGCGTAGGTCGCCAGCGAGCCGATCAGGCCGATGTTCGGGCCTTCAGGCGTCTCGATGGGGCAGATGCGCGCGTAGTGCGAGTAGTGCACGTCGCGCACCTCGAAGGACGCGCGCTCGCGGTTGAGGCCGCCGGGGCCCAGGGCGGACAGGCGGCGCTTGTGCGTCAGTTCGGCCAGCGGGTTGGGCTGGTCCATGAACTGCGACAGCTGGGAGGAGCCGAAGAACTCCTTGATCGCCGCGCTGACCGGGCGGATGTTGATCAGATCCTGCGGGCGCACCTCGCTGGCGCTCTGGATGGCCATGCGCTCGCGCACGACGCGCTCCAGGCGCGACAGGCCGATGCGGATCTGATTTTGCAGCAGCTCGCCCACGGAGCGCAGGCGGCGGTTGCCCAGATGGTCGATGTCGTCGGTCTTGCCCACGCCGTAGGGCAGGCCGATCAGGTAGCTCACCGAGGAGATGATGTCGTCGATGAGGATGTGCTTGGGGCTCAGGTGCGACAGGTTCTCGCGCACGGCCTCCTTGAGGTCCTCGGGGGCGACCTGTTCCATGATCTCCTTGAGGGTGGGCAGGTGCACCTTTTCGTTGACGCCCGCCTCCGCCGGGTCAAAGGGCAGCCAGGCGGCCGCGTCGACGAAGTTGTTGCCGATGACGCGCACGGTGTGCCCCTCCACGTCCAGATGCACGACGTTGACGCCCGCGTTCTGGATCTCGACGGCCTTGGCCTTGGAGATGGCGTTGCCCGCCTGGACGAGCACCTCGCCGGTCTCGGGGTTGACGATGTCCTCGGCGGCGACGTGGTCGGCGATGCGCGCGGCCAGCGCCAGCTTTTTGTTGAACTTGTAGCGGCCCACGCGCATGAGGTCGTAGCGCTTGGGGTCAAAGAAGAGGCTGCGCAGCAGACTGCGGGCCGAGTCGGCGGTGAGCAGCTCGCCCGGGCGCAGGCGCTTGTAGATCTCCAGCAGGCCGTCCTCGACGGACTGCGCGGCCTCGTCGCGCTCCAGGGTGGCGGTCAGCTTTTCATCCTCGCCCAGCAGGTCGATGATCTCCTGGTTGGTGCCGTAGCCCAGCGCGCGCAGCAGCGACGTCACGGGCAGCTTGCGCGCGCGGTCGACGCGCACCCACATGACGTCGTTGGAGTCGATCTCGTATTCCAGCCATGCGCCGCGGTTGGGGATGACCTGGGTGTCGTACAGGTACTTGCCAGCCTTGTCGATGGATTCACGGTAGTACACGCCGGGCGAGCGCACCAGCTGGCTGACGATGACGCGCTCGGCGCCGTTGATGATGAACGTGCCGTGGTCGGTCATGAGCGGGAAGTCGCCCATGAACACGTCGGACTCCTTGATTTCGCCGGTCTCCTTGTTCTTGAGCCGCACAAACACCTTCAGTGCGGTCGCATAGGTCATGTCGCGCTCCCGGCAGCGTTCCTGACTGTTTTTGGGTGTGTCGTCGAGCGAATAATCCACGAATTCGAGCACGAGATTCTCGCTGTAGTCCGTGATCGGAGAAACGTCGTTCAAGACCTCGCGCAGATCCTCCTTGAGAAAGCGCTCGTAGGAGTTCTTCTGCACCTCGATCAGATCGGGCATTTCCAAGACCTCATCGATGCGGGAAAAGCTCATTCTGGTGCGGCGCTTTCCCATTTTTACCTCGTGAACCATGAATGCCATCACCCCTAACTGTCCTAGCGTATGGCGCAAAATAAATGTTTTCGCCTTGTCCATTTTCCCATTGCAAAGGCGGCGCATGTGGTGTACAATAGCACCACGGAGACAGCTTCACGCGCAGGATAAAACACCTATTTTGACATACTGATGCAATATAGTATTGTAACACGCAATGGAATAGGTGTCAAGGTTTTTGTGCCCCTTTTTTTGTTTTGAGCGTTTTTTGTGCGTCCTGCACGCGCAGCGCGTGCGTATGCGCCCCACATTTGCCAAATGCGGCGCCCGTGTGAACGGGCGCGTTCTTTTTCGTGACGCTTTGCCCCGGCGCGTTGACCGCGCCGGGGCCGCGTGCTAAAATGGTCCCATCCTGGCTGGGAGACGTTCCTCCCGGCTGTGAAGGGAGCCTTCGAAACGACATGCAAAGACGAATCCCCGCCGCCGCGCTGTGCGCGCTGCTGGCGCTGCCCACCGCGGCCCTCTCGGAGCCGTCGCCCACGGCGACCCCCGCGCCCGCCGTCACCCCCGCCGTTCCCTCCTTTGCCGAGGCGTACGCCGCGGCCATCGCCTCTCTGTCAGAGGAGGAGTATGCGTCCATCAGCGCGGCGCTGGAGGCGCTGCAGGGCGTTGTCTCCCCGTCGGAGGAGCCCCTTGTGGCCTTTCGCGATGGGGAGACCGGCATGCTGCTCGTACCCACCGAGTCCGGCACGCCCCGCCTGTACTGCATGCAGGATCACGCAGGCGTCACCTGCACCTGCGGCATGACCTCCTCCGGCCAGACGCTGACCGTAGGCGGGGAGACGTTTGAGATCTGGCTGGACAAGAGCGCCAGCCGCTCCAAGCGCTTTGTCGACGCCGACAGCATCAACGTGCGCACGGGCCCGGGCACGGACTATGAAAAGAAGTACGTCATGACCCGCGACGCGGCGGGCTATGTGCTGGCGACGGTGGACGGTTGGTCGCTGATCGTCTACGGCGAGACCAACGTGGGCTTTGTGGACTCGCACCTGCTCTCAGCCAAGCCCGACGCGAGCAAGTCGCCCCCGCCCGTGGAGGATGAGGAGGAAGAGGAGCCCGCTCCCGGCGGCCGTCCGGGCGGCGGTCGCAGATAGTCCGCCCCGATTCAGCAGGACGCGCGCCGCAGGCAAAAGCCTGCGGCGCGCGTTTTTTCAATTTTTCTACCAAAGCGGCACGATCTCCACGTTCTGAAAATAGTGCAACACGATGTCCTGCGCCTGCTCGCCGTCCTGGGCCATCGCATAGGCCCCCCACTGGCTCATGCCCACGCCGTGGCCGTAGCCGCGCCCGCTGATGACGACCCGACCATCTGAAAACGTGATGGAATCGATCAGCGTCGAGCGCATCTCGGTTGAGCCCAGCGCGATGCGAAACGCCGCCGCGCTGACGGCCTTGCCGTTGACGCTCAGCCGCGTGGCGCGCCCGGATTCTCCGCGCTCCGCCACTGAGATCTCCGTGAGCTGGTTGCCAGACGCGCCGGTCTGCTGCGCCGCCTTGAGCACCTGCGCCGCAGGAAAGGATGCCTCCCACTGCGCGGCCTCCTCGTCGGCATTGTCGTCCTCCATGCCGGCGACGGAGCGCGTGTAGGGCGGCTCGCCATCCTTGTAGTCCAGTCCCTCCTCAGCCAGGGCGGTCTGTCCGCCCGAATGCGCGTGGAACCATGCGTAGGGCAGCTCGCCGCCGCTGGAGAGCACCAGACCGCGCGTCTCCTCCACCGCCTGCTCGATGCGCTCGTTGACCGCGGCAGGCTCATAGGCCTGCGCCTCCTCGATGTCCGTGGAGATGTCCGCGCCCGGATAGCGGCTCTCCTTCTCCTGGATGAACTTGAGCACGAACGTGCGCGCCAGGATTGCCTGGGCCTTGAGCGCCTCCAGCGGCCAGTCCCCGCGCATCTCGCCCGCCAGCACACCGCAGACGTATTCCTCGATGGGCATGGACACGACCTGCGAGCGCTTGACGTCATACACGTCCAGCAGCGGCTCGCCGTCCTCGTTCAGCTCCAGCTTTTTCGGAATCTGCGGCTTTCCCGCCTGTGCCGGCGACAGCACGACGCCCGGCGTCTGCTCGGGCACGGCGGTCGCCAGCGGGCGCTCGCCCGCAGCGCAGCCCGCCAGCATCAGGATTGCGCAAAGCGCCGCAAGCGCCCGTCCCCTCTTGCACTTCGTCATATGGCAACACCCTTCCCGCACGATGGCTTCCCATCATACGGGAAGGGCGCGCTTTTTATGCGGCGCGCCTCAGCGCACGCGCGTCTCGTGTCCGCCCGCGTGCAGCACGACGGCGTAGGGCCGATCCGTGTCCGTCTCGACCTGCACGCCGTCCTGCGTGCGCGTCACGGCATACGACGCGCCCGCCGAGCCGTCCTGCGCCGGCACGCTGACGAACGTCGTCTCCCCGACCTCCAGCTCGTACACGTGCAGCGTCACGCCGGCCGCAAAGTCGTAGTCCGGCCGGTCGCACACGGCGCCCACAGGGATCACCGCGCCCTCGCGCACCATCAGCGGCAGCGTCATGAACCCGTGCGTCTCGTGCCGCCAGCGCCCGCCGCTTGCCGTCTCGCCGGTGAGCAGGTTCGTCCACAGCCCCTCGGGCAGGTAGTAGTCGACATGGCCGTCCGCGTGCATCACGGGCGCGACCAGCAGGTCGCCGCCGAGCATGTACTGGCGGTCCAGCGCGTCGCAGGCGGGATCGTCCGGATATTCCATGAACATCGGCCGCAGCATCGGCGCGCCGCTCTCGTGCGCCTGCACCGCCAAACCGTACAGGTAGGGCATCAGGCTGCACTTGAGCTTCGTGAAGCGGCGCACCACGTCCACCGCCTCCTCGTCAAACAGCCACGGCACGCGGTAGCTCTTGGAGCCGTGCAGGCGGCTGTGACTCGACAGCAGCCCGAACGCCGCCCAGCGCTTGTACACATCCGCGGGCGCGGTCTGCTCAAAGCCGGAGATGTCGTGACTCCAGAAGCCAAACCCGCAGCAGGCCAGCGACAGCCCGCCGCGCAGCGTCTCGGCCATGGACGGATAGCACGCGCTGTTGTCCCCACCCCAGTGCGCGGGGTACATCTGCCCGCCCGCGGTGGCGCTGCGCGCAAAGAGCACCGCCTCGCCCTTGCCGCGCTTTTGCTCCAGCAGCTCAAAGACCATCCGATTGTACAGCTGCGTGTAGTAGTTGTGCATGCCCAGCGGCTCGCTGCCGTCCGCATAGCGGATGCCGCGCACCGGGATGCGCTCGCCAAAGTCCGTCTTGAAGCAGTCCACGCCCATATCCAGCAGCCGCTCCAGATGGGCGCAGTACCACGTGCGCGCGTCGGGGTGGGTCACATCCACGACGGCCATGCCGGACTGCCACAGGTCCGTCTGCCACACGCTCCCGTCCACGCGGCGCAGCAGGTAGCCCGCGCGCAGGCCCTCGTCGAAGAGCGGGCTCTCCTGGGCGATGTAGGGATTGATCCACACGCAGATGCGCAGGCCGCGCGCCCGGTAGCGGGCGAGCATCCCCTCGGGATCGGGGAAGGTCTCCTCGTCCCATGCGAAGTCGCACCAGCGGTTGCCCTTCATCCAGAAGCAGTCAAAGTGGAACACGCTCAACGGGATGTCCCGCTCCGCCATGCCCTGGATGAACGACGAGGTCGTGGCCTCGTCATAGCTGGTCGTGAAGCTCGTCGTCAGCCACAGGCCGAACGACCACGCCGGCGGCAGCGCAGGCCGGCCCGTGAGGCGCGTATACTTCTCCAGCACCTCCTTGGGCGTCGGGCCGTAGATGACGAAGTAGCGTAGCCGCTCGCCCTCCACGGAAAACTGCACGCGCTCGACCTTCTCGCTGGCCACCTCGAAGGACACGTCGCTCGTGTCGTCCACGAACACGCCATAGCCGCGGTTGGTCAGGTAGAAGGGCACGTTCTTGTACGCCTGCTCGCTGCAGGTGCCGCCGTCGGCGTTCCACATGTCCACGCTCTGCCCGTTCTTGACGAACGCGCCGAAGCGCTCACCCAGGCCGTACACACACTCGCCCACGTCCAGCGCCAGCGAGTCGACCATGTAGCAGCGCCCGGTCTCCCGGTTGCGCGCGTGCGCCATGCCGCGGTAGCCGCTCTCGGTCAGCACGCGGCCGTCCGCCTCATAGCGCACGCTCCAACCGCGCGCAGCCTTGGACACGCGCGCGCACAGCCGGCCGCTGCGGAAAAACGCCGCCTCGCCGTCCTCGCCCGTCTCCACCGCCGGGTGCTCGTCGGCCAGCGCAAAGCGCGGCCGCGCATCCGCCGCGCCCCGCCAGTGCGTCAGCTCCACGCCCAGCACGTCCTCCATGGGCGAATCGATGCGCACGCGCAGCTCTGCCCCGCCGATGGCGTCGCCGCGGTCCTCGATGTGATGCGCCGGCGCGGCGACCGTCAGGCAGCCGTCCAGCGACAGCGTGCGCCGCCACTCGACCGCATAGCTCATCTCAAATTCGGGCCGGATTAGCCAATAACCGTTTGTAAAGCGCATAGGCCGCTCTCCTTTGCATGCAGGTTGGCTCCATTATACCGCGGCAGCCGCGCAGGGGCAATCCCATGCAGCGCAAAAAAGGGCGCCCCAGCGCCCCCTCCGCATCATCGCTGCGCGCGCCCGTCCGGCCGGTCGTCATGCCGCCTGGCGGCCACATACACGGGCACGAACAGTCCGCCCAGCGCCGCCGCCAGCACCCCGTAGTCCGCCGCCGTCCGCGCCGCCCCAACCAGCGCCGCGTTCATCCACAGGAACGCAAGCGGCGTCAGCACGGTCGCCGCGCAGCTCCAGGCGCGTCCGGCCCGCAGTACGTAGGGCCAGTTGCCGTTATGGAACGCCACGCCGGCCATGTTCATGCGGAAGATCCCGTCCGAGACGGCGCTGATGCGGTTCTCGTCGTAATAGGCCGGCAGCCGGACGAGCGCGAAGAGGCAAAAGTACGCGCCGAAGATCGCGCCCAGCAGCGTCAGGGTGAGCATCTGCATGGAGAGCCAGCCGAAACGGGCGTTTGCCCATATGCCAGCGCCGCCTGCCAGCAGGGACAGGGCGTACAGGGCGCGCCAGCGGTCCTTGACCTGATACGCCCGCTTCGGCTCGTCCGCATAGCGGATGGCCGCCTGGACGACCGCCTCCACCTGCCCCGCGTCCATGGGATCGGGGCGCTCCTGCCTGCGGCACAGCAGCAGCTCCGTCACGGTCACACCCAACTGCTCGGCCAGCGGGATGAGCAGCGCCGTGTCGGGGATGCTTGCGCCGGTCTCCCACTTGCTGACGGCCTTGTCCGAGATGCACAGGCTCTGGGCCAGCTGCTTCTGGGTGAGGCCCTTCTCCCTTCGAAGCTCCGCCACAAAGCGGCCGAAACGTTCCTTGTCCAGCTGATACACTTGCGTTCACCTCTCGCCCCCAGTGTAGCACGAAACGCGCCGGCGGGGCAACCGAACGGCGGTAGAGTCGGCCTTTTAAGGGGCATAAAAGGCCGCCGCACCCGCGAACTTGCCTTTTGCGGATGCGGCGGCCTCTTGTCATTTGTCCGTGGATGTCTCCTCGGGCTTCTCCTCGTCCTCGCCCGTCTGCGGCAGCTGGGGCAGCCGGTTGAGGATGACGGTGAACTCCTCGCCGGTGATCGTCTCCTTCTCCAGCAGGTACTTGGCCAGCTCGTGCAGCTTCTGCTTGTTGTCCTCCAGGATCTGGCGCGCCTGGCCGTGCGCCTTGCGGATGATCGCCACGACCTCCTGATCGACGCGGGCGGCGGTATCCGCCGAGCACATCAGCGACGCGTCCGCGCCCAGGTAGGGGTTGCCGACCGTCTCCAGCGCGGTCATGTCAAACGTCTCGCTCATGCCCAGGCGCGTGATCATCGCACGCGCAAGCTTGGTGGCCTGCTCGATGTCATTGGAGGCGCCGGAGGTCACGGAGCCGAAGATCAGCTCCTCCGCCGCGCGTCCGCCGGTGAGCGTGGTGATCTTGTCCATGATCTGCTCGCGCGTCATGAGCACCTGCTCCTGCTCGTCCACCTGCATGGTGTAGCCCAGCGCGCCGGACGTGCGCGGCACGATGGTGATCTTGTGCACGGGCGCGGAATGCTTCAGCTTGGCCGCGACGAGCGCGTGGCCGACCTCGTGATAGGAGACCGTCAGCTTGTCCTTCATGGAGATGACGGCGTTCTTGCGCTGGTAGCCGGCGATGACCGTCTCGACGGCCTCCTCCAGGTCCTGCTGCTCGACGGTGGAGCGGCCGGCCTTGACCGCCGCCAGCGCGCCCTCGTTGATGATGTTGGCCAGCTCCGCGCCGCTCGCACCGGATGTGGCGCGCGCGATGGCGGTGAAGTTGATGTCCCGGCTCATCTTGACGTTGCGGGCATGCACCCGCAGGATCGCCTCGCGGCCCTGCAGGTCGGGCAGCTCCACGGGCACGCGCCGGTCGAAGCGGCCGGGCCGCAGCAGCGCCTTGTCCAGCGACTCGGGCCGGTTGGTCGCGGCCAGAATGACGACGCCCTTGCTGCCGTCGAAGCCGTCCATCTCCGTGAGCAACTGGTTGAGCGTCTGCTCGCGCTCGTCGTTGCCGCCCATCGGGCTTCCGTCGCGCTTTTTACCGATGGCGTCGATCTCGTCGATGAACACGATGCACGGAGCCTTTTCGCCCGCCTGCTTGAACAGATCGCGCACGCGCGCCGCGCCCATGCCCACGAACATCTCCACAAACTCGGAGCCTGAGATCGAGAAGAAGGGGACCTTCGCCTCGCCCGCGACCGCCTGCGCCAGCAGCGTCTTGCCGGTGCCCGGAGGGCCAACCAGCAGCGCGCCCTTGGGCAGCCGGGCGCCGATTTCCTTATATTTTTCCGGTTGATGCAGGAAGTCCACGATCTCCGTGAGCGCCTCCTTGGCCTCGTCCTGGCCGGCGACGTCGCCAAACGTCTTGCCCGTCTGCGCCGCGACATAGACCTTGGCGTTGGACTTGCCAAAGCTCATGGTGTTGCCGCCCATGCGCTTGGACATCTGGCGGAACAGCAGCGAGCCCACCAGCCAGAACAGCCCCAGCGGCAGCACCCAGGACAGCAGGAAGTTCAGCAGCGGGGACATCTCCTGCGGCACGACCTGGCCAAAGGAGACCCCGGCGTCGGTCAGCCTGTCCACCAGCTGCGCGTCCTCCATGCGGCCAGTGACGTAGATCATCGGGTTCTGCCGGTCTGAGGAGGTGAAGGCGATCTGCGTCTCGTCCACCTGCACTTCGCCGATCTGTCCCTCCGAGAGCATCTCCAGGAAGGTGGAGTAGTCCACCTGTTGAATGTTGCGCTGACTGAGCATCGGCACCAGCGTAGCGTTGAGCAGCATGATGACGACCAACACGATCAGATAATAATAAATCAGTGGTTTCTTGGGGTTTTTGACGTCGTTCATGCGATGTATCATCCTTTCTGCGGCCTTGCGCGCATGTGATCCGTCGTATGCCTGTCATTATAGAGGAAGCGGCGCCGCGCGTCAATCGGCGCCGCTTCAAATGTCGCTTTTTCCCCATACGATGTCATATGGGTCACTTGTAAACCGGTATAAACAGCTCCTGTCCCGCATAGATCACATTGACGTCCTCAATGCCGTTGAGCGTCGCAATGGCGTCCACGCCCACGTTGAACAGCTGAGCGATGGAGCTGAGCGTATCGCCCCGGCGCACGACGTAGCGCTGCGCATCGACGGGCACGCAGGTGTAGGACGGCCCAGGCGTGGGCCCGGGCGTGGGTGTGGGCCCGGGCGTAGGCGTAGGCGTAGGCGTGGACCCGCCCAGCAGCATGAGCGGCGTGAAGTGATCCAGATCAACGTTGCCCGAGATGCCCGGCACCTCGCCGCGGTCGGTGTACTGCCACCCCGCCCACACGCTCCACTTGCCGTTGGGCTCGGGCGAGGACGCGCCGTAATCGGCCACCCAGAGCGGATAGCGCGTCAGCTCCGCCGTCCACAGGCTGCGCGCGCCCCAGGCATCGGAGTAGAGCACGACATCCAATCCCGTCAGCCGTTCGACCTCCTCCAGGAAGGCGAGCACAATGTCGCTGGCCTGTTGTGCGGTGAGCCCGTCGGTCCGCTCAAAGTCCGCCGCAAGCCGGCAGTCCGGCTGCGTGCCCTCGATGGTCTCGGCAAAGAAGCGCGCCTGTTCGCGCGCGTCGTCCTGCGTACGCGCGGTCAGGTAGTGATACAGGCCGATTTGCAGCCCCTGCGCCTTGAATCCCGCGTAGTTTCTCCGAAAACGCGCGTCGATAGTCGTCTGTCCGGCGCTGGCGCGGATATAGACGATCCGCACGCCCGAGGCGCGCACGCGCGCAAAGTCGATCTCCCCCTGCCATACGCTTACATCAATGCCCGGGATCAGCTCGCCCGCGGGCGCAAAGCCCCCCTCTGCGCCCGCCAGGGCGGCGGAGAAGAGCAAAAGGGCGGCAAACAGCGCCCCCATTGTTCGTTTCAAGCGCGACCACCTCCGCATATACCGTATGCGCGGGCGTTTGTATCGGTGAGCGCAAGAAAAAAGGCCGGCGCGGGAATGCCCCGCCCGGCCCTGGATGCGCGCTTCAGGCGCGCTCGCGGTCGAACTCGGTGACGAACGCGCGATAGATCGCGCGCACGGCGTTTTCAAAGTCCAGATTGTCCACGCCGACGATGATGTTCAGCTCGCTGGAGCCCTGGTCGATCATGCGCACGTTGATGCCCGCGCGCTGCAGCGCATTGAACAGCCGTGCCGACGTGCCCTTGGAGCGCACCATGCCGCGGCCCACCGTGGCGATCAGCGCCAATCCGGAGTGGATCTCGACCGAATCGGGATCGGTCAGCTCATAAATGCGGTGCACCAGCTTGTCGCGCTTGCCCTCCAGGGCGCGCTCGTGGCACACGACGCACATCGTGTCGATGCCGGTGGGCAGATGCTCAAAGGAGATGCCGTTCTCCTCGACCGCCTGCAGCACGCGCCGGCCAAAGCCCAGCTCCGCATTCATCATCGCCTTTTCGACGGTGACGATTGCAAAGTCCTTGCTGCCCGCAATGCCGGTGATCACGTAGTCGTTGTCCATGTCCTCCGCGTCGTGGGAGATCAGCGTGCCAGGCTCCTCGGGCGCGTTGGTGTTGCGGATGTTTGTGGGGATGCCCGCCATGCGCACGGGGAAGATGGCCTCCTCGTGCAGGACGCTTGCACCCATGTAGGACAGCTCGCGCAGCTCACGGTACGTCACATGCCGGATGGGCTTGGGATCGCGCACGATGCGCGGATCGGCCATCAGGCAGCCGTTGACGTCGGTCCAGTTCTCATACAGGTCCGCGTGCGCCGCGCGCGCCACAATCGCGCCAGAGATGTCGCTGCCGCCGCGCGAGAACGTGTGCACCGTGCCGTCGGGCATGCTGCCGTAAAAGCCGGGCACGACCGCGTACTCATGCTCGCGCAGCAGCGCCGAGAGCGCGTCCTGCGTGGCGTTCTGGTCGAGCTTCCCATCTGCGTCAAAGAGGATGCCGTCCGCAGCGTCGATGAAGTCCCAGCCCAGGTAAGCCGAAAGCAGGATGCCGTTGAGGTATTCGCCGCGGCTGGCCGCATAGTCCGGGCGTTCGCTCTTTTCGATGCCCGCGCGCACCGTCCTGAACAGCTCCTCCAGCGGCACATCCAGCGAAAGCGAATCGGCGATGGAGCGGTACCGGTCCGCAATCCGCTCAAAGAGCGCGGAGAAGTCTTCGCCCGCTTGAGCGAGACGGTGGCACTCGTAGAGCATGTCGGTGATCTTCTCGTCGTTTGCCGTGCGCTTGCCAGGCGCGGAAGGAATGACGTAACGGCGCGAGGGATTGGAAAGTAGGATCTCCCGCACCTTTGCAAACTGGCCCGCATCGGCCAGGGAACTGCCGCCAAATTTTGAAACCCGGATCTCCTTCATCAAGAAATCCCTCCGTCACTCATAATGCCGGCCTTGACAACGCTTCATTGTAAAGGAAAGGCACAGAAAAATCAATACAATGTCGCGTTTCCGCCGCAAAAGACGGCGATTTTCCGCAAGGCGCGCCGTTTCTTGGCGCCGCGGGCCGGCATTGCTGCTTCATCGTATGCCGTGCGCACATCCCAGGTGCGCGGCAAGCCCGCCTGTAGGGAGCCGTCTTTTCTATGATTTCGGCTCCAAAAGGCAGGCCATCCGTATCATAACATGCCGCAGGCCAAAATGCAAGGCCTGCGGCGGGCTGCGCGTCTGCGCACGCCGCGCGCAAAAAAGCGCCCCCTCTCGGGGGCGTAAAAGGGCCGGAGAAACGCGGGGGATCTTCCGGCAGGCGGGCTTACTTGATGTCGGAGGTGATGTTGTGCAGCGCCGCCTGCAGCGCCGCCTTGACCTCTGCGTCCTGCTCGATGCTCAGCTGATGGCTCACATGCATACGCGTGCGGGCATCCTTCATCTCGCCCATTGCGCGCGCCGTGGCCAGGCGCAGCTGCTTGTCGGGCGAATGCAGCAGAGACACCAGCGTATTCACAGCCGTTTCGCCGCCCACCTTGCCAAGGCCTGCAATCGCAGCGACGGCGGTCTCCACGTGCTTGTCATTTGCCAGATGCGAGAGCTTCTCCGCGTTCTTCTTTTCGATCAGATGTTCCATCTTGTTTGCGCTGTTTCCAAACATACAGACGACCTCCCATGTGCTGAATCGTACAGCGCGCTCACGCGTTGCCTATAGTTTTATTGTATTCCTGCAAAATATGCACGTCAACAGTGACTTTCGCCCGGTCAGTCGTAGTGCAGCGCCTCAATGGGCCGCAGCTTCGACGCCTTGCCCGCCGGATACAGGCCGAAGACGATCCCCACCGCCATCGAAAAGCCGACGGCCAGCTGCACCACGCCCATGGACATCGTCAGCGTCATGCCCAGCACGCCCTCCAGCGCGTCCATGAGCAGCGCGCCCAGCGCCAGGCCGAGCAGGCCGCCCAGGCCGGAGATGACGACCGCCTCGACCAGGAACTGCAGGAGGATGTCGCGCCGCTTGGCGCCCACGGCCTTGCGGATGCCGATCTCGCGCGTGCGCTCGGAGACAGACACGAGCATGATGTTCATGATGCCGATGCCGCCCACGAGCAGCGAGATGCCGGCGATGCCGCCCAGCATCAGCGAGAGGGTGCTGCTGGTCTCCTCCACGGCCGAGAGCATCTCGCTCTGGTTCATGACCGAGTAGCTGCTGTCGTTCTGATAGCGGCGGTAGAGGTAGTTTTCGATGTACGTCTGCGCGGCGTCGACGCTGGCGGCGTCCGTAGCCGAGACGCTGATGGACGTGATGGACGTGTTCTCCAGCATCCGCTGGGCGAGCGTGAACGGCACGACGACCACGGCGTCGGAGGACGTGCCGCCGGACGTGCCCTTGCTCTCCAGCACGCCGACGATGCGGAACTTGCGCCCGTCGATGGACAGCGTGTTGTCCACGACATCCGTCGTGCCGAACAGTTCCTGAGCGATGTCCACGCCCACGACGCACACGGCGCTGCGGTTGTCGACATCCGCCTGAATGATGTACCGGCCCGCCGAGACGCCCTGGTTGCGGATCTCCTCATAGCTGGGCAGCACGCCCATGATCGACGCGCTGGTGTTGACGTTGCCCGCCTTGACGGTCAGCGAGCCGCTGACCGTGGGCGACACGGCGGCGACGGCGTCGCTGTCCTCCCAGGAGAGCACGTCGTCGGTCGTCAGGATGACCGTGCCGCGCTGATTACTGCTGTTGAACCCGCCGAAACCGCCAAACCGGCCCGACGAGCGCGTCTGAATGCTGACGGTCAGCAGGTTCGTGCCCATGCTCTGGATGGAGGAGGTGACCGACGCGGTCGTCCCCTGGCCGATGGCCACGAGCACCACCACGGACATGACGCCGATGATGACGCCCAGCATCGTCAGGCAGGCGCGCGCCTTGTTGGCGCGGATGGCCTTGAACGCCATGGAGACGGTCTGCATGAGCATCATACGATCGCCTCGCTTTCCGACGTGGGGTTGAGCACGCGCCCATCGTGGATGTGGATGGCGCGCGGGGCCTGCGCGGCGATGGCCGGGTCATGTGTGATGAGCACGATGGTGTTGCCAGCCCGGTGCAGCTCGTGAAACATCTGCATGATCTCCGCGCCCGTGCGAGAGTCCAGGTTGCCCGTGGGCTCGTCGGCGAGGATCAGCGAGGGGCGCGTCACCAGCGCGCGGGCGATGGCCACGCGCTGCTGCTGGCCGCCGGACAGCTCCGTGGGCCGGTGGTCCATGCGCTCCAGCAGGCCCACGCGGTCGAGCACCTCCTCGCTGAGCCTGTGGCGCTTGCCCGCGCGCATGCCCTGATAGATCAGCGGCAGCTCCACGTTCTCCTGCGCTGTCATCTTGGAGAGCAGGTTAAACTGCTGGAACACGAAGCCGATCTTGCGGCTGCGCACGACCGCCAGCTCATCCTCGCTGTAGTCCTCGATCGCCTGCCCGTCGAGCAGGTATTCGCCCTCGTCGGCCACGTCCAGACAGCCGATGATGTTCATCAGCGTCGACTTGCCGGAGCCCGACGGGCCGATGATGGAGACGAACTCGCGCGGCTTGATGGAGATGTCCACGCCGTCCAGGGCGGTGACGACGTTCTCCCCCATGTGGTACTCCTTGCGGATGCCGTGCATCTGGATCATGTCTCATCGCTCCTCTCATCAGCGTGCGCCGCGTCCGCTGCCCATAGCGCCCGCGGGCATGCCGCCCGAGGGCGCGCCGCCGGTCATGCCCATGCCGCCCAGGTCCATCGCCATGCCGCCCATCTGCGCGAAGCCGGACGAATCGGATGCGTCGCCCTCGTAGTAGACGAGGTCGCCCGCCTCCAGGCCCGAGAGGATCTGCACGTATTCGTCGTTCATGATGCCGGTCTCCACCGGCTGATAGCTGCCGGAGGCGGTCAGCACGCAGTACTGGTCGTTGACCGTCATGAGCGCCTCGACGGGGATGTACAGCGCGTCCTCCACCGACGCGACCAGAATCTCGCCCGTGGCGTTCATGCCGGCGCGGATGCCGGTGCCCGCCGCGTCAAAGGAGAGCTTCACGTCGTAGGTCGTGACGCCGCTCTCGCCCGAGCCGACCGGCGCGATCTTCTCCACCGTGCCCTCCACCGTCAGATCGCTGAGCGCGTCGACCGTGATGGAGACGGACTGCCCTTCCTGCACGGAGACGACGTCCAGTTCGTCCACGGCGATGGTGAGCGTCATATCCTCGCCCTCGAGGATGGACAGGGGCGTGGTGCCAGCGGTGACGGACGAGCCGATCTCCAGCGCCTCCACGGAGGCGATGACGCCGTCGCAGGGCGCCAGAACGATCAGGTTCTCGCGCTGCTCCTTGGCCTCCTCCAGGTCCTCGGCGGCCGCCTCGCGCTGGATGCGCAGGTTCTCCTGCGTGAGCGTGAGCGGCGAATCCTCCAGCACGTAGATCGTGTCCTTGCGCTCGATCTCGTCGCCGACGTTGACGCGGATCTGGCGGATCGTGCCGCCGTAGGCCGAGACGGCCATGGGCTTGTTGATCTCCAGCACGCCCGTGCCGACCACCTCGCCCATGCCGTTGGTCACTGTCGCCTGCGCGTCCATGGGCAGCGTGTCGTCGTTGATCGTCACGACCGCCTTCGTGCCCTGCATGTACAGGTCCGTCACCTCGCCCTCGACGGAGAAGGTCGTGCCCACAACCGCGCCCATGCCGCTGACGAAGAGCGTCTCGCCCAGCTCGACCGTCGTGCCCTCGGCCACGTCAAACTCGACCTTCATCCGCCCATCCGTGGACAGCAGCGCCACCGCGCCGTACTTGCGGTAGACCGCCAGCGCATCGTCGCCCAGCTGCCCGTAGAGCTTCATCACGCGCCCGGCGATGGGCGAGCGGATCGCGACCACCGTCGCCCCGGGCGAGGTGCCCATGATCTCGTCGTCCAGCTCCCACAGCGCGTACTCCAGGTCCTGGATCGTCGCGTCCAGCTCGTCGTTCTCCAAGACGGCCAGCACGTCGCCCTCCTTGACCTCGTCGCCGATGTCCACGCGCAGCTCCGAGAGCGTGCCGTCCGTCTGAATGGACACCACCGGCTGGCTCGCCGCCTCGATCATGCCCGTGCCGTAGACCGTCTTGCTGATGGCGCCGCTCTGCACGCTCGCCGTCGCATAGGCCGGCTGTGTGGACGCCGTCTGCACGGCCGTCTGTTCCCTGTAGTACCGGTATCCGAACAGTGCCGCCGCCGCCAGCACGCACAGCCAGAAGATCCACTTGACGATCCGCTTCACCATGCGCTTGACGCGCCGGTTGTTGCGCCGCTTCTTTTGCGGGGCCGTTTGCGGGGCCGTTTGAACCTGCTCACTCATGGCATAAAGCCTCCTTGCGCTTGATGTGCCCAGTCTACGCGCCAAATGAGGCTCAAATATGGCGTAAAACGGAAAAAAGGCGAACGACTCCCGCGCGTTCGCCCACATGATGTTCACATTTCTGAAGGCCATGCCTCACGACCGCCGCGCCGCGCCGCCCACTTCGCCCGTGCGGCAAAAGTGCCGGCATAGCGCCTGCGCCTCATTCATGCCCCGCGCCAGCGCGTCCGCCTTCAGCAAGGAGGCCGGTTCCTGCGCCTCTTCGTACACGCCCAGCGCCTGTGCGCCTGCTGCGTGCGCGGCCTGCACATCCCGTCCATGCGCGCACAGGCACAGCACGCGGGGCGCGCGCAGCTCACACTGCCAGCAGCGCAGGATCGCCGCCGCCTCTTCAACCGACGCACAGGCTGCGCGCCGAAGCGCCTCAGGCGCGCACGTCGGGCTGTCCGCATCGCAAAGCGCCAGCAGGCCAAGCGACGCCTCACCCTGCAGCGCCTGACACAGCGCCCGCGCGCCCTGCATGCGCGCCGTGCGCGCGCTCAGCACGACCAACGGTTTCCCGTAGGGTTCCTCATGCGCATTGGGCAAAAGGGGCGCCATTCGCTCCGCCTTTGCTTCGACCGCCTGTGCGCCTCGCGCCTGTTTGCTCATGTCTCGTTCCTCCCCTCCGGCGTTTTCTGACCGTATTATACGGGTTTGGAGGGACCGGCGCAAGAAAATCGCCTCTTTTTCCTTTTTCTTTTCCTGCTTCGACGCCATTCGACAAACAAAGACGTTTTTCGCTCTTGCCTTTTCGCCAAAAAAAAGGTATCCTATGGGCCAGGTCGACACAAGATATGGTATTTCGCAGAAAGGAAGCGACCGTATCATGAAGATTTCATTTGCCCAAAAGATGGACGCCACGCGCCAACGGCTGGAGGACGCCTGCCTGCTGGAGGGGGTGGAGGCGGCTTTGCCGCTGAGCCGCCGCATGGGGGCGCTCGTATGCTGCGCGCAGCGCGTGCGCCTGGGGCGCTTCTGCCACCGTCCGCTGCGCGCCCGCCGAAATGTCCGCTCCGGCAGGGCCGTCATTTGACAAAACGCCCTCATTATAGTAGAATAGACAAATCTAATTCTCCCGTCGGGCGGGCATACTGGTAGAAACGCTTCCGTTCATGGAGAAGCGCCTCTGTGATCGGATTTTGAAGGAGGTCCTGTCCTGTGGCCAGCGCATCCAGGAACATCGAATCCCAGCGGCGCGAGGAGGCCGGCGTCGTGTATTACGACCGCGGCGTGCTCACCGGCCGCGACGGCAAGCGCTATCAGCGCTATGCCATACAGACGCACTTCGTGCAGCGCCGCGAGAGCCAGGCGGAGCTCGTGCGCCGTTATGTGCTGCCCCTCTACCGCCAGGGCGATGTGCTCGCCTTCGGCGCCAAGGTCATGGCCATGTGCACCGACTCCGTGAAGACCAAGGACGACGTGCACCCGGGCCTGTTCGCGCGCACAGCCGCGCGCTTTGCGGGCATCAACTCCACGGGCGTGGGCATGCACGAGCCCTACAAGTTGCAGCTGGTGGTCGACATGTGCGGCCTGCCGCGCGTGCTGCTGGCCTCCTTCGTCTCGGCAATCACGCGTCCGTTCGGCGTCAAGGGATTGTTTTACAAGATCTGCGGCCACGGCGTGGCGGGCATCGACGGGTTCTACTTCCGCTCGTCGTTCGACGTATACAAGGAGATGGCGCTGATCAACCCCGAGCATCCGCAGGAGCTGTGCGACGCGCTGACGGCCGAGACGGGCGTGCCCACCGTGCTGATGGACGCCAACGACATCGACCAGAACCAGCTGGGCAAGGCGAGCGCTTTCCCGCTGACGGACGATCAGATTCAGGACGCGCTGCGCGACAATCCCTTCGGCCAGGGGGACGAGCTGACGCCGCTCATCCTGATCCGCCCGCTCTGAGGAATGCGCTGAACAGCCGGCCTGCCCGGCTGTTTTTTGCGCCGGTTGGGCAGCTGGGAGGCGATGAAACATGAAAAAAAGAAAGCGGCGCGGCTGCCTTGCGCGCCTGCTGGGCCGGCTCATACGCCTCGCGCTCGTGCTGTGTCTGCTCTGCTACCCGCTGCTTGAGCCCTACCTGCTGACCGTCGAGCGGCAGACGCTCGCCTTTTCCGATCTGCCGCCGGCGTTTGACGGCCTGCGCGTGGCCTTTCTGTCGGACATCCATTGGGGCCCCTTCTTTTCGCAGGAGCGGCTCGATCGGCTCGTGCAGCGCGTAAACAACCTGCGCCCCGACCTCGTCCTCCTGGGCGGCGACTATGCGGACGACTCGGACGCCGCCGTGGCGTTCTTTGAACAGCGGCCGGCCTTCTCTGCGCGCCTGGGCGTATACGCGGTGGCGGGCAATCACGACCGGGTGATGCCCGAGTCCAACCGCGCGGCGCTGGAGGCGGCCATGACGGCGGCAGGCGTGACGCCGCTGTTCAACTGCGCGGCGCCGCTGACCCTGTCCGGGCAGTCGATCTACATCGCCGGCATCGACGACTACGGAAACGGCCATCCCGACGTATACGCCGCATCGCGTGGCCTGCGCGCGGACGACTTCGTGATCTTCCTGAGCCACAATCCCGACGTCATCCCCACGCTCGCGGACGTCCCCTGTGCGGACGGCTCCACCCGCTGGGCCGACCTGATCCTGTGCGGCCACACGCACGGTGGGCAGCTGACGCTCTTCGGCCGTCGGGCCATCATGCCGGTCAACGCCTATGGCGAGCGCTACCGCACCGGCTGGAAGCAGGAAAACGGCGCTCAGATCCTCATCTCCAACGGCGTGGGCACCTCGGTCGTGCCGATGCGCTTCTTTGCGCCGCCGCAGATCCATCTGCTCACGCTGACATGCAAATGACGGCGCGGCCCAGGCCGCGCCGTTTGGTTTACGTCAGGTGGAACAGGATCGTGCCGTAGGCGTTGAAGCAGATGCCCAGGATCATCAGCGCGCCCTCCCAGAAGCGCACCCTGCGCTCGCCGCGCAGCGCCAGCAGGCCGAGCATGGGCAGCAGGTCGATCAGGTAGCGCGTGCCGAACTGCCACGCGCCGAACGACTTGTGCAGCAGCAGCAGGAAGAAGTGCACGCCCGCCGACGCGGCCAGCACCGCGTCTTCCGCCCGCAGCCGCCGCTTCCATGCGCCCTCGATCAGGCGCCCCGCCACAATCAGGAACAGCGGATTGGCCAGGTAAAACGCAAATCCATACGCGCGCGGGAAGTCCAGCCGTCCGTTGGACAGATAGGGCAGGCGCAGGATGTTGCGGATGTTCTTGCCCACGTAGGCCAGCGAAAACTGGCCGTTCTCCGCCTCGACGAACTCGGGCAGGTAGTTGTGCCCGAACTCGAACACGTTGTCAAAGCGCACGTAGTTGTACGCGCCGTAGGCCACGGCGATCAGCGCGGGCGCAACGACATAGGGAATCATATGCACGAGCGCATCCCACACGCTTGCGCGCCGCTCCCGGCGCACCGATCGATAGAGCGCCAGCAGCACAAAGGGCACGTATACCGCCTGAAACGGACGGCAGCCGACCGCACAGGCAATACATATGGGCCCGGCATAGCGCCAGGCACGCGTGCCGCGCACTGCGCCATAGGCGGAAAGCATCGTCAGCAGAAACGACATGCCCTGCGCCATGTTCCACACGCCGCCGTAGAGCGAGACCTCCATCAGGTTGCAGCCAGCGACCCAAAACGCCGCGAAGCATGCGGCCGTCGTCGGTCCCCTGCGCAGCCTGCGCGCCATGCAAAAGCCGACCGAGTAGGAGCCCAGCAGCATCAGAAAATTGACGAGCATGCTGGGCGTGTTCGCGCCGAACAGAAACGTCAGCAGCAGCATCGGCACGGTCGGAAACGGCGGAAAGCTGACGTAGATGCCCCCGTCGTAATAGGCCAGTTCAAGCCAGTCATAGTCCTGCGCAAGGGCGATGTGCCCCTCTCGCCAGCGCATCGCCTGCAAGGTATAGGAATCGTGCGCGCTGTGCTCAAACAGGTCCAGCGCCAGCCCGTTGGCCAGAAAGAGGTAGACCATCGCGACAAAGAGCAGCCCCCAGCCATACGCGCGCAGTTCGCGCGCCCGACCGCCCGCGCGCGCAAGCGAATCACCCATCGACGTCCTCCCAGCTTTCAAAAAAGTCCGTCAGGCGCTCAAGCGTGCTGGTGAGCACTGCCTGCTCCTCGTCCGTCAGCTCCTGCATCACGCGCTCGACCATCTGCTCGTGAAAGCGCGCGTGGCGCGCATTGGCGGCCAACGCCTTGTCGGTCAGCATCACGCGCACGACGCGCCGGTCCGTCAGGGCGCGTTCAGTCGTCAGATAACCCTTGCGGCACAGCGTCTGCACCGAGACCGTGAGCGTGCCCGTCGTCACGCGCAGACGCTGCGCGATGGAGGACATGTTGTTTTCCTCCCCGGAGGCCGCGACGGCCTCGAGCACGTGCATCTCCTTGACGGACAGATTGCGAAACTCGCCCCTGCACAGCGCGCGCTCCTCAATCGTCAAAATGTCGTTAAACAGGCGCACCAACACGTGGTTGAGCGCCTGCTTGATCTTTTCCATCGCGGCAAGCCTCCTTAAAGCCCGGTTTGATTGCGTTACCTTCTCCTAAACATACCATCCCGCGCCCCGCTTGTCAAGGCATGGGGATTGACGCACGCCTGCCGATTTGCTATCATGGAAGGAGCTTCCGGGGCAGCCCGGCAATCGAATACAGAAAGGTCTGGCAGTCATGAACAAGGACTGGGCCCGTACGCTGCTGGCGGACTGCATCGCCCGCCGTAGCCCTGTCGAAATCTTCCTGCGCCGTTCCAACGCTGCGCCGCTGTGCTGTGTGCCGCTGCTGATGAGCGAGCGTCTGGCGCTCGTCGCGCCCTATGTGGACTTCTGGCCGGACGGCTATGAGGTCGTCCGCCTGCGCAGCATCTCGGCCGTCCGCGCCGGCGACCGCGAGGCATTCCACAGCCACATCATGCTGCACGAGGGCATCCTCGACCGGCTGGACACGCCGCCCGTTTCCATCGACAGCTTTCCTGCGCTGCTGACCGACCTGCTGGCCCAGGACGAACCGGTCATCGTCTCCGGTGAGCGCGCGCTGCTGCTGGGGCGCATCACGAAGGTCGGCAAGAAGAAGCTGCGCGTGCGCTACATCGACGGCCTGGGCCGTATGGATGCCGTGCCCACCCGCATGGCCTATGATGACATCGACTCCGTGGCGTTCGGCAACCGCTATCTGCAGCTGGTCGTTCGCTACGCGCAGGACGGCGAACACGCGCCCGACGCAGAATAAACGCCAGACGCAAAACGAACGACCATTGGAAGGGAGCGCCCGATGAA
>CALVNS010000031.1 GCA_944349855.1 uncultured Eubacteriales bacterium | reverse complement strand
TCGTTGTTGGTTCTGTCTTTCTTTTCTCTGGCGTCATCGGCTCCGTCGTCATGTTCTCTGTTGTCGCGGGCTCCGTCGTCACAGGCTCTGTCGTCGCAGGCTCCGGCGTCGCAGGCTCTGTCGTCACAGGCTCCGTCGTCGCGGGCTCCGTCGTCGTCGGCTCCGTCGTCGTCGGCTCCGTCGTCACAGGCTCTGTCGTCGCGGGCTCCGTCGTCACAGGATCCGTCGTCGCGGGCTCCGTCGTCACAGGCTCTGTCTTCGCGGGCTCACGCGCTGCCTGCGCCTCTCCTTCCGATTCCAGCGTTTCGCTATCCACCGGCGCGGGTTGCGTGCTGGTCTGCTCTGCCTGCACGGAGAACTGCTCCACGTCGAAACAGCTCCCCATCATCATCATGGCGACCAACATAAGCACTATACAAACTCGTACTTTAAGCTTTCTCATTGCTTACGCCTCCCGAACCAGCATCTTTTACGTGTGTCCCGTTCGCTTCCTCACTTCAAATTCAGGTCTGTTCTTCCATCAGTGTTCGGCCTCGCCACTGGACGCATCGCCCGCGTCTGGGGTTTCCTCCGCAAGCGCTTCGGGCAACGCTGCCGCGTCCTCGTCTTGACTCCCCTGCGTCAGCGACAGCTCCAGGTCTGCCTGTCCTTTTTCGTTTTCGCCCATCTGAATGTAACACATGCCCCGGTTGTAGAGCGCCTGCGCGCTCATTACGCCCTGTTCAACGCATGCCGTGAATCCCTCTATCGCGGCCTCATACTGTTCCAGTCCCATATCGCACAGCGCCATATAGTACAGGCAGGACGCCGCCTCGATGCCCTGCTCGCTGCTATAGGCGAAGTCTTCCTTCGCCGCTTCATAGTCTCCGCTGTCTAGGTAACAGGCGCCGCGCCAGAACCGCGCGTAGTCGCCGTTGATTCCATCCTCGACGCAGCGCGTGAAATCCTCGATCGCCAGCGCGTATTCGCCAATCTGCATGGCCGCGATTCCCCGGTAGTACCGGCTGTTGCGCACATCCGCGTCGATCTCGGTCTCATCGCCTTCAACCTGGTCCAGATAGGCCACGCACTGGTCCAGATCCTCAATGGCCTCCGCGTTACGACCCAGCTGCAACCGCACGATCGATCGCAGGTAGTAGGTCCTCGCCGTCGCCGCATCCGTTTCGATGGCCTGTGTCAGATCCGCCTCTGCCTCCTCATAACGGCCCAGCTGCAGCAGGTATTGTCCGCGCATCTGGTAGGCCGTCGCATTGCCGCCGTCCTGCTCGATATACGCCGTATATGCCTTCACAGCGTTTTCGTAGTCGCCACCCACGGCAAACAGCTCGCCCAACGTCATGTAGACTTCGGTCTGTTCTGGATAGACGGCCGCATAGGCATCCGCCTCGGCCATCGCCTCGGCAGGCTGCCCGGCAGCCACCTGCGCCTGCATCTTCAACAGCATCGCCTCTGACATGCCAGGCGCCAGGTTCAAACACGCGTCCAGCGCCTCCAGCGCCTCGTCATATCGGCTCAGATACAGGAGGGCGTACCCCCGCTTCAGGCTGATGTCAGCCCGGAGGGTATCGTCCATGAGATCCTCCATCTCCATGCAGTCCTGGGCATATTCCAATGCAGACTGGTAGTCGCCATCCGTGAGTGCCAGCGTCATCAGCGTATAGTACGCGTTGAGCTGCTGATCGGCTGCCAGCGTCTGCGCCTGTACTTCTACCGCCATCGCCGTCACCATCGCCATTGCCATCGCCACTGCAACTGCCGCGCACATGATCCTCTTGTTCATCCGCTTCTTCTCCTTATCCGTCCGCTTCTTCGCCTAGCGCCTGAAGCAGAGCCGCTTCTGCCTGTTCGTTCTGCCCCAGCGCCGCCAAGCAAAGCCCAAGATAATACTGGCTCTGTACGGTGTTGAACTGCGCCTGCACACACCGCTCAAACTGCTCGGCCGCCGCCTCATACTCGCCGGTCAGGTACCGGCACTGCGCCGCCGAAAACAGGCTCTCCTGCGCAAAATAATTCGAGGCAACAGCCGTGTCGAAGGCCTCCAGCGCGCCCGGATAATCCCCAAGCATCATGCGCGCCGTGCCCTGATAGTAAGCGACCTCGGCGTAGGCGCCGCCCGCCTGGACATATTCGTCGCACACGCGCTCGACCGCCTCATAGTCGCCCTCTTCCAGACGGCAGGCAGCCAACATCAGCCGTGCCTCGCCCGCCTGTTCCCCGCGCTCGATGGAGGCCTCCAGCGACGCTGCAGCACCTTCCAGATCGTTGATCGCCATCTGGCAGATGCCCTTGGCGTACAGGCTGCCGGACATCTCGCTGTTGGAAAAATCGGCTATGGCCTCCCTGTATCGCCCCTGCAGCATCAGGCAGGTGCCCCTCAGATAAAACAGACGTTGGTCGCTTCCGTTGGTTTCGAGCGCCAACCCATAAAACCGACCGGATTCGGTATAGTTGCCCGCCTGCAGGTAGAGGTCTGCGATCTCTTCATAGCGGGAGGTATCGGACATCAACGCCGCGTAGCTTGCCAGCGCCACGGCTGCGCCGAGGCTGTCATGGGCCTCCAAGCTGAACTGGTAGCACAGCTGCTGGATCTGCACCCGTTCGGGATCGAGCTGGGCCGCGCGCTGGGCGGATACCGCCGCATCCGCGGCGTTCCCCGCCAGGGACTGTATGCAGGCCAGCTGCAGATACAGCGTCGCGCTGTCCTGCGCTGTGCGGTCGGCGGGCGCCTCTAGGCATACACGCATCCACTCGGCGGCCTGGCCAAAGTCCTCATTGGCAACGCTCTCGCACGCTCGGCGAAAGGCTCCGTCGGCGCTGTCCGCCTGCGTGAACAGCGTGCCAAGCAGATACATCATCCACCGCGGCCACCCGTAGGACAGGCACTCCATCGATTCATGCAGGTATGCATAGGCCTGTGAGTCCCCGTATCGGCGCCTTCCAAGGCCCGTCTGATCCACGATGATGATGCCGATGACCATCACCACCACCAGTGCGGCGGCGAGGATGCGCTGGCCCTTGCGGTGCCCCTTTGTAGCTGGCATGCGCCCTTTGTCCCCCTTGCCTTTTTGGCCATCCGCCGCCATGGTTTTGGCCGCGCGACGCATATCGCGCCAATCCAAATTTGCACAAAAAATATAAGCCGTATATGTTACATTATACGGCTTATTGCATGGCTGTCATCACCCATTTATGGAGAAAAACGGCTAATAATTCACATGATACTTCAATTCTGAGCGTTTGGTCACCCCAATCTTCTGATAGATGGTGGCCAGATATGTCTTTACGGAGTTGATGGAGATGGACAGGTACTCTGCGATCTCCTTGTTGCTCCTTCCCTTGGAGGCGAGCATGGCGATGGAAAATTCATACGGCGTCAACGCATCCGTCACCTTCAGGCTGGATTGCGGGTTGTGGATCTTCATCCAGCCGCGGCTAAAGCGGTATACGAGCTCGGAGATCTGCTCGTAGAGTTGCGGCTGGCTGCCGCGAATCTTCTTTTCCACCAGCCCCTGCAACATGCCATGATGTTCTGCAAACGGCTCAAAGTAACCGTCGTGCAGGGCGATCTTCCATGCCGCGTCAAAGAAGCGCTGGGCTTCCTCATAGCCGCTGATGCTGTTGGCGGCCATGGCGCCGACGATATTCAGGTAGATCGCCGCAATGGGATAGGCGTTTTGCATGAGCGCAAGCGCAGCCTCCACCTCGCCGATGGCCTGGCGATATTCCCTGCGCAGATACAGCGCATGCGCCCGCGCATACAGGGCAAAGTAGCGCGTGCCGGTCGGCAGGCATGCGAAGTGCGGCAGCAGGTCCGCAACGTCCGCCTCTTCCTGGTGGAAATAGATTCTCGAAACCAGCGTGATGAATTCGCTCTCCGCGCGGACGGTCTCATCCGACGTGCAAGCGCCCTCGCGCAATACCTCGGCGAAATCCCGCCGGCACGTCTCCACATCCCCACAGCCAATTGCCGCCATGGCGTGGAGCCACCGTGCGGTGAGCCTGATCTCCGCGCTCTGGCTCTCAAAGCCGCGCGCCGACCACTCCCGGACCTGATCCTGCTTCCCCTGAAAGTAGAAATGCCCGGCCCACGCCATCGTGCGCTCCTCTTCGTCATGGAGCTGGCCTGCCGCCGCCTCAAAGCCCCCCTGCGCATAGACAAGGGAGAAGATCGGCATGAAGAGCTTGGGAGTGCGGACCGTCGCCTCGGTCTGCCTGCGGCGGCGGTCCTCCGGCTTCCGGGCCTCCGCCGGGATGAGCCATGCATGTTCCTTGCGGATCGCTCCGGGCACACGCCCCTCGTTCAGATACATGTTCACCGTACGAATGGAGACGCCCCACCGCTGTGCCGTCTCTTTGACCGTCATGTACTCCATCGTCTATCTTCTCTCTATCCTGCCAACATTGGCAGGATACATGTAGATCGATGTGCCCTTCCACACTATCTCAGCACAAAGGATAGCATAGCTGCGCTTCTTTCGCAACCTCCATCTTGTGTGGATTCCACCTGTTCTGCCATGAAAGGGGAGAGAAAAGCGCATGCGCATGTGCGGCGAAAACGGATGCCACCTTTCGTCCGACCGTTGACGTGCGGCAAGGATCCGAAAAAGAGGATTTACACGGGCCGGTCTGCGCGCCATATATAATAGATACAGGGGATGAAGTGCTCGCTTGGAAAGCCCAAACCGCTGAACAGGCTGATGATTTCTGTGATTTCCGGTCGCAGAAGGCATCCGCTTTTTGCGTCCAAAGGAGGCATCCTCAATGTGGACGTCGCTCGCGCTGATCTTTCTGGCTGATCTTTCCATGGCCGCCTTGTGCCGCCGGCCCCGGCTGGCGCGCATCATCTGGCCAACGGCATCCACCTTGGGCCCTGTGCCCTGAATCTGCTGGATCCGTCCATTCGGCGGCTGACCTGCGCCAGATGGCGCTGATCATCCTTCTGCGCAGGGCCGGCCTCTGTCTGGACCTGTCCGACCCGAAAAAGGTTGGATGTCCGCCATTCCTGGTGTCGTGTATGCCCGCGGCCTGCGAGACCCTGGTCTTTGTCCTGTTTGCACCCCGCCTGCTGGGCGTGACGTGCCTGGAGGCTGCCATCATGGGCGCCATCGGCATGGATATGACGTACAGGCGCTGGCTCGTCCGCACGGGAGATGCTCCATCTCACATGCTCAACGTGAGAATGTGACCTGTACGTCGCCCGCCCCCAGCGCCTCGGCCAATCCCGTCGGATCGTCGATGTGGCCCAGGCGCGTATAGGTGTAGCCGGTGGAGAACCGATCGTAAAACAGCACCACGCAATCATCCCCAAAGAGCATCAGATCGCCGGTCTCGATCTGCCCGACGCGCTCCGGCGCCGACGGCAGCGGCGCGTCCAGGCCGGCATACTTTTCATTTCCGTTGAGCTCGTTCAGGTTCAGCGTCATGGGCAGCAGCTGGGCAAACGCGCGCGCGGCCTCGGTGTCCGCCAGCGCCGCCCGATACGTCCGACCATTGACATCAATGACAATCATGCGGGCTTCCTCCTTCAATGCTTCCGGTTTGCCCGACGGCATGCCGAAAATGTCGCTTCCAAAATATTTCTGAGAGTCTTGGCGAGCGCGCTCCGTGCGCGCGGCTGCACGCGCGGGTAGTCTGCAGACCGCATCTCTCCGCCAGGGGTATGCGGCAATGGAGTTGGCCGTGCGCGAGCAGCGCTGTGCGAACACATCAGGCGTGCTGAAGTCCTCCTTCTGCGCACGTTTCTTTGCGGCCTCCGCGTCAAAACCGACCTCTCGTCGGAATCGGTCCAGGCGCCCTCCGTGCCCACGATGATCTCCCCGCCCTGGAATGCGCGCGAGCAAGGTCGCCTGCCGTCTCGTCGCTCGCCCACGCCGCCATGGGTGTGCACATTGCCGCCAGAATGCTCGCCTTTCTCCTGTTCATGCCAATGCTCCTGCCTGGGGGTCGGGCTCATGTCTCCGCTGCGCCTGCACTGCGCACCCCGGATGGCGGTCTGCCATGCCCACCTGCCCGCATCCGCATGCCGGTCTCCTCGGCACGCGCCCCGTCTCCTTGTCATAGACGCCTTCGTGGATCGAAAAGATGCTCACCTCCGCCGGGAACGGATCGAGCGCGATGCCATGTCCAGCATTGGGGCGACGCCTTGATGCGCATTCAGTATACGCGCAGCAGGGTGTTATGTCCAATTGCTCTTTTGTATATCATTTCATGCTTTACAGGCATATGACTTTCTGCTATGCTATGCGCAGGCGCAATGCGGAGGGAGGCGTGGCCATGGACGTTCGGGTGCTTCGCTATTTTCTCGCCGTCGCACAGGAGGAAAGCTTCTCGCGCGCGGCGCAGGCGCTCTATCTGAGCCAGCCGACGCTGTCCCGCCAGATTCGCGATCTGGAGAAGGAGTTGGGCGTCGCGCTGTTCGTGCGCGCCAGTCACAATGTGCGCCTGACGCGGGAGGGCATGCGGCTGCGCCAGCGCGCCCAGGAGATCGTGGGGCTCATGGACCGGACGCAGTCGGAGTTTTCCAGCGCGCCCCACGCGCTCAGCGGCGAGGTATGCATCGGCAGCGGCGAGACGCACCTCATGCGCCAGATCGCCCGGGTTGCCATCGACCTGCGCCGGGAGCATCCGGGCATCCGCTATCACCTGTTCAGCGGCAACGCCGACGATGTGACCGAGCGCTTGGACAAGGGACTGCTGGACTTCGGTCTGCTCATCGAGCCGGCCGACGTGCGCAGGTACGACCTGCTTCGAATGCCCGGCTGGGACACATGGGGGTTGCTCCTGCCCCGCACGCATCCGTTGGCATCCCGCGATTCGATCCGGCCGGAAGATCTGGACGGTCAACCGTTGATCCTCTCGCGCCAGTCGCGCACCACCGCCAGCCTGGCCGAATGGGCTGGCAGGCGAAGCGACCGGCTGTACGTTGCGGCCACTTACAACCTGGTCTATAACGCGGCGGTGATGGTCGAGCAGGGGATGGGAATCGCGCTGTGCCTGGACCACCTGGTCGACACCCAGGAACACTCAGGCCTGTGTTTCCGGCCGCTGTGCCCTCAGCAGCGGGTGGGGCTGAGCCTGGTTTGGAAAAAGAATCAGCTCCTCTCCCCTGCGGCGGATGCGTTCTTGCGCAAAGTGCGCGAGGCGTTTGCCCGGCCCTGAAAGGCGCGCCGGCGCGCGATATTTTTTTGTATAAATTCCTGTCAATTCCTCGCCGAGTTGACCGACATTTGATATAATAGGGGTAGCCTGTTGTGTGCCAGGTGTCTGTCGAAAGGAGCGAACAACTTGGGGACGCTGTTTAAGCTCGTCCGATTCTGCCTGAACGTGTGCAAAAAACCGCTCGTCATCCGCTGCGCGCAAAGCCTGCCAGCCTGCGCCTGCTTTATCGTCCATCATCAGAACCTGCGCGGTCCCGTGCAGGTGATGCGCTCGATGCCCGTTCCACCCCGCCCGTGGGTGCTGCACGTATTCTTCTCGCGCGCCGAATGCTACCGCCAGTACGCGGGCTTCACGTTCTCCCAGCGGCTGGGATGGCCCAAGGTGCTGGCCAACGCCGTGAGCGTGCCGCTGTCGCTGTTCGTCAGCGCGCTGATCCGCAGCTGCCGGTCGATCCCGGTGCATCGGGACATGGCGCACCTGCGCGACACCTTCCGCGACTCGCTGGACGTGTTGCTGCATGGCCAGAGCGTGCTGATCGCCCCGGATATTGACTACGGCAACGACTCGCCGCTGATGGGCGAGATGTACGAGGGCTTTCTGCAGCTGGGCCCGATGTACCGCCGCCGCGCCGGCAGCGCGTTGCCCTTTGTGCCGCTGTACTGCAGCCCCGCGCGCGGCGAGCTGTTGGTAGGCGAACCGGTCTACCTGCGCGAGGACGTGCCCTTCAGCGAGGATCGCGCGCGCGTGGCGCGCGACCTGGTCGATGCGATCAACGCCATGGCCCGCTCGTGCGGCGACGTCCCCGAGGCATCCGCCGTCCACACGGCGGGTTGAGCCCCCGACGCGTCAAAAGCGCCCGCCCGGAATCTGAAGATTCCGCGGCGGGCGCTGTGTTTTCAGGATGCCGCATATCGCAAGCCCTTCCCTTGGACAGATTTCAGCCCTTCACCGAGCCCAGCGAGATGCCTGACACGAAAAATCGTTGCATGAACGGATAGAAGATCGCGATGGGCAGCGCCGCAACGACGATCTTGGCCGCGTTGAACGTCTTAAGCGAGGTCATCGCCGCCAGCTCCTCCTCCGTCATCGACGAGGAGGTGATGACGATGTTGGTGTTCGTGAGCGTCTGGATGTAGGTTTGCAGCGGGATCTTCTCGGGCGAGTTGATCAGCAGCAGGCCGTCGAAGAAGTTGTTCCAGTGCCCGACGATGCTGAACACCGTCACCGTCGCGATCGCCGGCATCGCCAGCGGCACGTAGATGCGCGTCATCATCTGGAACGCGTCGACGCCGTCGATCGTGGCGGCCTCCTTGATGGCCGCAGGTTCGTTGCGGAAGAAGTTCATCAGCAGGATCGTGTTGTAGATGGGCAGGCCGCCGGGGATGACCAGCGCCCAGATGCTGTCCAGCAGGCCCGTGTACTGGATGACGAAATACCACGGCACGATGCCCGCGCCAAACAGCATGGCAAACACAAACACCCAGATGTACACGCGCCGCGCGGGGAACTGCCGGGTCTCCAGCGACAGCGGGTACGCGCAGCAGATCGTCAGCACGAAGTTGATCAGCCCGCCCAGCACCACGCGCTGTACGGATACCCACATCGCCTGCATGAACTTGGCGTCCTGCAGCAGCGTCTTGTACGGGGTCACCGTCCACTCGACGGGCCAAATGTATACCCGCCCGGCCAGCGCAGCCGTCTTGCTGCTCAGCGAAAGCGAGATGATGTGCAGCAGCGGCAGCAGGCACAGCAGGCCCATCATCACCAGCAGCGCCATCACCACAGTGTCAAACACGGTGTTTTCCAGCGATTTATAGCGTTTCACCTTCATTCCCCCATTCCCCGCGTCAAAAGAGCCTGTATCCGGCCACGCGGTCCGCCGCGAAGTAGGAGACGGTGATCAGAATAAAGCTCACGGCAGACTTGAGCAGGCCCACCGCCGTCGCCATCGAATACTGCGCGTTGATGAAGCTCATGCGGTATACATAGGTGTCGATGATGTCGCCCGACTCGTAGACGACCGGGCTGTACATGTTATAGACCTGGTCAAAGCCCGCATTGAGGATGTTGGACAGGTTCAGCGTCGCCACCAGCACGATCGTCACGAGGATGCCCGGCAGCGTGATGTGCCAGATCTTGGCCAGGCGGCTGGCGCCATCGATGTCGGCGGCCTCGTACAGTTCGGGGTTGATGCCCGAAAGCGCCGCGATGAAGATGATCGAGCCGTAGCCGAACTCCTTCCACACGTCCGTGCCGATCAGCAGCGCGGGGAACCAGCGGTTGGAGCCCAGGAAGTTGACGCTCTGGCTTGCAAGGCCCAGCTTGACCAGCACGGTGTTCACCAGGCCCGTGTCATCGAAGATATTTTTGAAGATCGTCGCCAGGATGACCCAGGAGAGGAAGTGGGGCAGGAAGCAGATCGTCTGCACGCACTTCTTGACCTTCTGCCCCATGGCCTCATGCAGCACGATGGCGAAGAAGATGGATGCGATCAGCGAAAGCAGCAGCTTCATCGAGGCGATGAACAGTGAATTGCGGAAGATCTTGGCCGTGTCCTTCAAGCTGAACATGTACCGAAAGTTCTCCAGCCCAACCCACTCGGAGCGCTGAAAGCCCATGATCGGCTTGAAGTCCTGAAAGGCAATGACGTTGCCCAGGAACGGGATGATGGTATAGATCAGCACGACGAGAAGCCCCGGAAGGATGAGCAGATGATATGGCCACGTATCTTTCAGGGTGACCTTCCGGCGCTTGAGCGCAAGCTTTTGCATACTGTGCCTCCTTGTCAGCCATGGAAAATGCCGGCCATTTGCGCAAGCCCCCCGCTCCCGCCGGTTTGGACGGAAGCGGAGGGCCGGCCTCAAGCGTTGCCGCGAGCTTTACTTGGAGGTCACGTACTCCACGACCTCCGCGGTGATCGTGTCGCCGCCGATGCTCTTCCACTCACTGACGAAGTCGTCCCAGTCGTCCAGGCTGGCCTCGCCGATGATGACCTTGAGGAAGTACTCCTCCTCCAGCGTCTCCATGGCCGTCCACAGGCGCTCCATGGAGGGCGTGTCGGCATAGGTGACTTCGCTGAAGTGCTCGATCAGGTCGGCATTGCGCTCGACCTCCCAAGCGCCGGTCGCCCAGCCCCAGGCGTTGGCCGTGGCGAGGTTGGTGTCAAATGCATAGCGCAGGCCATGCTCCATGACGGTGGTGTAGCCGTTGTACCAGGTCTTGCCGTCGCCGCACTGGTCGTCGTAGTCCATCTCGCCCGCGATGACCTTCATCACGTCGGCGATCTGGTTTTCCTTGGCGTCAAAGTCGCAGTGCAGCACGTTGATCGGGTAGTAGTGCCAGGAGAAGTTGGAGTCCATGCCGTTGGGGCGCACGCCCTCGGCCTGGGACTGGTCCAGGTCGTACTGGTAGTTGATCGTCTTGACGACGGCCTCCTTGACCTCTTCGGAGCAGCCCTTCTTGACGACGATGTAGGTGTTGGTCGGGCTCTTGTCGCACACGACCAGCTTGCCGTCCGGGTTGAGCGGAGCGATGACCGGCACGAAGGACGCCGTGTCGGGCATGCCCTCCAGGATCGCCACGACCGGATACTGGCCGCACCACCAGGCGCCGATGAACATGCCAGCCTGTCCGTTGGCGAGCAGTTCATAGCACTGGTCGCCGCCCGTCACTGCCAGGGATGCGTTGAGCACGCCCTCGTTGACCAGGCCGTTGATTGCCGCCAGCGCCTCGCGGCACTCGTCGGTGATCGAGCCGTAGACGACGTTGCCCTCGTCATCGGTGATCCACTGCTTGGGATACGCGCCAAAGTAATTGAACAGCGAGTTGAGCTGATAGGAACCGCCGTTGGGCTGATAGTAGTCCGAGCTCACCGCGATGCCGGTGTTGACGTTGCCGCCGGGGTTCTTTTCCAGGAACGTCTTGGCCACGTTGACCACGTCGTCCCAGGTCTGCGGCGTCTCCAGGCCGCACTCCTCCAGCCAGTCGCCGCGCACCCACAGCACCGGCACGGCGTCCATGCCCGGCTGGATATCGCCGATGCCCATGAGCTTGCCGTCAAACGTGCCCAGCGCCTCGGTCAGGCCATCGGTCGAGTCAAAGCACTTGCGCAGCGAGGGGGACGCATAGGTCGCAAACGCCTCGGTCATATCTTCGATCGCGTCCGCCTCGACCAGCTGCACCAGCTGCGTGTAGGATACGTTCATGACGTCCGGGAAGTCGCCCGACGCGATGGCCATGTTGACCTTCGTCGTGTAGGAAGACGTATCCACAGAGAACGCATACTGATAGTCGACGTTCAGCTGCTCCTCCAGGTAGCGGACGATATAGTTGTTTTCGGAGTTCTCGCCCTCTTCGTAGACGATGTTCGCGCTCTCCTCGCGCCCGACCGTGATGACGATGGGATCGCCGTCCGTCACCGGTCCATAGGGGTCGACCGTCTCCTCACCCAGAACCGCCGCCGGCAGCAGGAGCGCCAGGGTCAGCACAAGCGCCAATGCCTTTTTCATGATTCGGTTTCCTCCTTTTGTCTCGTTCGCACCGGGGATCGGATGCTGCGGGGCCCATCGCCGCATCCGAACCTGTCATGACTTCATTGTATCTCCGGACGATGTGTTGATAAATATCAGATTCTTGCCATTTGTATAACAATCTTGTTGATTTGCGACAGAATCTGTCGCACCTTTCGAAAAATGAGCTATAATGAACATGCGCCATCCGACGCCAATTCACCTCCTGGAGGGAGTTCCATGTACAGCCTGCTGATCGTCGACGACTGTCCCGCAGAGATCGAATGCATCCTCTTTCTGATTCGCCGCTATGACCTGGCGCTGGAGACCGTCACCGCCCGGGACGGGCGCGAGGCCTACGCGCTGCTAACGCAGCGCCGCTTTGACATTCTGTTTACCGACATCAAGATGCCGCTCATGGACGGCGTGTCGCTCGCGGGCCACGCGCGCGCGCGCTATCCCGACCTGCGCGTGATCCTCTTCAGCGGCTATAACGACTTTGTCGACGCCAGAAAGGCCATCTCCATCGGCGTGACCGAGTACCTGATGAAGCCGGTCGATCCAGAGGAGTTCCGCCGCACGATGGAGGCGACGCTGGATATGATTGCCGCCGACCGGGCGCGCGACCGCGAGGCGCTGTTTGTGCGCCGTCACCTGCTCTATCTCGCCCTCAGCCGCGACGCGGAATCCATTCCTTCCGCCCAGGAGCGCGCATTCGTCGGCGAATACGGGCTCATGCTGCTGCTGGAGTTCCAAACCGACTTCTTCGCGGGCGATGGGGAAAACTTTGAGCTCGTGCTGCATCGCTTTATGCCCGGCCCCTGCGACTTCATCAGTCTCTATCCTGAGCAGGGGCTGATCCTGCTGCGCCGGCCGTGCGGCGGCGAATCGCCGGAAGCGCTGGCCGAGGCCGCGCGCCGCTTCGTGCAGAATACCTATGGTCACGACTGCGCCGCCGCGTGCGAGGTGATCGACGGGGCGGACGACTTTCTGCCCGCCTACCGCCGTCTGGAGGCGCGTACGGACCGCGGCACGGTGATCCTCCCCGGTAAGGACGTCGAATTTCCGATGGAGCAGATGCTCGACGCGGCGCGCCAGGGCGACATCCTGCTGTTGCGCGACAACTTCGACGCGGCGTTCACGGGTCTGCGCGTGGACAACATGCCCTCGAGCCTGTACGCCAAATTCTGCGTCACCCAGCTGATCAGCGAACTGCTGCGCCTCAAGGGCAACCCGTCGCGCGAAAGCGACATCGTCGAGCGCGTGTTCGCCTGCGCCAATCTGGACGCGCTCAAGGCGCTCGTATACGATGCGCTGCGCGCTGCACAGGAGCGCGCGGACGCGCTGTCCAACCAGAAGATCGAGGCGATCAAGCGTTACATCTGCCAGCACTTCAGCGAGGACATCGGCCTGGAGGATCTGGCCAGAACGTTCTACTTCAGTCCCAACTACCTGTGCCGCCTGTTCAAGCACGAGACCGGCTGCACGCCCGGCAAGTTCCTCAACGATTACCGCATGAAGAAGGCGCAGGAACTGCTCGAAGGCTCGCAGATGAAGGTCAGCCGGATCTCGCAGGCGGTGGGCTTTAAGAGCTCGTCATACTTCTGCCAGCGCTTTCGCGACCGC
Source organism: uncultured Eubacteriales bacterium (assembly GCA_944349855.1). Taxonomy (GTDB): domain Bacteria; phylum Bacillota; class Clostridia; order Christensenellales; family Aristaeellaceae; genus Beduinella. Next base: position 15,264 of record CALVNS010000031.1, on the reverse strand, counting down.
TTCGGCGTCAGCCCGGAGCTGTACCGGCAGGGTATCCTGCGCATGCAGGATGCCCAGGAGGGACAGGCATGAACGTCCATCTCGTCCGGCTGTTCGCCCGGCTGCGTCGGCTTCGCATCAAGCGCAAGGTGCTGCTGGTGTTCTTCCTGGTGGCCTTTGTCCCCTGCGCCGCGCTGACGGGCGCGCTCTATGTGCATACGCAGAATATGATCGCCCAGAGCGAGCGGCGCATCCGTCAAAACGTACTGGATCAGGCGGTGTATGCGGTCAACGCCACGCTGGACATGTACAACACGATGTCAGACTACATGTTCAATGAGCCGAGCGTGCTCTCGGCGCTGAACCGCACCTATGGCGACGACTACTATGCGATGTATGAAAGCTACCGTGACTTCATCGTCCCGGTGTTTGACACGAACGCCGCCCTCTATCCGGATCTTGAACGCATCACCGTGTATACGGGCTGCGACATCCTGCCCTTCAACAGCTATGTGCGCAGCCTGTCGCTGCTGGAGGAGGAGAGCTGGTTTTCCCAGATCGACATCGGCTTCTCGCCCGAGTGGGTCGTGCTGTCCGGAGAGAGCCAGACGCGCCTGATCTGTGTCCGCAAGGTCGGCATGCCCACGCGCTATCAGTACGCCAACTACCTGTACTTTGAGCTGGACTACGAGAGCGTCTTCGCGCCGCTGATCAACCTGGTCGAAGACGGCGCCGAGATCCTCATCGCGGATGGCGCGGACCATCCGCTGTTCGTGTACTCCACCCAGAGCCAGACGCCGCTGCCGGCCGCCGGTGAGGCGGCAGATGTGCAGCGCGCCGTCACCCGTGCGCCGCTGTCCGCCACGGGCTGGACGGTCTTCTACACCGACAGCTCCGACGCGGTCTTCCGCACGGTCACCGGCGCCACGGAGACGATGTTCATCGTCACCTGGGTCTTGATGATCGCGCTCTGCTGCGCGTCCATCGCCTTCATCTCCTCGCTGCTCAACCCCATCGAGCGTCTGACACGCCATATCCGCGGGATTGGCCGCGGCAGCGTGGACAGCGCCGCAATGGACACCGCGCGCACGGACGAAATTGGCCTGCTGGTGCGTTCCTTTAACGAGATGATGGAGCGCATCCGTCAGCTGGTGGAGATCACCTACAAAAACGAGCTGGAAAAGAAAGAGTACGAGCAGCGCCTGCTGCGCGCGCAGATCAATCCGCACTTTCTGTACAATTCGCTCTCCCTGATCAACAGCAAGGCGATCATGGCCGACCAGGCGCAGATCAGTGCGATGGCGACGCTGCTGGGCAAGTTCTACCGCTCCGCGCTCAACCAGGGGCGCGAGGTGACGACCGTGCGCAACGAGCTGGAGAACGTGCGCTCCTACATCAGCCTGCAGCAGATGCTTTCCGACGGCTTTTTCAAGGCGCAGTTCGACGTGGATGACGCGCTGCTGACCGTCAAGATCCCCAACTTCATCCTGCAGCCCATCGTGGAAAACGCCATCGACCACGGCCTGCGCAACAGCCCCAAGGACGACCGCGTGCTGCGCCTTCGCATCACGCTTGCAGGGGATCGGATCTGCTTCATCGTCAGCGACAATGGCATCGGCATGGACTCGCAGACGCTGGGCATGCTGCTCGCGCGCCAGACGGACGGCTACGGCGTTCGCAACGTGGACGAGCGGCTGCGCCTGATCTATGGCGAGCGCTACCAGATGAGCGTGGAGAGCGTGCAGGACAGCGGCACGACGGTCACGATGTACATGCCCGCCTACTTCTTCCCCTGATGTCCAAAAAGGGCGCCGCGGCTTTTGCCGCGGCGTCCCGGGCTGGCTCAGCCCTGCGCCAGCTGCACGCGCACGAGCGTCACGCTCGCCGCCGGCAGCGTCAGCACGGCGCCCTCCTCCAGGTGCAGGTCGCTCGTGTGCGGAACGACTGCATACGGCTCCTCAAACGTGTTGCAGGCCGTGGGCTGGTCCGCCGAAAGCACGCTCACCTGCGCGCTGCCCGCGATGCTGCCGTACAGGCCCGCAAGGCGCACCTCCTGCGAGGCGGTCATGTCCAGGTTGCCCAGCGTGAGCGTGAGCACGCCGTCCTTTTCCGACGCGGAGGCCGAGATGCGCGGCGTAGGCCGGAAGCCCTCGCGCTCCAGCATGGGCACATCCATGTGCAGGCACAGCTGGCGCGCGCCCTGATGGCCCTTGAACAGATCGAATACGTAATAGTTCGGCGTCTCGACGAAGTGCTCGCCTCCGGCCAGGTAGAGCGAGTGCAGGTTGTTGCACAGCTGCGCCACGTTGGCCATATCCACCACGTCGCAGCGGTTGTTGAAGATGTTGAGCGTCAGGGCTGCGACCAGCGCGTCGCGCATGGTGCTCTGCTGCTCAAAGAGGTTGTAGCCCTTGCTCGGGCCGGTGCCGTCGCGGTGCCAGCAGCCCCACTCGTCCACGATCAGCTTGATGCGCCGGTCCGGATCGAACTCGTCCATCGCCGCGCGGTGGTCGTCGATCACCTGCTGCATGAACGCAGCGCGCAGCAGCTGGTCGTACCATTCGTCCTCGGTGAAGTTCAGCGGATCGGCCTTGCTGCCCTGGTTGGTGTAGTAGTGAATGCTCACGCCATAGGTCTCGACCTCGTGCCAGCGCCGGGCGCTCCACTCGCGCATCAGCCGGCGCGTCCACTCCACGTCGTGCCCATTGGCCCCGCACATGATGAACCGCAGCTGCTTCGTGCCCAGGCTGCGCATGACGGTCGTATAGCGGATGAACTCTCTGGCGCACATCTCCGGCGTCATCTGGCCGCCGCCGCCCCAGTTCTCGTTGCCGATGCCCCACAGGCGCACGTCAAACGGCTCGGGCGAGCCGTTGCGCGCGCGCTCGTCCGCCAGCGTCGTCATGCCGGCGGGGAAGTTGCAGTACTCCACCCAGTCGCGGATGTGCAGCGGCGTGGTCGAGGTCATGTTGGCCGCCACGTAGGGCGCTGCGCCCGTCATGCGGCAAAAGTCCATGAACTCGTGCGTGCCGACCTCGTTGGGCTCCACGCGCCCGTCGCAGTAGTACCACCAGTTCACCCGGCGCGGGCGCTGCGCGCGCGGGCCGATGCCGTCGCGCCAGTCATATGTCTCGGCAAAGCACCCGCCCGGCCAGCGCAGTACCGGCGGGTTGAGCTTCTTGAAGCTGTCGATCAGCGCCTTGCGAAAGCCGTGCACGTTCTCCACGCGGCTGTCCTCGCCCACCCACAGGCCGTCGTAGAATACGCCGCCGATGTGCTCGGCAAAGTGCCCGTAGATGTTGGGGTTGATCGTGCCCCTGGATTCTCTGAAGTTGACCGTGATGCGATTCATGGGGGACCTCCTCTTTCGCGGATTTTCTGGCCCTATTATAGCGTCGCGCACGGCGCAAAAGAAAGAAAAAAGCCGCGCCGGACAGGACAAAAGCTATCCTGTTTGTGCCCGGCCGTCTCTCCTCCCCCTCGACCTTTCGCTGCGCTCGCGCAGCCCGGAGGTGCTTTATGCCCCTGTATCAGTTGGACAATTCCACCGCCGCGCAGCACGCGCGCATCGACCTGTACGACGACTTCTTCTTCATCCCGCACCTGCACAAGGACTTCGAGCTCGCCTATGTGCTTGAAGGCGAGGTGGAGGTCTGCCTGCGCGAGCGCCGCGAGACGGCGCACGCCGGCGAGCTTGCGCTCGTGTTTCCCAACGAAATTCATGCCTACGCCACGCCGCAGCACTCCCGCGTGCTGGTGTGCGTGTTCTCCGGCGACTACGTCGGCGCGTTTGCGCACGAAACGCAGGGCCGCCGCGGCGCACGCTCCGTCTTCGCCGGCACGCCCGGCCTGCGCGCTTACCTGGAGGAGTGCCTTCTGTCCGGGCGCGGCGCAGACCGCTTCGCACTGACCGGCGCATTCTACGCCGTGTGCGCACAGTTTCTGCGCGAGGTGCCGCTCGCGCCCTTTGACGCGCAGCACGACGACCTGCTGTGCCGCCTGCTCGCCTATGTCGAGGCGCACTACCGCGAGGACATCTCCCTGCACAGCGCGGCGCGCGCCATCGGCTACAGCCCCAACTACCTCTCCCGCTTCTTCCACGCGGCGGTGGGCATGCACTTCCGGCGCTACCTGAACCAGTACCGCATCCAGTACGCCTGCCAGCTGCTGGAGGAGGGCAGCCTGAGCGTCTCGCAGATCGCGCTGGAGTGTGGGTTTCAGAGCATCCGCAGCTTCAACCGCGCATTTGCCGAGCAGATGGGCCGCACGCCCACGCAATCGCGGCGCTGAGCCTCTTTTTGTCGCATCCTTTGCTTTTTTGGTTGCTTTCAGACCGCATTCGGGCTATAATAATGTATTATTCAGTCGCCCGCCGCACGCGGGCGCGTTCTGAATTGAGGAGGGATTTCCCATGGCGGAGGAAGCGAAGGAACGCTCCAATTTCATCTGGGATTTCATTGAGGAAGACCTCGCCGCCGGCAAGAACGGCGGGCGGGTCAAGACGCGCTTTCCGCCCGAGCCGAACGGCTACCTGCACATCGGCCACGTCAAGGCGCTGTGCGTCGACTTCATGACGGCTGAACACTTCGGCGGCACGTGCAATCTGCGCTTTGACGACACCAACCCCACCAAGGAGGACGTCGAGTACGTCGACGCCATCATGGACGACATCCACTGGCTGGGCTTCGAGTGGGCGGAACTGCACTATGCGTCGGAGCAGTACCAGCAGATCTACGAATACGCGCTGGACCTCATCCGGCGCGGAATCGCCTATGTGGACGACCTGTCGCAGGAGGAGATGCGCGCCTACCGCGGCACGCTCACCGAGCCGGGCAAGAACAGCCCCTACCGCGACCGCAGCGTCGAGGAAAACATGGACCTCTTCCTGCGCATGAAGAACGGCGAGTTTCCCGAGGGCTCCCGCGTGCTGCGCGCGAAGATCGATATGGCCTCGCCCAACATCATCATGCGGGATCCCACGCTCTATCGCATCCTGTACAAGAAACACCATCGCACGGGCAACGAGTGGTGCATCTACCCGATGTATGACTTCGCGCACCCCATCGGCGACGCGCTGGAGGGCGTCACCCACTCGCTGTGCTCGCTGGAGTATGAGATCCACCGCCCGCTGTACGACTGGGTGGTACGGGTGTGCGGCTTTCAGAATCCGCCGCGCCAGATCGAATTCGCCCGCCTGAACCTGACCGATACCGTCATGAGCAAGCGCTACCTGCGCAAGCTCGTCGAGGAGGGCTACGTCTCCGGCTGGGATGACCCGCGCATGCCCACGCTGCACGCCATGCGCCGACGTGGCTACACGCGCAATGCAGTGCGCGACTTCATCGACCGCGTGGGCGTGAGCAAGGCCGACTCCACGGTCGACCTGGCGCTGCTGGAGCACTGCGTGCGCGAGGACCTGGGCGAACACGTCCCGCGCGCGATGGCCGTGCTGCGCCCGTTGAAGGTCGTGCTGGACAACTGGCCTGCGGACAAGGTCGACGTGCTGTCCATGGAAAACCACCCGCAGCACCCCGAGATGGGGACGCACGAGGTGCGCTTTACCCGCGAGCTGTACATCGAGCAGGAGGACTTCATGGAAAACCCGCCCAAGAAGTTCTTCCGTCTGTTCCCCGGCGGCGAGGTGCGCCTCAAGGGTGCCTACATCGTCAAGTGCGTCTCCTTTGAAAAGGACGCGGACGGCGCCGTCTGCTGCGTGCACTGCACGGTCGACCTGGACAGCCGCTCCGGCTGCGAGGGCGCCAACCGCAAGGTCAAGGGCACGCTGCACTGGGTCAGCGCGGCGGACGCCGTTCCCTTCGAGGCGCGGCTGTACGACACGCTGCTCAAGAGCGACGAGGGCATCGGCGAGGACGCCGAGGGCGCGGAGGAGCCCGCCGTGGACAAGAAGGACTTCATCTCCCGCCTCAATCCCAATTCGCTGCAGACGCTGCGCGGCTACATGGAGCCGTCCTTGCAGGCTGCCGCCGTGGGCGATACGTTCCAGTTCCTGCGCGTGGGCTACTTCTGCAAGGATCCGGATTCCACCGACGCGCTGCCGGTCTTCAACCGCGTCGTCGGCCTGAAAGACAGCTTCAAGATCGCCAAGGCTTGACCGGGCGCTCTCCCAAGGAGGAAACACCACATGGAAGTCAGAACCCGTTTCGCCCCCAGCCCCACGGGCTATCTGCACCTGGGCGGGCTGCGCACGGCGCTGTACACCTACCTGTTCGCCAAGAAATACGGCGGCAAGTTCATCCTGCGCATCGAGGACACCGATCAGGAGCGCGAGGTGCCCGGCGCCGTCGACCTGATCTACCAGTCCCTGCGCGCGGCTGGCCTCAACTATGACGAGGGCCCGGACGTCGGCGGCGATTACGGCCCCTACATTCAAACCCAGCGGCGCGACATCTATCCCAAGTACGCCTGGGAGCTGGTCGAAAAGGGCGGCGCATACCCGTGCTTTTGCACCAAGGAGGAGATTGACGCCGCGCGCAAGGCCGCGGAGGCCAAGGGCGAGACGTACAAGTACGACAAGCGCTGCATGCACATCCCGCTGGAGGAGGCCAAGCGCCGCATCGCTGCGGGCGAGCCGTACGTCATCCGCCAGAACGTGCCCACGACGGGCAAGGCGTCGTTTGATGACATCCTCTACGGACACGTGGAGGTCGACTGCGACACGCTGGACGACAACGTGCTCATCAAGGCCGACGGCCTGCCCACGTACAACTTCGCCAACGTCGTGGACGACCACCTCATGCGCATCACGCACGTCATGCGCGGGACGGAATACCTCTCCTCCGCGCCCAAGTACAACCTGCTGTACGAGGCCTTCGGCTGGACGCCGCCGATCTACGTGCACCTGCCCGTCGTGATGAAGGACGCCTCGCGCAAGCTCTCCAAGCGCTACGGCGACCCCTCGTTTGAGGACTTGCTGGCGATGGGCTACCTGAAGGACGCGATCATCAACTTCATCGCGCTGCTGGGCTGGAGCCCTAAGGACACGGACAACGAGTTCTTCACGCTGGACGAGCTGGTAAAGGCATTCGACGAGCACGGCCTGAACAAGAGCCCGTCGATCTTTGACATGAACAAGCTCACGTGGTTCAACGCCGAGTACATGCGCAGGCTGCCCTTCGAGGAGTATTATGAGAAGGCGCTGCCCTGGCTGACGCGCGTGCTCCCGGCTGATCGGTTCGACCTGCGCCGGCTGGCGCAGCTGCTGCAGAGCCGCACCGAGGTGCTCAACCGCCTGCCGGAAATGGTCGATTTCCTCGCAAAGATGCCGGACTACGACCTGGCGCTGTACACGCACAAAAAGATGAAGACCAATCCCGAGGTCGCCCTGAAGGCGCTGCAGCTGTGTCGCCCCGTATTGCACAGCCTGACGGACTGGACGGAGGCCGCGCTGCACGACGCGGTGATGGCCGTCATCCCGGACAGCGGCATGAAGAACGGCCAGGTGCTCTGGCCGCTGCGCATCGCGATCACGGGCCGGGAGTCCACCCCTGGCGGCGCGTTTGAGATGGCCTACCTGTTGGGCCGCGATGAGACGCTGCGCCGCCTGGACGCCGCCATCCAGCGGCTGCAGACCGCCTGACGCATCCGCCGCGCATCCCGCAAGGGACGCGCGGCGCGTTTCTTTTTTGGCTCTTGCGCGCCGGCGCGCCGTTGCGGTACAATGGGCGCAGCGAATCACAGACATCCAAAGGAGGCATCCCGTATGCTGTTTGAAAAGGGAGACAAGGTGCTCTTCATCGGCGATTCGATTTCCGACTTCGACCGCGCGCGCCCCGTGGGCGAAGGGCTGTTCAACGCCTGGGGCACCAGCTATGTCGCCGATGTGGGCGCGACGCTGTGCTGCATGTACCCCGAGCTGGGGCTGCGCATCGTCAACATGGGCATCAGCGGCAACCAGGTGCGCGATCTTAACGCCCGCTGGCAAAGCGACGTGCTCGACCTCGCGCCCGACTGGGTGAGCGTGCTCATCGGCATCAACGACGTGTGGCGGCAGTTCGACTCGCCCACGCAGCCCGAGCGGCACGTGCCGCCGGAGGAGTACGAGCGCACATACGAGAGCCTGATCGAGCGCACGCTGCCGCATGTGAAGGGCATGATTCTCATGACGCCCTTCTTCATGGAGCCCAACCGGCTCGACCCCATGCGCGCGCGCATGGATGCATACGGCGCGATCGTGGAGCGCCTGGCGCGCAGGCACGGCCTGGTCTTCGTCGACCTGCAGGCCGCCTGGGACCGGCTCTTTGCCTACATGCATCCCTGCGCCATCGCCTGGGACCGCATCCACCCCAACCAGGTCGGCCACATGTACATCGCCAAGCAGTTCCTGCGGGCCGTCGGGGCGGACAGGTGAGCCCGGACCGTCCGGCGCCCGGCAGAGCCGGCCTCTTACTCCTGTGGATCCGCCCATCCACGGGCGCCTCCGCCGTCCATTCGGAGGAACCGTCATGAACATTCTCGTCTTGAATGCGAGCCCCAAAGGGCCCAACTCCACGACCGTCCACACGGCGCTCTATCTGCAGGCGCTGCATCCCGAGCACACCTTCGTCTTTCTGCCCGTGGGCCAGCGCATCAAAAGCTACGAAAGGGATTTCCGCCCCGTGCGCGATGCGTTGCTGCAGGCCGATCTGATTCTGTTCTGCTATCCGGTCTATACCTTCATCGCACCGTTTCAGCTGCATCGGCTGATCGAGCTGATCAAGGCGGACGGCGTGGATCTCTCCGGCAAATTTGCCTCTCAGATCACCACCTCCAAGCACTTTTACGATGTCACCGCCCATCGGTATGTGGAGGAAAACTGTCTGGATCTGGGCATGAAGGTCGTGCGTGGGCTGTCGGCCGACATGGAGGATCTCCTCGGCGAACAGGGGCAGCGGAAGGCCCGGATGTTCTTTGAACAGCTGATCTTCTCCTGTGAGCACGGGCTGTTCGTCACGCCCTGCGCCAAGGCGCCGGCGCGGGACAGGATCGTCTATCGGCCGCAGCTTCCAGACGTCCCCAAGGCACAGGGCCGGGATGTGGTCATCGTGACCAACTGCGCCGTCGAGGATGAAAACCTGAAAAATATGATCGCCGATTTCCGCGCCGCATTGCCCTTTGCAAGCCGGGTGATCAACCTGCGGGATTTTCCCTTTGACGGCGGCTGCCTGGGCTGCTTCGGATGCGCCATCACCGGCAAATGCGTCTATAAGGACGGCTTTGATGCGTTTTTGCGCGAGCACATTCAGACGGCCGACGGCTTTGTCTACGCCTTCACCATCTCCGATCACTATACCCATTCCAGCTTCAAGTGCTTCGACGACCGGCAGTTCTGCAACGGCCACCGCACCGTGACGCATGGCACGCCCATCGCCTATCTCATCAGCGGCAACTACCGCTACGAGAGCAACCTGCGCATGATCGTCGAGGGCCGCAGCGAGGTGGGCGGCAATTACCTGGCCGGCGTGGCCACCGACGAGGGCGACACCGCGGCGGACATCTGCGCGCTGGCAGAGAATCTCGCCTTCGCGATGGAAAAGAAGCTGTCCCGCCCGGCCAACTTCTACGGCGTGGGCGGCATGAAGATCTTCCGCGACCTGATCTACGTCATGCAGGGGCTCATGAAGGCCGACCACAGGTTTTACAGGACCCATGGCATCTACGACTTCCCCCAGAAGCAAAAAAAGCGCATCTGGCAGATGCGCCTGGTGGGCGCGCTGCTGGCCATCCCGGCGGTGCAAAAGCGGGCCAAGGGCAAGATGACCGAGGCAATGATCGGTCCCTATCAAAAGATTGTCAAAGCGGCCCAGGCAAAGGCCGCGCCATGATATGGGCCGCATGTCCACCGCCGTCAGGGCCATCCCCTTTTCCATGCGCCGCCTCTTCAAGCGCCGCATTCAAAGCGCCACATTCAGAAAACGCCCCATCACAAAAAGCCTTTCGGCAGGTCGAACCTGCTCGAAAGGCTTTTCTCGTCTGGCGAACGGCCGGTATGAAGGCCTCCATCTGCTCCGGCCTGCCTGCAGGCAGCCGTTCCTCAGAACCAGAGCCAGTTGGGGAACCACGCGCAGGCCTCCAGCCACGCGCGCGGGACGATCAGGCCCGAAATTGCCGGATAGAAGAGTACAAACAGCGCAGCAGCGACGGCCAGATGCGCGCCGAGCACCGCAAGCCCCACGCGCTCCCGCTCCCGGAACGCCGTGCACCAGACCTGCACCGTGCACAGGATGATGAACGGCACGCTCGGGAAGTAGTGATAGATGAACGTCGAGCGCGGCACCAGGATCCAGGGCAGGTACTGCGACAGGAAACCGATGGCCAGGAACGCGAGCGGGCGCTCCACCGGCACGTCCTCCCCGCGCCCGATCAGCGGCGACACGCCGCGCCGCCACGCCGCGCGGTAGAGTACATACAGCAGCGCCGCCAGGCCAACCCACCAGACCGCGGGATTGCCCATCGCATAGATCACTGAGGCCGTACCAGCCGCCTTGAAGGGCGCGTCGTAGTACCACATGGGCTTGAGGATCAGCGGCCACTGCCACCAGGGCGAGCGGAAGAAGTGGTCGTCGTCGCCCAGGCCGCTGTGGTAAGCCAACATCGTCTGCTGCAGGTCCCAGATGCGCTGCAGCGTCACCGGGCCGTCGGGCGCGAGCTGCGGGATGTAGCACAGGCAGTACACCACGACCGGCAGCACGATGAAGAACACACAGCACAGCAGGATCGTCAGCCCCGCGCGGCGCGGGAACGCGTCGGCGATCTCACGGTAGCGCGGATCCTCGTTCTCATGCGCGCGCGCCCACTGCGCCTGCCGCCACAGCCCGTACAGCCGCGCGAAGAAGATCACCGCCAGGCCCACCGCCGCATACAGCCCCGTCCACTTGCTGGCAATGGCCAGCGACATGAACACGCCCGACAGCGCCAGCGGCACGAACGTGCGCGAGAGCTTCTGGTGGTGGAAGCTCATCTGCGTCCAGCGCAGCATGCACAGGTACATCGCCATGATGAACAGCACCACGAACGTGTCGATCGTCGCAATGCGCGTCTGTGTGAAGTGCATGCAGTCCAGCGCGAGGAGCGCCGTCGCATAGAAGGCCGGCGCGGTCTTCTTGAACAGCTGCTTGCCCAGCAGGTACATCACCGGCAGCATCAGGATGCCCGACACCGTGCCCGCAAAGCGCCAGCCGAACGGCGTCATGCCAAAGATGCCGATGCATACCGCCATCAGCAGCTTGCCCAGCGGCGGATGCGTCCACTCGAACGTGTGCAGGCCGTGCAGGTGCTCGTAGCCCGTGCGCGCGTGGTAGATCTCGTCGAAGTACGTGCCGTTGAGATAGGACGGCACGTCCGGCACGGCGTCCTGCTCGTCGCACAACAGCGCCGGGTCCTGCGCATGGCCCTCCACGCCCCCGCTGGACGACACAGACGCCACCGGCAGCGGCGTGCGCGTCGCGCTGTCGACAAAGCCGACCTCGCCGATCACCGCGCCCGGCGCCTGCATCGTCAGGCGCACATAGCGGCCGGTGAAGTCCCGCATCTGGGACGACCAGCTGGTTGTCTCGCCCTCGGCGTCGACCAGCGGCGCGCAGTGCGCAATCCACAGGAAGCACTCGCCCTGGTTCATCAGCTCCTCCTGCGACCAGCTGACGCCGTCGGAGCTGACGCTGACCGTATACGACGGATCGGAGATGCCGACGTACACGTACACGTTGAAGTCGGTCCGCTCCTCGCCCAGGTCAAAGACCACCTGCTCGCCCGCGCTGCTCGACTGCCACAGCGTCTGCGGCGCCTTTGTCGAGCCCAGGTTGAAGAACGCCAGCACCGAATAGGCGGCCGTCACGCCCAGCATCAGCGCCCAATCCCGTCCGCGCATGTGCAGCCGCGCGTCGGGCGTGCGGTTCAGCTCCTCGCGCAGGCGCACATCCGTCCCCAGAGCCGCCCCGGCGCTCCGGACCGTCCGATCCGCCGGCGGCAGCGGCATTGACCGGCCGCGCAGGCAGTGATCCACCGCCGTCCAGGCCTGCACCGCCAGGCCCGCCAGCACCGCCAGGCCCGTCAGATATCCGATCCACTCATTGGGCGCGATCAGGTGCTCAAACGCCAGCACCGTACCCACGTTGATCGTGAGCGTGGCCGTATAGATGCCGAACACCCACAGCGTACGCCGGTCCGGCCGCACGGCATAGGAGACCAGCAGCAGCAGCAGCGTAGGCAGCAGGTAGCGCTCGTGCATCTTGGGTCCCAACGCGTACAGCGCCGAGAGCAGCAGCGCGCTCAGCTCGAACAGGCTCCCTCGACGCGCGTCCAGCACGTACAGCGCGATCACAAACGCGATGGACAGCGCCATCAGCGTCCAGCCCAGCGCGCTGTAGGACAGGCCCAGCGGCGAGGGAAGCGACGCGTCCACCCAGTTGCCGCCCAGCACGTACATCAGATTGCCCGTAGAGAGCGTCCCATAATTATAGGAAGAGAGTGTCTCCGTATACTTGGCCATCAGCCAGTCTGCCGGCTGTCCGATTGAGAACGGCAGCACGATGGCCAGCGCCGTCAGCGCCGCAAAGAGCAGGCCCAGCCCCAGGTCGCGCAGTGTACGCCCGTCCTTGCCGCGCGCGGCCAGCACCGTCTGCTTGACCAGCACCGCCGCGCCCAGCGGCGTGAGCATCAGCGCCTGCGGCTTGACCAGGCACGCGGCCACGTAGACCGGCAGCGCCGCGCGCCAGCGCCCGTCGGACGCCAGCCACAGCGCCAGGAGCAGCAACAGCACCAGCACGGCGTCCACCTGGCCCCAGCAGGCACTCGTGACCACCGTCGCGGGATTGAACGCATACAGCCCGGCCAGCAGCAACGCCGTACGGCCGCGCGCCCTGCCCTCGCCCAGCGCCGCGCACAGCGCGCTCTCCCGCACCAGGCGATAGACCAGCGCCGCGCCGGCAATGTCGCACGCGATGGGCGCGAGCTTGACGATCAGCTCTGCGCCCGGGCCGCCCGTCACGCCCAGCAGGTTCATCAGCAGGCCGTCCACCAGCAGCACGTACAGGTATCCCGGCGGATAGTCGCAAAAGCTCACCGTCTGATAGAACTGCGCCGGGCCCACATTCGCCATGTGCAGCGACCAGGAGGTGAAGCAGGCGATGTCCACGCCATAGCCCGCGACCAGCGGCGCCAGCACGAGGCGCACAGCCGCCGCTGCCGAGAGCACGGCGATCAGCACGCGCAGCTCATTGCGCGCCGGACCCACGGCACGCAGACCGCGCGCGGCAAGCCACAGCGCGCCCACGTACGCCGCAGCCACCGCAAACAGCGTCGTGATCTCCACTGCGCCCGGGCCGCCGTCGTCCGCCTGCACGGGCGTCTGCGGTTCGGGCGTGGCCAGGTCAACGTAGGCCGCATCCGCGGGCACCTCATCCACCTGCACGAGCGAGATGTCGTCAAACCATGCGCGCCCGGTATTCTCCGAGCCGTAGCCGCCCACGCGCGCCATCACCGTGACCTCGCGCTGGTCCCGCGCTGTGCGCGCATAGAGCGTCAGCTCCACCCACTCGCCGTCCGTGTCGTGCACATCAGGCGACGTGCCGTATACGTCCGCAAAGGAGACGTTCGCGCCCTTGAGCCCCTCGCCGCAGTCCTCCGCCTTCACCCAGGCGGAGAGCTTGTAAAACGTCTGCGGCTCCACGCGCACGGTCTGCTCCAGGCGCGCGTCGTTGGGCTGCACGTTCTCCACCATCGCGGCGCGCTCGCCCGTGTGCGCATCCTCCGAGGACTCGATGTACGTCGTGCCCGCGGTCGTCACCCACATGCCCCGGTACCAGCCTGCGGGCATGTCGCCGCTCACCTGTTCAAAGCCGCCATTGGAGAGCAGGTTTTCCCCCTCCTCCGCCAGCGCGGGCGCGCACACGCCCAACGCCAGCAGGCATACGAGCCAAAGCAGGCCCAGGCGGTTCATCTCGTTTCGCATGGTTCGCCTCCCTGATGTCCTTTCTTGCGTTCCTCAGCCGGGCGTGAATTCAAACGCCGCCGGGATGTGGCACACCTCGCCCCGCTGGATCTCCACCACGTCAAAGCGCACGGGCACGTCCAGGCTGCCCTGCGCGCCAAGATATGCCAGCGCCGCGCGGGAGATGCGCGCCCGCTTCTTCGCGTCGACGGCCTCGCGTCCCTGGCCCATGCGCCCGCCCGTGCGCTGCTTGACCTCGACGAACACGAGGTAGCGCCCGTCGCGCATAATCAAGTCGATCTCGCCACCGCCGCAGCGCACGTTGTGCGCGACCGGTTCCATGCCCTTTTCCTGCAGATACTGCAGCGCGCGCATCTCGCCCGCAGCCCCCTGCGCGCGCCGGTTCACAGCCCCGCCTCCGGGCCGACGAAGTGCCCGATGAAGCTGCGCCGGTGCTCCGGGCAGGGGCCCAGCGCGCGCAGCGCCTCGATGTGCGCGCGCGTGCCGTAGCCCTTATGCGCGGCAAAGCCATACTGCGGGTAGCGCGCGTCCAGCTCGCGCATCATCCGGTCCCGCGTCACCTTCGCAATGATCGAAGCCGCCGCGATCGAATAGCACAGCGCGTCGCCGTGGATGATGCCGCGCACCTCCCCGGACACGTCCAGGCGGTCGATCGCGTCGACCAGGAACAGCCCACAGGGCGCGCCCTGCGCCGCGCGGGCCATGGCCAACCGCGTCGCCTGCAGGATGTTGAGCTCGTCGATCTCCCGCGCCGTGGCGACGCCCACGCCCACAAAACGCGCGCACCCGCGCACGGCGTCAAACAGCGCCTCGCGCCGCTTTTCCGACAGCTTTTTGGAGTCGTCCACCCCGGGCAGCAGCGGCTGCGGCGGCATCACCACACAGGCCGCGACCACCGGTCCCGCCAGCGGCCCGCGCCCCGCCTCGTCGATGCCTGCAAACGCGCGGCCCGCCTCCCACAGCGGCAGGTCGACCTGCGTCAGCTCATTCAGGCGTTCCTGCGGGCTCTTGCGCATCGGCCGTCTCCTCCTTTGTACCGGGACGCACCGGGCGCTCCAGCGACATGCGCCCCAGCTTGCCCGCGCGGAATTCATCCAGCACCACCGCCGCGCCGCGCTCCGTGTCGGCCACGCCGCCCGGCAGCAGCCAACCGCGGCCGCGGCACGCATTCTCCAACAGCGCCAGGCCACCCTCAAGCGGCTCCTTCAGGTGAAAGCGCTGCACCGCCGCCTGCGGGGCCGTCTGCATGAGGTCCTCCAGCAGGTGGATGGCCAGCATCTGCGGATCGACCGCCTGATCGCGGATGGTGCCGATGTAGCACAGCCGGCGCGCCGCCACCT
>CALVNS010000030.1 GCA_944349855.1 uncultured Eubacteriales bacterium | reverse complement strand
ATGCACCTTGAAGTACTTGTCGCCGTTCAGATAGTCGGCCAGGAAGCGCATGCCGCACTCAAGCGTCATGAGCTTGGCGCCCCAGGGCAACAGCTCGACTTCGCGCTGCGTGAGCGCGCCGCCCGCCCCGCGCAGATAGCCGCGGGTAAACGCCTCGAACATCTCCAGCGACAGCCCCACCTTCGACAGGTCACGCTCATCCTCCTCGGCGGTGTTGGCGCCAAAGCGGATGGAGTCGCCAAAGTCATAGGCAGCCAGGCCCGGCATGACGGTGTCCAGGTCGATCACGCATACGCCCTTGCCCGTCTTCGCATCCAGCAGCACGTTGTTGAGCTTCGTGTCGTTGTGCGTCACGCGCAGCGGGATCTGGCCCGTGCGCAGCGCGTCCGTCAGCACGTGCGTGTCCGCCTCCCGCGCGCGGCAGAAGGCGACCTCCTTGGCCACGCCGCCCAACCGGCCCACCTCGTCGCGCGCGATGGCGTCCTCCAGCTGCCGGTAGCGCTCCGGCGTGTTGTGAAAGTCCGGAATCGTCTCGTGCAGCGAGGCGACGGGGAATCCCTCCATCTGGCGCTGAAACCGCCCGAACGCCTCGCCCGAGAGCTCGAAGAGCGCCGGGGTGTCGGGCAAGTCGCGCGAGATCGTATCCTCAATGAACAGGTACATGCGCCACAGCTCGCCCGCGTCGTCGAGCGTGCTGGCCGCGCCGTCCGCCGTGCGCACGAGCGTCAACGTCTCCCGCGCGGGATCGCCGCCTGCGTCGCGCAGGATGTCACGCAGATATGCCGTTACGCGCTCGATGTTTTCGATGACCTCCTGCGGACGCTTGAAGACGTACTGATTGACGCGCTGCAGGATAAACCGTCCGGCCTCGCCCGACGCCCCGTCGACCGTCACGCGATATGTGTCGTTGATATGTCCGTTTCCATACGGCTCAATGCGCAGCTCTCCCTGCGGCAGCGCAAAGCGGCGTGCGATTTCGAGTATCTTTTGTTCCATGTCTCTCTCTCCGTCTCCGTCAATGTCCTGCGCGCGATCCGGCCGCGCGAACAAGCTTCCATTCGCCCTGGATCTGCAATGGATGAATAGTATTCGCCGCGGCACGCGGGTTTACCTGCCAAAAGACGGCACTGGGCTCACTTTCTGCGCAGCGGCAGCGTTATAAAGTAGATCGCCGCCGCCACCAGCACGACTGCCGCGCCGGCGGAGGTGTTCAGGTAATAGGACCCCAGCAGGCCCGCCACGCCCGAGAAGAGCGCAAAGGCCACGGACAGGCGGATGTACCACGCGGCGTTTTTGGCCACATTGCGTGACGCGGCGGCGGGCAGGATCAGCAGCGAGTTGATCAGCAGCATGCCCACCCAGCGGATGGACAGCATGACCGTCACCGCAACCAGCACGACGAACACGTACTCCACGGCGCGCGCGCGCACGCCGCGGCTGCCCGCCAGGGACGCATTGACGCTGGTGAGCAGCAGGGGATTGAACACATATGCCCACACCAGCAGCGTCCCTGCCAGCGCGACGGCCAGCGCAAGCAGGTCCTGCGGCGTGACGGCGAGGATGTCGCCGACGAGATAGCCCGAATACTTGGCAAACGCGCCGCCGCGCGCGAGGATCACCAAGCCCAGCGCCACGGACGTCGAGGAGAAGACGCTGATGATCGTATCTGCCGAGGCAGTGTTGCGCTGCTTGATGCGCGTGATGAGCAGCGCCCAGGCGATGCCGAATACGAGCATGGACGCCTGCTGATTGGACACGCCCAGCACCACGCCCAGCGCGATGCCGGTCAGCGCGCTGTGCCCCAGCGCGTCGGAGAAGAAGGCCATCTTGTTGTCCACAGCCATCGTGCCCAGTACGCCAAACAACGGCGTGATCAGCAGCATCGCCAGCAGCGCATTCTTCATGAACGTATAGGACGCCCACTCGAAGGGCAGCAGCGCGTCCATGGCCGCATAGATCGCGCTCATGCCTCATTCCCCCTTGCGTAAAACACCTGCCCAAACTCGGGCGACTCGAAGACCTCCTTGGGACGGCCCTGGCAAAGCACCGTGCCCTGCATGAGCACCACGTGATCCGCATAGCGGCGCACGACGTCCAGATCGTGCGAGACGAGCAGCACGGCCATGTGGTTGTGCGCGCGCAGCGCCGCCACGGTCTGATAGAACGACTCCAGCCCATTCTGGTCCACGCCGGAGACCGGCTCGTCCAGGATGAGCAGGTCCGGCTGCGGCCGAAGCGCCAGCGCCAGCAGCACGCGCTGCAACTCTCCTCCGGAGAGCGCACCCAGCCGCCGGTCGGACAGGCGCTCGCAGTCCGTACGCGAGAGCGCCTCCAGCGCCTCCCTGCGCGCGCGCTTGGACACGCCCAGCCACACGGCGCGGCGGCTGAGCGAGGCGGTCATGAAGTCCATCACGGTCACGGGCGAGCTGTGGTCAAACTCCAGCTGTTGAGGCACGTAGCCCGTGCGCACGGCCGCAGCGGGCTTGCCGTCCTGCGTCAGGTGGCGCACCGTGCCGGTAAACGGGATCTCGCCCAACAGCGCGCGGATCAGCGTCGTCTTGCCAGCGCCGTTGGTGCCGATGAGCGCGGTCAGCTCGCCACAGTGCACGTGCAGCCCCACGTCGTGCAGCAGCGTCTGCCCGTCGCGCACGACGGACAGGCCCTCCACCTCAATGCGGCACAGGCCGCAGGATGCGTGCGTCGTCTGTTCGCTCATGAACCCAGCGCCTCCAGCAGCGTCGCGGCGTTTTGCCGCATCTTCTCTTCATAGGCGTCCCCGGACAGCTCGCCCGTCACGATCGGGTCAAGCGTATACAGCGATGCGCCCGTCTCGCGCGCAATCGTCTCCGCCGCGCGGTCGGGATACTGTGGCTCGACGAACAGCGCCTTGATGCCGGCCTCGCGCACGATGTCGACAGTGCGCGCGATCTCCTGCGTGGTGGGCTCGCTGCCCGGCTCGCGCTCGATGACGGCCGCGATGTTCAGGTCAAACGCCTCCGCAAAGTACGGAAACGCCTCGTGGAACGTGATGATGTCGCGCCTTGGCGCATCTGCCAGTTGCGCGCGCAGCTCCTCGCCCAGCTCGCGCAGGCGCTGCGCATAGGCCGTGCCGTTTTGCCGGTAGATCTCCGCGCGCTGCGGATCGGCCGCGGCGAGGGCGCCTGCGATGTTCTCCACCTGCTGCGCAGCGCGCGCCGGGTCAAGCCACACATGCGCGTTCGGTTCTCCGTACGCGTCCAGAATCATCTCCACGCCCTCGGACGCCGTGATCACCGTCAGGTCTGCGAACTGCTCGCTGACGCGGCTCATGAAGCTCTCCATGCCCGCGCCGTTGATGACGAACACGTCCGCCCGCTCCAGCGCCTGCATGTCCGCAGGCAGCAGCTGATAGTCGTGCAGGCAGCCCGTCTGCTGCTCGGCCATGTTCACAAGCTCGACGCCCTGCGCATCCCCTACGACGTTGGCCGTGAGCACATACATCGGGTAAAACGACGTGACGACCGTAAACGTGTCATCCGGCGCGGGCGACGGCTGGGCGCACCCGCCCAGCAGCATCAGGGCCGCCAGCAGGGCAATCAGACGAAATCTTCTTTGCATGCAAAACCTCCTGAGATGTCCCGTGCGCGCCGCATGCGGATGCCGCGCGCTGCAAGGACATTATAGCGTAAAACCTGCGTTTGTCAAACGTCCGCGGGCACAAAAAAAGGTTTGCGCCGCGCGCGCAAACCCGGTACAATGGTGAAAACAACCGCAAACGGCAAGGGGGCTTTTCGATGGACATGGAACGATTGGTTCAGGCTCGCGCCCTGCTTGAGGACGTCACACCGCTGCGTAGCGACTGCGGTCGTCTGTGCGGCGGCGCGTGCTGCCAGGGCGAGCGCGGCGACGCGCACGGCATGCTGCTCTTCCCCGGAGAGGCGGCGCTCTACGTGAGCGCCGCATGGGCGCAGGTGACGCCGCTGCCCTATGCGCTGGGCGGCGCGCCGGCGCTGCTGCTCACCTGCGACGGCGCATGCCCGCGCGCGCAGCGGCCGCTCGCCTGCCGGCTGTTTCCGCTCTTTTGCCGCATGCGGGAGACGGGCATGGACATCGTGCTCGATCCGCGCGCCCGCGGCGTCTGTCCGCTGTTTCTCTATGGGCTGCAGGGGCTGTCTCAGGACTTCGTCCAGGCCGCGCGCGCAGCCTACAGCCTGCTCATGCAGGATGACGAGGGACGCGCGTTTTTGCAGGGCCTCTCCGACGCGTGCTCGCTGGGCGTCACACGCCCTGCGAGAGGTGCTCGATGAGGATCTTCAGCCCGATGGCGATCAGGATGACGCCGCCGATGAACCCGGCGCGCTTCTGACACGCCTCGCCCAGCTTCTTGCCCAGCAGCATGCCCGCCGTGCACAGCGCAAAGGTCACCAGGCCGATGGTCGCGGTGGCCGCGGCGACGGACACCTGCTCCATCGCCAGGCTGATGCCCACGGCCAGCGCGTCGATGCTCGTGGCGACCGCCATGACGAGCAGCACGCGCGTGTCCGTGGGGTTGGACACGTGCTCGTCGTCCTCGCCGTGCACGGTATCCCAGATCATCTTGCCGCCGATCAGCGCCAGCAGGCCGAACGCAACCCAGTGGTCGAGGGAGACGATCATCTCGCGCACGCTCGTGCCGGCCAGCCAACCGATGGCGGGCATCAGCGCCTGAAACGCGCCGAAGAAGAAGCCCGTCTTCAGCGCGTCGCGCAGTCGCAGGTGTTTGATCGTCATGCCGTTGGAGATCGACACGGCCAGCGCGTCCATGGACAGCGCGACCGCCGTCAGAAGCAGCACCACAGGCGTCATGTACATCCATCCTTCCACCCCGTGCGGAAAGCTTATGTGCCGCAAAACGCAGAAAGACGCCCGGAACGACGGGGCGGACATGCGTCCCCCACGCGTTCCAAGCGTCTCGTCATTTCAGGCGAAGGCCAGGCATGTAGCCAGTGTGTTGACCCCGCCGCGCTTTGCGCCGACTACTCCCGCACAGGAATTTGTTAGCCTGTTTATTATAGCGGATGCGCCCGGCGCTGTCAAGCCCGCCGGGCTCAATCGCGGCCCCGGCCGTAGAGCAGCGTCTGCGTGGCGACGGTGGCGATGCCCGTCTGCTCCAGCCCATAGCTGCCCTGAAAGCGCACCACCGCCGCCGCGGTCTGCGCGTCATACGTGCCCAGCGGCTGTCCTGCGTCCAGGAACCCCTTTGCGCGAAGCATCACCTGCAGCGCCGTCACATTCGCGCCGGTCGCGCCGGAGGCGAGGTCCGTGAGCGTATCGCTGCGGGCGCCCTTCGCCTCGTCGCTGTAGAGCAGCGCAAGCGTATCCCGCCCGGCGATGCCATCCGGCGTCAGCCCATTGAACGCCTGAAAGAGCTGCACGGCCGTGTGCGTCGTCTCGCCGAACACGCCGTCCGCCGTGCCCGTAAAGCACCCCACATCCGCAAGCGCCCGCTGCATCTGCGCGACCTCGTCTCCCTGACTGCCCGTCTGCAGGGCGTCCAGCTCGGTCGCGCCGCCATAGGGCACCGCATCGTCGCTGTAGATCAGTGCAAGCGTGCCCGGGCCCGCGATGCCGTCCTGCGTCAGGCTGTTCATGCGCTGGAATTCCTTCACCGCCTCGACCGTGCGCTCGCCGTAGTCGCCATCGGTCAGATACTCGGGCAGATAGCCCAGCGCGTACAGGCGCTTTTGCATCAGGCGCACGGCCTCGCTCACGTCGCCCTCCTTCAGCGTCTGGGACGTGTCCGGTTCGTCGTCCTCCTCATCCTGACCGGCGCCGGGGAACGGCGTCGCGTTGCCGCCGTAGAGCACCTCGAACGTCCGCGCGCCGGCGATGCCGTCCGCGCCGATGCCGTTATACGTCTGAAACAGCCGCACTGCCGCCTGGGTGGACTCGCCAAAGTCGCCATCCGCCTCGCCGCTGTAATAGCCCAGCGAGCGCAGCGCGGTTTGCAGGCTGCGCACCGCCTCCCCCGTGGAGCCCAGGCGCAGCACCTCGCTCGTCGCGGGCGCCGGCGTGGCCGTGGCGGAGGAGCCGCCGCTCCCGCCCATCAGGCCGGGATTGAACTTTGCATCGGAGGAAAAGAGCAGATTCTGCGTCGCGCGGCCGGCGATCCCGTCGTCGTCCAGGCCGTTCTCCCGCTGGAAGTCGACCACCGCCTGCGTCGTGCCCGCGCCAAAGCGGCCGTCGATGCGGCCTTCATAATAGCCCAACTCATAAAGGCGCTCCTGCAGATCATACACCAGCGTGCCCGAGTCGCCCTCGCGCAGCGTCACATACTCGCCCGGCTCCGGCGTCGCGGTCGCCGAGGCGAGCGGCCCCTTCTTGGCGCTGGAACTGCTCAGCTTGCGCAGCGTGGCGCTGCCAACGACGCCGTCATCCTCCAGGCCGTTGCGCTGCTGGAACAGGATGACCGCATCCTCCGTCTCCGCGCCATATACGCCGTCCGCCACGCCCGTGAGATAGCCCAGCTTGATCAGGTACTCCTGGACGCTGTACACGTCGTTGCCCTCCATGCCGATGGACAGCGAGCGCGTCTCGTTGGGGTTGGCGGTGGTCACGGGCCGGCTGTTCTCCTTGGCCGAGTCGCTGTACAGCTTGCTCTGCGTCGCCTCGCCCGCCTGTCCGTCGCCGGACAGGTTGTTCTGGCGCTGGAACGCCTTGACCGCATCCTCCGTCGCCTCTCCGTACACGCCGTCCACGCCGCCTGCGTAATAGCCCAGCTCCGTCAGGCGTGCCTGGAGCTTGCGCACCTCGGTGCCGTAGGAGCCCTCCTTGAGCAGCGCGTATCCGTCCTGATCATTGGTGGCCGTGATCGTCTTGGGCACAGCGCTGGTGGAGTAGAGTAGGTCCTGCGTCTGGCGGCCCGCAATGCCGTCCGCCGTCAGGCCGTTGGCCGTCTGGAACGCCTCGACCGCCGCCTGCGTGCCGCCGGCAAAGCGCCCGTCGATCTCGCCGGTGTAATAGCCCAACTCCTGAAGGCGCGTCTGCATGTCGCTCACGTCCGAGCCGGTGGAGCCCACGCGCAGCACGGGGTAGCCCGCGTAGTAGTCGTCCGTGCTCGTCTCCCAGCTGGACGGCGTCGCCGTGGGCTGCGCGACCACGGGCGTGGGCGTCGGCTGCGCCGTGGGCTGCACGGGCACCCAGCTCTCCCAGCCGCCGCTCGTACTCGACGTGGGCGCAGGCGTGGGCGTCGGCTGCGCCGTCGGCCCGTAGGGGATTGGCGTCTGATTGGGATCGATGGCCAGCGGGTCAAGCGTCGGATCAGGCGCCAGAAAGCACCCGCCCAGCGAAAATGCGAGCGCCGTCAATGCGGCCAGCAGCGCCACACGTCGTTTGTTCATCACCATGCACCTCTCTTCTCTGACGGGCCCTGCAGCCCGCATTCCCATGTCCGCCTGAAGACAAGACGCGCAGGGATGCGCCCTCGTTTCAGGCCGGGGTATTTTTCCGTTCAGTCCAGCAGCGCATCCAGCTGCTCGTAGCGGCGGATCTCATACGTCGGGCGATGAACCGATTCGTTTTTCGCGCCCGACGGATTGAACCAGCAGCTGTCCACGCCGGCAGCCTCGGCGCCCGCAATATCGGAAGTCAGCGAGTCGCCCAACATCAGCGCGCGCGAGCGGTCTGCGCACCCGACTGCGCGCAGCGCCGCCTCGATCATGCGCGGGTCGGGCTTGGCCGCGCCGACCTCTTCGGAGATGATGAGCCCGCGGATATACGCGCGGATGGGCGAGCGCTCCATGCGCCCGCGCTGCACGGAGCCGATGCCGTTTGTGACCACGACGACGGGCACGCGCGCGCTCCAGCGGCGCACGGCCTCCTGCGCGCCGGGGAGCATGGCGGCGCAGCAGCCCAGCGCCTGCGTATAGCGGGCAGCCACTGCCGCGGCGTCGCGCTGCGCATCCATGCGCGCCAGCAGGCTTTCAAAGCGCCGCACGCGCAGGACGGGCTGCGTGACCTCGCCGCGCTCAAACGCCTTCCAAAGCGCCAGGTTGATGCCGCTGTAAACCGCCAGCCAGTCCGGACCGTCCGGCAGGCCGAAAGCCCGCATCGCCTCTTGAAAGGCGACCTCCTCCGCGCGCCGGAAGTCGAAGATCGTGTCGTCCGCATCGCACAGCAGCACGCCGTACGTCTTCATTGCGCCACCCTCTCCAGTGTTTTTTCTATTGTACCACATCCGGCCCACGGCGGTAAAGCGCCACGAAATCCGCCGGCCGGTCCGAAAGCCAAAAAACCCACCCCGACGGGGTGGGCTTTTTCATCAAATGCAGTGCTCGAGGGGATTACCGACGATGCGCGGCGAAGCACTCGCTGCAGTAGATGGGGCGGTCGTTCTTGGGAATGAAGGGCACGCGGGTGGGCGCGCCACAGGCAGCGCAGGTCGTTTCGTACATTTCGCGCGGCTCGCCGTTGTTGGCGGGTCTGCTGGCCTTGCGGGCCTGACGGCAGCTCTTGCAGCGGGACGGCTCGTTCTGGAAGCCCTTCTCCGCATAGAACTCCTGCTCACCGGCGGTGAACACGAATTCGGCACCACAGTCCTTGCACACCAGCGTCTTGTCTTGATACATGGATCGTTTCCCCCCGAAAAAATAGATAGGTTTTCGTCGACCGGCTGACCTGGTCTTTGACCCCACACTCGCCGCCCGGACCTTTCGCTCCTACGCTTCTGCGCCCCACTACTCGGCCTCTCGGGCATGCGCCCGGACGGACTTACTTCTAAGCCGCACCATGCTCACCGGCGCTTTGGCCGGCTTACGTGGATCGCTTCGCCTGCGGCTGGCATCGACTTTCAACCACAGACCCGGCAGATCGAAACCATTGTCATTATAGTCCTTCGTCCATAAAAAAGCAAGCTGATTTCATGAAAAATGCAGACATATTTCCTGATTTTTCATCGTAAAGCCGCTTTTTTATGCCGTTGCGGGCCTCCCGAGCGTTTAGATGCCCTCGCGCAGACGCTGACACAGCGCGCTATAGCGGCGTGAGACGTTCGCATTTCGCACCATCGTGTGGATGACGCTTCTGCGCCCCACGAGCATCACCATCTGCCGCGCGCGCGTGACGGCGGTATAGAAGAGGTTGCGCGTGAGCAGCATCGGCGGCCCGCCGACGACCGGCATCACGACCACGGGAAACTCGCTGCCCTGGCTCTTGTGCACGGACACGCAGTAGGCCAGCTCCAAGTCCTCGACCGCTTCGTCCTCGTAGACCGCTATGCGCTCGTCGTCAAAGACCACCGTGACCGCTCGCGTCTGCGGATCGATGTGGGAGATGAAGCCCATGTCCCCATTGAACGCGCCCTGCCCGCTCTCCCAGCCGAACGCGCCTTCCCGCTTCCATTCGAGCTGATAGTTGTTGCGCGTCTGCATGACCTTGTCCCGCTCGCGCAGCGTCGTCTCGCCCACCTTGCGCTCGTGCAGGCCGGGGCGTTGCGGGTTGAAGCGCTCCTGCAACAGCGCGTTGAGCGCCCACACGCCGCACTCGCCCTTCTTGGCCGGCGCGAGCACCTGGATCTCCTTGACCGGGTCGACCTGCAGAAAGCTGGGGATGCGGCGCATGCACAGCTCCGCAATCGTCTGCGCGGCCTCGGCGGGCTCCTCTCTGCGCTCAAAGAAGAAGTCGCTCCCCTTTGCATTCAGGCTGGGCATCTCGCCGTGATTGATGCGGTGCGCGTTGACGACGATCATGCTGCGCTCATCCTGTCGAAAGATCTCCGTCAGGCGCACGGAGGGCACGACGCCGCTTTCGAGAATGTCGTGCAGCACGTTGCCCGCCCCGACGCTGGGCAGCTGATCCGCGTCGCCGACCATGATCAGCCGCGTGCCCGGCAGCAGCGCGCGCAGCAGCGAGCGCATGAGGAAGATGTCGACCATGGACATCTCGTCGACGATCAGCGTGTCAAACTCCAGCGGATTGTCCGTCCCGCGCGCAAAGCTTCCCTCCTCGCCGCCGTACTCGAGCAGCCGGTGCAGCGTCTTGGCCTCCACGCCCGTGGTCTCCGTCATGCGCTTGGCCGCGCGGCCCGTGGGCGCCGCCAGCGCCACCTCTCCCTCCAGGGACAGCAGGCGGATGATGCAGTTGATGATCGTCGTCTTGCCCGTGCCAGGACCGCCTGTGATCACGGCCATGCCGCTGCGCACGGCCGTCTCGATGGCCAGGCGCTGCTGGCTGTGAAAGGCGATGCCCTCGATGCGCTCGAGCTGATCGATCTGATCGCGCACGTCTTCAAACCCGCCGGAGGGCATATCGGACATGAGCTCCAGCAGGCGGCGGGCAACCTCGCTCTCCGCGCTGTAGTACGCAGGCAGGTAGACGGCGACGACGGTGCCCTCGTCCGTGTCCAGCTCGCGGGCGACGAGGCTGCGGCTGAGGATCAGCGCGTCGATCGTCCCCTCCAGCTGCTCGGGCGCGACGTCCAGCAGCCGTGCCGCGCGCTCCAGCAGCGTCGGGCGCGGCAGGTAGGTGTGCCCGCTGCTCGCGCCCGCCTCCTCCAGCGCGTAGAGCACGCCCGCGCTCAGGCGGTACTCGCTGCTCTTTTCGATGCCCAGGGACGCGGCGATGCGGTCGGCTGTCTTGAAGCCCACGCCGGTCACGTCCTGGATCAGTCGGTAGGGATTCTGGCGGATCAGCTCCTGCGCGCGCTCGCCATAGGTCTTGAAGATCTTCACGGCCAGCGACGGCCCCACGCCGTAGCGCTGCAGGAACATCATCGCATCGCGCTGCTGTACCTGCTCCCGGTAGCTCTCCGCGATCATCGCGGCGCGCTTGGGCCCGATGCCGGACAGCTCCGTCAGCCGCTCCGGCTCCTGCGCGAGCACGTCGAGCGTCTGCTCGCCGAAGTGCTGCACGAGTTGGCGCGCCGTCGCCGGGCCCACGCCGTGCACCAGGCCGGAGGCGAGGTATTTTTCGATGCCGTCGAGCGTCGTGGGCTGAATAACCTCGCAGGAGACGACCTTGATCTGCCGCCCGTAGACGGAATGATCGACCCACTCCCCGCGGATCTTCAGCCGCTCGCCCGCGCCCAGCGCCGGCAGCACGCCCACTGCGGAGGTACGCGTGCGCCCTACGCGCACCTGCAGGACGCTGTAGCCGTTCTCCTCATTGCGAAAGACGGTCTCCTCGACGACGGCCTCAAACTCCTCCACGCGGGGGTCCTCCTTCCGCTCATACAGAGGCGCCGCCTTCGCCCGTGCGAAAGCGGCGCCTTGGCGATATGATCCTATTATAGCAAAGCGTACCCGCGCTTGCAAGCGCGTCACAGCCCGGCCTTGCGGCGCAGCTCCTGGGCGCGGTCGGTGTGCTCCCAGGGCAGGTCGACGTCCGTGCGGCCGAAGTGACCGTAGGCTGCGGTCTGGCGGTAGATGGGCCGGCGCAGATCCAGCATGTCGATGATGCCGGCCGGACGCAGGTCAAACGTCTCCAAGACGAGCTGCGCGAGGCGGTCGTCCGGCAGGGCGCCGGTGCCGAACGTATCGACCAGCAGGCTCACCGGATGCGCCACGCCGATGGCGTAGGCCAGCTCGATCTCGCAGCGGCGCGCCAGGCCCGCGGCGACGATGTTCTTGGCCGCATAGCGGCCCGCATAGGCGGCGCTGCGGTCGACCTTCGTCGGGTCCTTGCCCGAGAACGCGCCGCCGCCATGGCGCGCGTAGCCGCCGTAGGTGTCCACGATGATCTTGCGACCCGTCAGGCCCGAGTCGCCCATCGGCCCGCCGATGACGAACCGGCCCGTCGGGTTGACGTAGAACTTCGTGCGCTCGTCGAGCAGCTGCGCGGGGATGGCCGCGCGGACCACCTGCTCGAGCACCGCCTCCCGCAGCTCCTCATAGGAGACATCCGGGTCGTGCTGGGTGGACACGACCACGGCGTCCACGCGTACGGGCCGGTCGTCGTCGTACTCGACCGTCACCTGGCCCTTGCCGTCCGGGCGCAGCCAGGGCAGCGTGCCGTCCTTGCGCAGCTGCGTCAGCCGGCGCGTGATGCGATGCGCCAGCGCGATGGGCATGGGCATCATCTCGGGCGTCTCGTCGCACGCGTAGCCGAACATCATGCCCTGATCGCCCGCGCCGATGTCCTGTTCGCCTTTGTCGCGCCCCTCCAAAGCCGCGTTGACGCCCTGGGCGATGTCCGGCGACTGCTCGTGCAGCGCGGTGAGCACTGAGCAGGTCGTGCCGTCGAAGCCGTACTTCGCACGGTCGTAGCCGATGTCCGTCACCACTTTGCGCACGATGTCGTCCACGGGCACGTAGGCGCTGGTCGTCACCTCGCCCATGACGAGCACCAGGCCGGTGGTCGTGGCGGTCTCGCAGGCGACGTGCGCCATCGGGTCCTTTTCCAGGATGGCGTCGAGCACCGCATCGCTGATCTGGTCGCACATCTTGTCGGGATGTCCCTCGGTCACGGATTCGGAGGTAAAGAGTCTTCTCATGTGTTGCTTCCTTTCCGGGCGCATGGCGCCCCATCGGGCCCTTGTACGGGCAAGAAAAACGCCTCGTCGCAAGACGAGGCGGTCAGCGGATAACCCATACCTCATCTTTCAGCGGAAGACCGCTGTGGGAATTGGCACCTGCACGTTGCCGTCCGGTTGCCGGGTTTCATCGGGCCCAGTCCCTCCACCACTCTGGATAAGGTTATTCACTTTTTCGGACGGTTTATTATATCAGCGCGGGGCGCGTCTGTCAAGCGGCGTCATTCACTGAGCCGGTAGGCGACGGCAAAGCCGGCCGCGAACGTCAGCACGCTGCACAGCGCCGCGGCGAGCGTGACCTGCGCCCAGGCGACGGTCATCAGGATGGCGATGGGCGAGGCGCTGACCAGGCCGATGATCGCGCAGTAGGTAACGCCCTCCCAGCGTGCGAGCAGGATCTCGATGAGCTTGGCGATCAGAAAGATGCCCGCCACCACGCCGATGCCAAAAGGCACCAGGATGCCCGCGTTGTACAGCAGCGCGCCGCCGTCCAGGGCGGTCAGCGCGCGCACCAGGCCGCTGATGGAGGAGATGACCGGCTCATAGTAGCCCAGCAGCATGAGCATCATCGAGCCGCTGACGCCGGGAATGACCATCGTGGCCGAGGCGATCACGCCCACGCCCAACAGCTTTGCGACCTGCAGCGGGTTCAGACGGATGACGGCATTGGCGCCGTCGCCCTCGCCGATGACCTGCAGCGCAATGATCAGCGCAAACGCCAGCACAAATGCCAGCGCGCCGGGCACGCCCTTGCGCTTGCCGCGCAGGCGGCGCATGAGCACCGGCAGCCCGCCGAAGATCAGGCCGATGAACGCGCAGTTGGTCTGCAGTGGAAAGTGTTCAAAGAGCGGCTCGATCACAAACGACAGCCCGACGATCGCCGCCACCATGCCCACCGCGAACGGCCAGAGCGTTCGCACGCACTGCATAAAGTCCGTAAAAAGGCGGTTGATGCAGCCGATGATCGTATCGTAGATGCCCATCGAGACCATCATCGTGCCGCCGCTGACGCCGGGGATGATGTTCGCCACGCCGATGACGACGCCGCGCAGGATGTCCTTGATCTTGTTCACCGCGATAGCCCCCCGTTTTTTTGTCTCGCAAAAAAACACTATATCATTTCTTGATTCCGTTGTCAATGACTGTTATACTATTCTGACGGAATGCTGAGAGGAGACATGCCATTTGAAGACCGTTTTGGGCTGCATCCGCCGTGCGGACGCGGACTTTTCGCTGATCGAGGACGGCGACCGCATCGTCGTGGGCGTATCTGGCGGCAAGGACAGCCTGCTGCTGCTGTGCGCGATGTCGCTGTACCGCAAATTCAGCAAAAAGCAGTTCGAGCTGCGCGCCGTCACGCTGGATATGGGGCTGCGTCCGTTCGACCTGAGCGGCATTGCCGCACTGTGCGAGCGACTGCAGGTGCCCTACGACGTCGTGCAAACGCACATTGCGCACATCATCTTTGACGTGCGCAAGGAGAGCAACCCCTGCGCGCTGTGTGCGAAGATGCGCCGCGGCGCGCTGTACGACGCCGCCATCCGTCTGGGGTGCAACAAGGTCGCGCTGGGGCACCACCGCGACGACGTCATCGAGACGCTGCTGCTCAGTCTCATATTTGAGGGCCGGCTGCACACGTTCCACCCCAACACCTATCTGTCGCGCAAGGGCGTCACAGCCATCCGTCCGATGGTCTACCTGCCCGAAAAACACGCCATCCACGTCGCCAAATCGCTCCAGCTGCCGGTCGTGACCAATCCCTGCCCGGCGGATGGGCACACCAAGCGTGAGGAGATGAAGGAGCTGCTCAAGACGCTCTCGCGCACCTACCCCCGCCTGCGGGAGTATATGCTCATGGCCCTGCAGAATACCGCGCAGTACGGCCTATGGGACAAGAAGATCGTGGGCAAGGACGACGCCGAGAGCTAAGCGCGCGTCGGCGGATTTTCATGCGCTTCTAATCTTCCTCTCATTGTATTGCCGGGGCGTTCGTGCTATCATGGTCGCATCAAAGGAAACGCATGAGGAGAGAAGGACATGGAAACCATCAGCCGATACATCAGCGCGCTGTTTGCCAAGCTGCCCGCCACGCTGGAGATCCTGCACCTGAAGGACCAGGTGCAGCAGGATGCGGAGCGCGCGTACGAGGCGTCCGTGCGCGCGGGCCACAGCGAAAACGAGGCGCTGGGCGAGGTGATCGCCTCCCTGGGCACGATCGAGGAGATCCTCGCGCGCCACGGCGTGGAACCACCCCAGCCGCAGGCCCCGGACGCACCGGAGGCGCCGCAAGGCGGTTGGGACGAGGCCGGCTGCGAGCCTGAACCGCTCAGCGATGAGGTCGAGGACTATCTGGACGCGCAGTATGCCATCGCGCGCATGAACGCCCTGGGCGTGGGGCTTTGCATCCTCTCCCCCGCCTGCCCGGTTTTCTTCGGCGCCTTTCCGCTGCTGGGCCATTTTCTGTCCGACAGCGTGGGCATCTTCGGGCTGTTTGGCTGCATTGCCGTGGCGGTGATGCTCTTCATCTACGCCGGCTCGCTGCAAAAGAGCTGGAAGGGCTTCGCTTCCGATGCGCGCCTGACCCACGGCATGCGCGAAGAGCTGCGCCGTCGGGAGATGGACTACGCCGCCGAGCGCACCAATCGCATCGCGCTGGGTGTGGGGCTGTGCATCGTCTCCCCTGCCTGCCCCGCAATCCTGAACGACTTCGGCGTCGCGCTGATGTTCCTGTGCGTCGCCGTGGGCGTCTATCTGCTGATCCTCTCGGGCGTGCGCGCAGGCGCCTGCCACAAGCTGCTCAAGAAGGCGTTTTGATGGGCAGCCCATCAGCCTCAAAAAAAGCCGGAGCGTTTTCCCGCTCCGGTTCTTCTTTTTTATCTGCGTTTTCCCTCGCCAATCAGACTGCCCAGGGCATCCTGATCTTCGAGCATGCGCGCCATCCCCAGGGCCACGCAGCCCTCCGGATCCTCGGCGACGCGGCAGGCGACCTTGAGATACTTGGAGATGTATTGATCCAGCCCAAACAGCTGCGAAGCGCCGCCCGTCATGGTGATGCCGCGCTCGAAGACGTCGGCGGCCAGCTCCGGCGGCGTGCGCTCCAGCAGCGCGTGCACGTTTTCGATGAACTCCTGCAGCGGTTCATCCAGCGCCTCCACCATCTCGTCCGAGCCCAGGGCGATCGTCTTGGGCAGGCCGGTGATCAGGCTGCGGCCCGTGGCCTCCATCGTCAGCTTGTCGCCGCGCGTCATCGCCGCGCCAATGGTGACCTTCAGTTCCTCGGCCGTGCGCTCGCCGATCATCAGGTTGTGCTTGCGCCGCACGTAGCGGGTGATCGCCTCATCGAACCGGTCGCCCGCGATCTTGATCGTGTTGCCCACGATCACACGGCCCAGGGAGAGCACGGCCAGGTCTGCCGTGCCGCCGCCCACGTCCAGCACCATCGTCCCGTAGGCCTGCGTGACGTCCAGGCCCGCGCCGACTGCCGCCGCCAGCGGCTCGTCGACCAACTGCGCCTTGCGCGCGCCCGCATCGAGCAGGATGTCGATCATCGACCGGCGCTCAAACTCGGTCACACCGCCCGGCACGCACACGACCGTGCGCGGACGAAACAGCGCGCGCTTGCCCACCACCTTGCGCATGAAATAGCGCAGCATCTTCTCCGTCAGCTCGTAATCGCCAATGACGCCCTCCTTGAGCGGACGCAGCGCGAGAATGCCCGACGGCGTGCGGCCCATCATGCGCTGCGCGTCCTCGCCCACGGCGAGGATGTTGCGCGTGGCCCTGTCCACCGCCACGACCGCGGGCTCGCGCAGTACGATCCCCTTGCCCTTGATGACGCACAGCACCGTCGCCGTGCCCAGGTCGATGGCAATATCATCCGAACCAAACATCGCACTCTCTCCTTTGGTATCACGTCGTGGCCGCCTTGCGCCGTTCGCTGTACTTTTCGCGCGTCGCCTCGCCGCCGCGCAGATGGCGCTCGGCCTTGTTTTTGAGGAGCACCGCCTGTGCGAGCCGGTGCAGCGCGGCGTCGAGCTCCGGCAGGC
The DNA here is from genome assembly GCA_944349855.1 of uncultured Eubacteriales bacterium. Taxonomy (GTDB): domain Bacteria; phylum Bacillota; class Clostridia; order Christensenellales; family Aristaeellaceae; genus Beduinella. The sequence goes on along the minus strand of CALVNS010000030.1, from coordinate 12,893 downwards.
GTTCGTCCAAATCTTTATGCACGGTCGACTTGGAGACGTGGAAGACCTTCGCCGCCTGGCGGACGGTATCCCCCGTCTGCACGATGTACTGCGCCACGCGCAGCACGCGCGCTTCGATATAGTCCTTCACCCTGCTCCCCTCCATAGTTGACACTTCGCTGCCAGTCTATGCAGGGATTCTCCTATTATAGCACGGCGCGGGGGCATAAAGAAAGCCCCCTTACGGGGGAAAGGCGGCGGCGACGCTATGCAAAATAGCCCGCTGCCTCCGCGTCGTCGCCGTAAAACACGCGCAGCAGCGTCAGCCCGCGCGCCGGCGCGGTCATGCCCAGGTCCAGCCGGTCGCCGCTCTCAATCGCGCGCGCGATCGCATCCGGCGCGAGCTTGCCGTTGCCGATGGCGATCAGCGTGCCCGCGAGGATGCGCACCATGTTGTATAGAAATCCGTCGCCATGCACGAGCAGGTATACGCGCTCGCCCTGCCGCGCCGCCTGCACGCGGTAGATCGTTCGGCGCGTGTCCTTGGCGACCGATCCTGCCGCCGCAAACGCCGCGAAGTCGTGCCGGCCGACCATCGCCTGCGCCGCCGCGTGCATCCTCTCCACATCCAGCGGCAGCGGCACGTGTGCGTGCGTCAGCCGATCGATGGCCGGCGCATGGCGCGTGTTCTGAATCGCGTATCGGTACACCTTGCCCGTGGCCGAAAAGCGCGCGTGAAAGTCCGGCGCGACGTCCATCGAGGCGCGCACGCGGATGTCATCCGGCAGCATGGTGTTGAGCGCAAAGGCAAACTTATCGCCCGGAATGCGCGAGGTCGTGTCGAAGTGGACGTTCTGCCCGAGCGCATGCACGCCCGCGTCCGTGCGGCTGGAGCCCGTCACGGTCACCGGCACGCCCAGCAGACGCTGCAGCGTCTCTTCCAGCGTCTGCTGCACGCTCGGCGCGTTGATCTGGCGCTGCCAGCCCGAGTAGTTCGTGCCGTCGTACTCCAGGATCAGGCGGATGCGCCGCGCCTCACAGCCCGACATGCACAAACGCCCCCTGCACGACGATCAGCGCGATGAACGCCGCCATGATGCCCAGCGCCGCAAAGTCCAGGCGCGTATAGCCCAGCTCCTTCATGCGGGTGCGGTGTGCGCCGCCGCGGTAGCAGCGCGCCTCCATGGCCATGGCCAGCTCCGTCGCGCGGCGGAACGCGCCGACAAACAGCGGCACCAGCAGCGGCACCATCGCGCGCGCACGGGCGAGCAGGTTGCCGCTCTCAAGGTCTGCGCCGCGGGCCATCTGCGCCTTCATGATCTTGTCGGCCTCCTCCAGCAGCGTGGGGATGAAGCGCAGGGCGATGGTCATCATCATGGCCAGCTCGTGCGCGGGAAAGTGCAGGCGCGCCAGCGGGCGCATCATGCGCTCCAGGCCGTCGGTGAGCACGACGGGCGATGTGGTCAACGTCAGCATGGATGTGCCCATCACCAGAAAGACGAGCCGCAGCGAAAAGAAGACCGCATTTTGCAGGCCCTCGCGCGTGATGCGCAGGACGCCCCAGCTCACCAACGGCGTATCGCCCGCGGAGAAGAAGAGGTTGATGATGAACGTAAAGGCCACGATGACGCGCAGCGCCTTGATGCCGCGCATCAAAAAGCCCAGGTTGATCTGTGCGATGCGGGCCATGAACAGCAGAAACAGAAACGCCAGCGCATAGCCCAGCAGGTCCTTGACGAGGAACACCGCCACGATATAGGCGATCGTCAGGTAGATCTTCATGCGCGGATCCATGCGATGCACGGGCGAGTTGCCGGGGTAATATTGGCCAAGGGTGATGTTCTTAAGCATGGGCGCCTCCCACAATGCGCTTGACGGCCTCCAGGAGCTCGCCGTGCAGGTAAGCATCCTGTGGCACATCGAAGCCCTTTTCGCGCAGTCGTGCGGCCAGCCGGGCGGCCTCTGGCACATCCAGGCCCATGGCGCGCAGCGCTTCTCCCTGCCGGAAGACCTCGCGCGGCGTGCCATCCATGGCGACCTGTCCCCTGTTCATGACGATGACGCGGCCGACGAGCGCGGCGACGTCATCCATGCTGTGCGAGACCATGACGACAGTCGTGCCGCGCGTCTGGTGCAGCTCGCGCACCAGGCCGAGGATCTCGTCCCGACCGCGCGGGTCGAGGCCGGCGCAGGGCTCGTCCAGGATGAGCGTCTGCGGCTGCATGGCCAGCACGCCCGCGATCGCCGCGCGGCGCATCTGCCCGCCGGACAGCTCGAAGACCGAGCGGTCCTTGAACGTATCGTAGTCCAGGCGCACCTGCGCGCAGGCGTCGCGCACGCGCGCGTCGACCTCCTCCGGTGAGAGGCCGAGGTTCTTGGGCCCGAACGCGATGTCCGCGGCGACGGTCTCCTCGAAGAGCTGGTTTTCCGGATATTGAAACACGAGACCGACCTTGCGGCGCGCCTCGCGCTTGTCGGTATCCTTGGCGAACAGGTCCTTGCCGTCGATCAGCACGCGGCCGGACGAGGGACGCAGCAGGCCGTTGAGGTGTTGGATGAGCGTGGACTTGCCGCTGCCCGTATGGCCGATGAGGCCGATGAACTCGCCGTCCCGGATCGTCAGGCTCACGCCGTGAATGGCCGTCGCCTGAAAGGGACTCCCGGGCATGTAGGTATGCGTCAGGTTTTCGATGACAATCGACATACTTCCTCCACCATCTCCTCCACGGTCAGCACATCCGCGCGCACGGGCACGCCTGCCGCGGCCAGATCGTGCGCCAGCTCCGTCATCGGCGGCACATCCAGGCGCAGTTCGCGCAGGCGCTCCACCTGCGGGAAGACCTCGCGCGGCGTGCCGCTGAGCGCAATGCGGCCCTCGTTCATGACGATCACGCGATCGGCCTGCGCCGCCTCGTCCATGTAGTGCGTAATCCACACGATCGTAATGCCCTTCTCGCGCTGCAGACGGCGCACCGTTTGGAGCACCTCGCGACGGCCCGCAGGGTCGAGCATGGCGGTCGACTCGTCCAGGATGATCACATCCGGCTGCATGGCCAGCACGCCCGCGATCGCCACGCGCTGCTTCTGGCCGCCCGAGAGCATGTGCGGCGCGGCGGTGCGAAAGTCCTGCATGTTCACCGCGCGCAGCGCCTCATCCACGCGGATGCGCATCTGGGCGGGCGGCACGCCGATGTTCTCCATGCCAAAGGCGACGTCCTCCTCCACGACAGTGGCGACGAGCTGGTTGTCCGGATTTTGGAAGACCATGCCCGCGTGCTGACGGATATCGTACACGAGCGCATCGTTGCGCGTATCCATCCCCACGACCCAGATGTGTCCCTCCGTGGGCACGTACAGCGCGTTCATCAGCTTGGCAAGCGTGGACTTACCCGATCCGTTATGGCCAAGCACGGCGAGGAACTCCCCCGCGTGCACGCTCAAATCCACGCCGCACAGGGCGGCGTCCGGCGCGTCCTGATAGGTATAGCATACACCCTGTACGACGATCTTATCGCTTTGATCCATGATTGACTCCTTGTGCTTGACGCTTGGAGCGGCATGTCGCCGCCCACAGCCATAAAGAAACACCCAAAAGGGAGCGCCCCTTCAGGTGCTGATCGCAAAGCAAAGCCGCTCTTCTCTCATCCAGACTGTCACTGTCGGTATTGGAATCACACCAATTCTGCGCGCGCGGCGCCCGCGGACTGTACCGCCGATCGGGAATTTCACCCTGCCCTGAAGAGGTTATGAGGTTATCCTCGATTATTATAACACGCGCCCTGCGTGCGCACAATCCCCAGGCGCTGATTTTTGCGCGAAATCCGCCCGCATGCAAAAGCAAAAAGGAGGGGCCGCCGCCCCTCCTTTTTGGGATCCCGGTTTTGATCCCATTTTATGTCCACGGCGCCGCCGCGCCGTTCAGGGTATGATGAGGATGTCCTCGACGTCCACGTCGCCCTGCTGAACCATCTCCGGCTCTTCAACCGGCTCGCCCAGCCATGCGTACAGGATGGCGTCGGCCCAGGTCTGGTTGCTGTTGGCCGCATAGTCCTGCAGGTCGTTCGTATAGAAGTCGAAGTATACGTTGCTGTACAGCGGGATCGCCGGCAGCACGCTGTTCCAGTATTCCTGGAAGGCGACCCACTTCTGGCAGTAGCTCAGGTAGTCGCCCACCTCGGTCTGGCGCATGTCGAGCGCCAGCTTTTGCAGAATCGGGTCCTCATAGCCGGTCGTGTTCACCAGCGCGCCGTTGTACTCCGTCTCGTCGCCGTAGGTCATATAGGGATCGAACACGAGCACGAAGTTCGTCGCCAGGTAGAACATGTCGTAGGTGCGCGGATCCTGACGGTAGTAATGGCGCAGCAGCGTGTCAAACGTCACCTCTTCGACGACGATCTCCATGCCGATCGAGGCCAGCGGCTCCACGAGCGCCTCCTCCAGCAGGTCGGCCGCGCGGTTGTCCGCAAGCTTGGCCCACTTCAGGGAGAGCGGCATCAGCGTGCCGTCCACGTCCTTGTAGCGCACGGCGTCCACGGCGGCGTCATAGGCCTCGCCCTGGGCGTTGAGCGTCCAGCCATCAGCCACGAGCAGCGCCTGCGCCGCGTCCAGATCCTTGACGTAGTGTTCCAGTCCCTCCAGGGACAGCGCGTCCCAGGCGGCAGCCTCCTCCGGCGTTTCCGTCTCTCCCTCGGCCAGGTGCGAGAGCGTGCCGTTGACCATCTGGACCATCCACTGGCCGAAGCCATAATAGCCGTCGACGCTCTGGCCATAGGTGCCGGTAAAGTCGCTTGTAAACGCATCGCGATCCAGCGCATAAGCGATGGCCTTGCGCACGGCCTCGAACTGAGCGGGGCCCTGTTCGCAGGCGAAGCTGATGAAGCCCAGGCCCGTGCGCGGATAGTTCTGGGAGTTGATGGCGTCCAGCGCGAACTGCTCCATGCCCTGGGCGATCAGCTCGCTGTCAGTGCCCTTGTTCAGCAGGTCAATCTCGCCCGCGAGCAGCAGGTCGATCGCCTCGTCATTGCTGACGGCGCGGAACTCGATCTGCGGAATGGTGGGCCGCTGCCCCTCATAGTTGCCGCGGAAGTACTCGTTGAGTTCAAACGAGGCGACATGCGCGGTCTCGTCATAGCTGACGAGCCGGTAGGGGCCGCTGGAGACCGTCGGGTGCGACACATAGCCCGTGCCGGGCGCGAGCAGCGTCTGCTGCAGCAGCGGCGCGGTGAAGATGGGCTCCTCGACCGTCTCGTCCTCATTGGCGATATAGGCGCCGTAGCCATCGTCGCGCACGACGCAGCCCGGGGCGATGACGTCAATGGGGAAGGGCGTGGTGCTGAGCATTGTCAGCTCGTAGAAGAAGGGCAGGTAGTCCGCCTTGATCGTGATGGAGAATGCGTAGTTGTTCAGGAAGCGGACGCCCTCAAAGTACGGAGTTTCGCCCTCGACGAATTCGTCGGAGCCCAGGATATGCGAGACGCCGGCCGTGTCGCCGCCGATCTCGCGGGTCTGCGGCGCGCCACGCAGCAGCAGGGCAAACACGTAGTCCTGTGCAGTGATCGGGCTGCCGTCGTTATACATGAGCCCTCTTTGCAGCTCGAGCACATAGGTCCGGTTGCCATCCGGGTCATCATAGACGGAGGTGGTCTGTACGACGGTGGGATTGATGGTGTACATGGACTCCTGCGTCCAGGCCACCACATCGTAGCCATGCACGAGCGTACGCACGTCGATGTCGGCGGTGTTGTTGCCCCAGATGTCGCCCAGGAAGTTGCCGCTCATCTGTGTGGTGGAGCCGACGACCAGATGGGTGTAATCCGCCTGCGGCTCAAGCGCCTCTCCGGACGTGGCGGGCGCGATCTCTTGCGCCAGCACGCCCATGCACGGCAGGGCCAACAGCAGGGCCGCCAGCCAAAGGGTGAGAAGTTTCTTCACGGATCGTCCCTCGCTTTCTTTCAAGAGTGCCCGAGAGCCCGGACGGTCTGAGCCGTCCGGGCCAACGGGCAAGTTCGCTTGAGGCGCTTACTCGAAGCAGTCGCCCACGTTCATGATCGTTCCGCCGAAGCCAAGCGGCACAGCCGTGTCTTCAAGCGTCACCAGGCCGGGTCCGCGATCCACTTCGTAGTTGTACACCACGTTGTCGATGATGACCCAGTCGTAATCGGTCAGGTCATCCTCCCGGATCGTGTAGCGGTAGGCGATGTCCGTCGCCGGGTCGTACATCGGCAGGCCCGTGAACGTGTGCGTGAGCACGCCGTTCTCCAGCTGCGCCGTACGGATCTCATTGCCGTTCTGGTACAGACGGATGGTGATCGTCGGGTGGCGCGCGTCGGGATCGTCGACCCAGACCTTATAGGCGGTGTAGCTGATCTCGTTGTCCGCGCGGTTGACGATGTTCATGCCGTTGTACTCCGGCGTGTAGCCCGCGACCGCTTCCTCCGTCACAGAGTAGACGTACTGAACGCCGTTCTGATCGTACTTGGGCAGGTTCGTGAAGGTGTAGATCCAGTCGCCCTGCGGGTTGGCACGGACCACCTGCGAGGCGTATACCGTCGGCGCCTGGCCGGGGATGCCGCGCATCAGGTTGACCGTGATGCTGGCCGGGCGGGTCGCGTAGGCGTTATTCGCGTCGACCCAGGTCTTCGTGCCGGACAGCACGCCGAGTGCCGGCTCGTTCGGATCCTGCTCGTTGTCGTCGTCCTCATCGCCCACGAGAATGCGCTCGTTGGTGAAGCTGACGCTGGCGGAGCCGTCGGCGGCGATGGTGACGGTCTGCGGCTCGTTCTTCACGAAGGCCGCATGGTCCACCTCAAAGACCGTGTAGGTCGCGCCGATCTTGAATCCTTCGACAGTAGCCGAGCCGTTGCGCGGCACGGAGACCGTCGTGTAGGGAGCCGATCCGTCATCCGCCGCCTGCACGCCCTCGTAGACGTGGAACGTGAACTGCGACGGGTAGATGTCCGTGGACGGATCCACGGTCGTCTTGTGGATCGTGAGGCTGGAAGTCTTCAGGCTGTTGAACAGGCGCACCACGGACAGTTCATCCTGGCCGGGCTTGGGCGCGACGGCCACAGGCACCTGCGCGACGTAATTGCCCTGGTCGGCCTCCGTAATGGTGTAGGTGTAGGGATTGCCCGCGATGTCCTCCGCCGGCAGATTCTCAAAGACGTACTGCCAGTTACCGGCCTCCGTCAGGGTCGCGCTCTTCTGGATGCGGTATTCGTCGACACCGCTCTCACCAGTGAGCGTCACCTCGATGGCCGCCGGGCGGCTGATCTCGGCCGGGTTCAGCGGCTCGTCGCGCCATTCCTTCACCACGCCGATCTTGCCCTGCGGATCGCTGACCACCGGGGTCGGCGCGGGCGTAGGCGTGGGCGTGGGCGTGGGCTCGGCCGTCGGCACGGGCGTCGGGGTCGCGCCCGGATCGAGCGACGGCGTCGGCGTAGCGGGCACCGTAGCGGTCGGCACGGGCGTCGGGGTCGGGGTCGCGTTCGGGTCGGGCGTGTTGTCGTTGAAGCCTCTGCGGGTGTTGGTGAACGCCGCCTCGGCATCGACTCCCGCGACCACCGTCACGCTCTGTGCGGGCGAGACGGTCCACGGGCTCGCGCCCTGCTCTTCGACGGTGTAGGTCACGCCGGCCTTCAGGCCCGTGACGGTGTAGCTGCCAGTGCCAACGCCGTTTGCGTCGTAGGTGACCGGCACAACCTCCGTGCGGTACAGGCCGCTGTTGCCCTCGTAGATGCGGTAGGTGAAGCTGTTGGGCATCACCGCGCTGTCGCTCGTGTCCTCAACCGTCTTGCGGATGGTCAGCTCCGCCTCATCCAGCGCATTGGTGAACTCGATGACGACCGGTTCGCCGCCGCGGCCGACCGTGTCGATCGTCTGCTGCCAGACCGTGTAGTTGGCCGGCACGTTCGTCTCGGTCAGGCGGTAGGTGTACGCGTTGCCGTCCGCATCGGTCATCGGCAGCTTGTTCGTCTCGCCGAAGATGCCGGACCAGCCGTTCGCCGCATTCAGGGTCAGGGTCTCGACCGGCTGCCAGTCAACACCGTCGGTGCTGCGGGTCAGCGCGATGTCAATGCCCTGCGGACGCGTGCCGTACGCGTCGTTCGCATCGTAGAGCCAGGTCTTGTAGACGAAGATCTGTCCAAGCTCCAGCTGCGGAACCGGTACCGGCGTAGGCGCCGCGCTCGGCGTCGGGGAAGCCGTCGGAACCGGGGTCGGCGTCGCGCCGGGCACCGGCGTCAGGTCCGGCGTCGGGACCGGGGTCGGACGCGCGGTCGGGGTCGCCGTCGGGGCGGGATCGCTCGGACCCGGGGTCGGCTCGTTGTACAGCTTGCGCTCGTTGTCGAACGCCGCCACATTCTTCGTGCCGTCCGCATCCAGCGTCAGCATGATCTCGGCCGTGCCGGGCGTCACGTTCCACGCGCCGGTGTTCTGCTCGACGACCGTGTAGGTGACGCCCACCAGGAGCGCCTTGCCCGCCGGCAGCGTCTGCGCGTCCAGCGTCAGCGTGCCTTCGCCGGTCAGCGGGTCGATCGTAACCGCCACATCCGTCAGGTACGGATCCGTCGCGCCGGCCTCATACACGTCGTAGAGGAACGCCGCCGTCTGCTCGCCGGTTTCGTCCGTCACCGTCTTGTCGATGGTGAGGGCGGCCGTCTGCAGGGTGTTGGTCAGGCTGTAGGCATAGCGGTCGGCGGAATCCACCGCAAACACGCCGCCGTTGTCCGCCGCGTAGTACTGCGGGACCGTCTCGGTCACCGTGTAGGCGATCGCCTTGCCGTCCGCGTCATACTTGCGCAGGCCGTCGATCGTCGCCGTCCAGACGTCGCCGCTGGCGTCGACCGTGTAGAGCACGTCGCTCATCGTCTCCGGCGCGTCCGTCAGGGTGTAGGTCTGTGCAAAGGCCTGGGCTGCTCCGCCGCGCACGGTCGGATAGCTGGCCGTGACGGTCACCTCGAGCGTCTTGGGCCGCTCCGTCGCGCGGGCCGCGTCCATCCAGGTCTTCGTCAGGGACAGCGCCGTCTCGTTGTTCGCAGACAGGCTGTTCTCAACGGTGGTTGCATTCAGGTACTTCACGTCGTAGAGCGCGCCGTTGCCCTGCAGCTGGCCGTTCGCATTCAGGTTGGCCTCGATCACGCTGTAGGCGATCGGTTTGCCCTCCAGGTCGGTCTCCGGCAGGTCCGTAATCGTTGCCGTCCAGCTCAGCGTCACGCTGATCGGGTTGCCCTGCGCGTCGAGCGCCTCAGTGCCATTGGCCATCAGGTTGAAGGTGACGGGCACGCGCGTACCATCGGCGTCGTCATCGTCCACCCAGACCTTGGTCACAGTCAGCTCGCCGTCGCCGTCCAGCAGCTTGCGCGTGTTGGTGACGGTGACCTTCAGGCCTTCCTCCATCGTGAACGTCGCCCAGCCCTCCGGCGCAGCCGCGCCCTCGATCTGCACGGTGTATGCGCTCTGCGCGCCGACCGTGCCGACCCGCTCGACGATGGCATAGGTCTTACCGATCTCCAGCGTGCGGCTCGTCGTGACGACGTCATAGCCGCCGTTCGGGTTCGCCGTCGCGGTCACCGTCGTGTACGGCGTTCCGGTCGGCTTGTCAGTCGTTCCAGCCGTCACCTCGTAGATGTCGAAGGTGAAGTCCGGGGTCTGCGCCAGCTTCGTCTGGTCGATCAGGACCTTCTGAATGCGCAGCGTGGTCGGGCGCGTCTCGTCGGTGCGCTTGTCGCCGCCCGCCGGGGTCTTTTTACCGTCCGGCGTGTTGATCGGATTGCCCTGCGCCGTCACGGTGTTCCGGATCGAACCATTCGTGACATCCGCCTCGGTCACCGTGTACGTCGCGGTGACGTTCACCGCATCGTTCACGCCCAGGTTGGCGATAACCGCCTGGCCCTGATCATTGACCGTATAGGAGCCGTCAACCGGCGCAATGATCTGCGCGCCTGTCAGCTGCTCGGTCACGACCACGTTCTCATACGGCACGTTGCCCGTATTCGTCACGGTGATGGTGTAGGTGATCGTCTGGCCCAGCACTGCGGAGCCGGTCACATCGGACGTCTTCGCCACCGACAGCGTCACGTCGACATCCGCCAGGTTGTCGGCCGTCGCCGTGTCCTCATCCGTGACTTCCTTGTCCGGGTCGGTCGGGTCGACCGCCGTCGCCGTCGCCGTGTTCACCACCGCGCCCGCCAGGAGGTCGTCGGACGTCACCTGGTGGCTGTAGGTGAAGGTGATGCTCGCCTGCGGCGCAAGCGCCGCGATCACGATCTGGCCTTCCACCAGCGCCGCGCCTGCCGGCAGCGTTTCGCTCGCCGTATCAAACAGCGCATCCTCAAACACGATGTTCGTCAGCGTGAGGTTGCCGTCGTTCGTCACCACGACTCGATACTCAATCTCGCCGTTCAGCGCGAACTGCTGATCATTGGTGATGGCCTTCTCCACCCGGATGCTCGGGTTCGAAACCGTCACCGGCACCGGATCGGTCGTCTGCGAAGGCTCGTGCTCGATCTGCACCGTCGCCTGGTTCTCCACGACCGGCGAAGGCGTGCCATCCAGCGCCTTGTCGTTCACCTGAACGGTCACGCTCACCGTGCCCGACTCGTACGCGTCCGCCTCAATCGTCCACGTCACCGTGCCGTTCTCGTGCTGGCCCTCATGGTCTGCCGACACGAACGTCAGCGCCTCGTCCAGCACATCCGTGACCGTCACCGTCGCCGCATGGTTCAGGTGGTTCGTCCACTTGATCTCGTAGGTGATCTCATCGCCCACATCGACCATCCGGCCGTCTGCATAGACCGTCAGACCGGTCTCTTCCACCGTCTTGTCCGGCTCCGTCGGGTCGTCGTCCTTCAGCGGGTTGCGCACTTCGTTCGTCTGCTCCACCCGTTCGCCGACGCTTACGGTCGCCGCGTTGTCCACGCCCGCTTCCGTCTCGTCTGCGCTCTGGACCTTTGCCCGTTCGTTCACCCGGACCGTCAGCGTCACGCTGCCGCCCGTGTGCGCCGGCACCTGGTCAATCGTCCACGTCACCACGCCGTTGGCTTCGGTTCCATTCTCGCTGGCGCTCACGAAGTCCACGCCCTCGTCGAGCGTATCCGTGATCGTCACCGTCGCCGCCTGCGCTTCATGGTTGAAGTAGTGAATCGTGTAGGTCAGCTCGTCACCCACGGACACCTCGCCCGGCGTGCTCGCTTCCTTCACCGGGTCGGTCGGATCATACGTCTCAGCCTGATCTTCCGGCTGATCCGGATTCTCATCGTCCGGCTGGTCCGCCGTCGCCACGACCACGTTGTGCACGTAGCCCGCCTCGACATCCGCCGCCGTCACCGTGTACGTCGCCGTCAGCGCGACCTCGGCGCCCACAGCCAGTTCTGCAATCGTCGCGGTTTCGCCATTGGGCGTGTAGCCGTTGCCAGCCGCGAACGTCACGCCCGCCAGCTCTTCCACAACCACGTTCTTCAGCGGCACATTGCCCGTGTTCGTCACCGTGATCGTGTAGGTGATCGTGTCGCCTTCGCTGGCCGTGACCGCCACGTCAGACGTCTTCGCCACCGACAAGGTTCCATCAATCGGATCGATGTCGGTCACGGTTGCCGTCGCGTCCAGCACCTTGTCATCGGCCTTCACGGTCGCGACGTTCTCATACGTACCGGCCAGAATGTCGTCGGACGTCACCGTATGGATCGCCTTCACGTCCACACTGCCGCCCGCCGGGATGCTCGCGATGACCGCGTGATGCGCATTCGTCAGGCTGTAGCCAGTACCCTCGACGAGCTCAGCCGTCAGGTCTTCCACCTCAACGTTCTTCAGATCGTTCATCGTGATGTTCCGCACCGTGATGGTGAACGGAATCTCATCGCCGAGCTCATAATCGCTCTGAACGGGGGGCGTCGTCTTCTCGGGGATGAAGGGATTGACGGACGTCACCGTCAGCGTGCCGTTGATCCGGTAGATCTCGTAGTTCTTCGGATCCTGCACATCGACATCGACCGACTCGATCGTGTTCTGGCTGCTGCCCACCAGGGTCTGCGTGCCCTTGATCACAGCCGTGATCGCTTCGCCCGTCACGACTTCCTTCGGTTTCGTCGTGTACGAAGGCGTCACGCCAGCAGCGGCCACTTCTTCCAGCGTATCATACCCGCCGTCCAGCACCGCATAGGCCGCATTCGCCAGCGGCGTGCCGTCGTACACCTTCTGATCCGACACGGCAATGACCGTCACCGGCCGCGGGTTGATCTTCAGACCGCCGTCGTTCTCCGTGATGGTATACGCGCTCGTCACGTCCTGCGCGCCGTTCGTCACCGTCACCGTCACGACTTCGTTCGTCACCGTGCCATCGGCCACGTTCGTCACGCTGCCGCTCACCGTCGCCGTCAGCACGTCGCCGTTCGCAAGCGTGTGGCTCCCGCCAGCCGCGATCTTCACCGGCTCGCCGTCGCCCACCTGCACCGTGTAGCTCCCGTCGCTGTGCGCCATGCCGTCGTACGTCCAGTCGTTCGTCGCCGCCGTCACCGTCACCGCAACCGGCTCGCCGTACGTCATCGTCAGCTTGCCGCTTACGTAGCTCACGCGGTAGTTGCGCTCGTCGCCTGCCGTGAACGTGTGATCCGTCACCACGTTATCCACCGGGCTCTCGCTCGGGTACGTGATGCTCCCGCTCACCGTCGCCGTCAGCGCGTCTTCGCCCACCAGGCCGCTCACACCGTACTCCGGCCAGCTGTGCGCCGCGCCGTCATACGTAAACGCCTGATCCTTCGCCGTCACCGTCACCGGCCGCGGCGTGATCTTCAGACCGCCGTTGTTCTTCGTGATGGCATACGCGCTCGTCACGTCCTGCGCGCCGTTCGTCACCGTCACCATGACGACTTCGTTCGTCACCGTGCCATCGGCCACGTTCTTCACGCTGCCGCTCACCG
>CALVNS010000029.1 GCA_944349855.1 uncultured Eubacteriales bacterium | reverse complement strand
TGGCCCGTCGGGCTCCGGCAAGACGACGGCGCTGCGCCTGCTGTGCGGGCTGGAGTCGCCCGACGCGGGCGAGTTGCGCGGCATGTCGGGACTTCGCATCGCCTGCCAGTTTCAGGAGGACCGGCTGCTGCCCTGGTACAGCGTGGAGAAGAACCTCGCGCTCGCCGCGCGCGCGGGACTGGAGGAGGCGCGCGCGTGGCTGGCGCGCGTGGGGCTTGCGGATGCGGGAGGCAAGCTGCCCGCGGAGCTGTCCGGCGGCATGCGCCGGCGCGCGGCGCTGGCCCGCGCGCTGATGTTCGGCGGCGACCTGCTCGTGCTGGACGAGCCGCTCAAGGAGCTGGATGAGGCCACGCGCCTGCGCATGCTCGAGCTGATCGCCGCATGCATGCCGGGGCGCACGACCGTGCTGGTCACGCACAGCCGCGACGAGGCGCAGGCCCTGGGGCTGCCGGTGATCGAGATGCCCACGGGAACGGAGGCGGCGCCATGACGCGCATCGACGAGGAAAACGGGCGCATCCTGCGGCTGATGAGCCGCTTTCTGAACGAGGCACCGGACTTCATCCGCCCCGAGGAGGTGCAAACGCTGACGCAGGAGTGCGGCGTCGGCGCGCAGGAGGCGTTTGCGCTGCTGCTGGCCGCCGCCGTGGGACTGGACGTGGAGGCGCGGCCGGAGGATCGGGCGCTGTACCACCGCTATTTTCCGCACATGGTGCGCGCGCTGGACCCGGCTGCGTTCGAGGCCGACGCGTATTACCGGCGCGTGCGCGTGCAGGAGGCGCGGCAGGGCCGGTGCGTGCTGCGCCAGGGGCGCATCGCGCCGTGCGAGGCGTTCGTGTGCGACGACATCGTGTGCCTGGAGGACGGGCGGATGATCCCGCAGATCGGCTTTTTTCAGCGCGCGTTCACGTATCCCGCCATCCTGGAAGGCGGTCGCGAGTGGATGACCGTCACGCCCAACGAGATCGCCACCATGCGGGAGCCCATCGCCCGGGCGCGCGGCCGCGTGCTGACCTACGGGCTGGGCCTGGGCTACTTCACCCATGGCGCGGCGAGCAAGGCGGAGGTCGAGTCGGTCACGGTCGTGGAGCAGAGCGCGGACGTGATCGCGCTCTTCCGGCGCTGCATCCTGCCGCAGCTGGGGTGCGGGGAAAAGATCCGCATCGTGCAGGGCGACGCCTTTGCGTTTGCCGGCGCGCGCGGTGCGGACGACGGGTTCGACTTTGCGTTTGCGGACCTGTGGCACGACGTGGGCGACGGCCTGCCGATGTACCGGCGTCTCCGGGCGCTGGAGGGGCGCAACCCGAACACCGAATACACCTACTGGATCGAGCGCTCGATGCGCTGCTACCTGTAGGCCAAAGAGGAGGAACGCCATGGAACGCCCGGACCTGACATGGCTCGGACGCACGGTCACCGTCACGGTGGACCGGCCGATGGGCACGTATCATCCCAGGCACGCCGGCCTGTACTATCCCGTGAACTACGGGTATGTGCAGGGCGTGGCGGCGCCGGATGGCGAGGAGCAGGACGCGTACATCCTGGGCGTGGACGCGCCCGTGCGCACGTTCACCGGCGTGGTCGCCGCCGTCATTCACCGGCGGGACGACGTGGAGGACAAGTGGGTTGTCGCGCCGCCGGGGCTTCTCCTCACCGCGGAGGAGATCCGGGCGCAGACGCGCTTTCAGGAGCGGTTCTTCGACGCGCAGGTCATCCTGTAACGCAAGCGGCCCCCGTCCGAAAGGACGGGGGCCGCTGATGTTTGGACTCAGTACGCGATCTTCTGCTCGATGTAGGCGGCCAGGTCGTCCACATGTACGTGATCCTGCTGCATGGTGTCGCGGTCGCGCACGGTGACGATGCCCTTCTCCTGCGTATCGAAGTCGACGGTCACGCACATGGGCGTGCCGATCTCGTCCTGGCGGCGGTAGCGCTTGCCGATGGAGCCGGTCTCGTCATAGTCGACCATGAAGCGCGAGGCAAGCTTTTCATAGATCTGGGTGGCCAGGCCGCCGAGCTTGTTCTTCTGCAGCGGCAGCACCGCGCACTTGAACGGCGCCAGCGCCGGGTGCAGGTGCAGCACGACGCGGCTGTCGCCGCCCTCGAGCGCCTCCTCGTCGTAGGCGTCGCACAGGAACGCCAGGAACGCGCGCTCCACGCCCAGCGAGGGCTCGACGCAGTAGGGCACATACTTCTCGTTCGTCACCGGGTCCAGGTACTCCATGGACTTGCCGGAGTGCTGCGCGTGCTGCGTCAGGTCGTAGTCGGTGCGGTCGGCGATGCCCCACAGCTCGCCCCAGCCGAACGGGAACAGGTACTCGAAGTCCGTCGTGGCCTTGGAATAGAACGCCAGCTTCTCCGGCTCGTGGTCACGCAGGCGCAGGTTTTCCTCCTTCAGGCCCAGGCCGAGCAGCCAGTCGCGGCAGAAGGCGCGCCAGTAGTTGAACCACTCCAGGTCCTCGCCGGGCTTGCAGAAGAACTCCAGCTCCATCTGCTCGAACTCGCGCACGCGGAAGATGAAGTTGCCGGGCGTGATCTCGTTGCGGAAGGACTTGCCGATCTGCGCGATGCCGGCGGGCAGCTTCTTGCGCGTGGTGCGCATGACGTTCTGGAAGTTGACGAAGATGCCCTGCGCAGTCTCGGGGCGCAGGTAGATCTCGGTAGAGGCGTTTTCGGTGACGCCCTGATGCGTCTTGAACATCAGGTTGAACTGACGGATGCCGGTGAAGTCCTTCTTGCCGCACACCGGGCAGACGATGTCATGCTCGGCGATGTACTGCTCCAGCTCCGCGTTCGTCCAGCCGTCGCCGGTCTGCTCGCCGTGTGTGAAATCCTCGATCAGCTTGTCCGCGCGAAAGCGCGCCTTGCAGGCCTTGCAGTCCATCAGCGGGTCGTTGAAGCCGCCCACGTGGCCGGAGGCGACCCACACCTCGCGGTTCATGAGGATGGCGCAGTCCAGCCCGGTGTTGTACCGGCTCTCCTGCACGAACTTCTTCCACCAGGCGCGCTTGACGTTGTTCTTGAACTCCACGCCCAGCGGGCCGTAGTCCCAGGTGTTGGAAAGCCCGCCGTAGATCTCGGAGCCGGGGAAGACGAAGCCGCGGTTTTTGCACAGCGCGACGATCTTGTCCATCGTCTTTTCCATCGAAAAACCCTCCCGTAATGCAGAATTTGGATGACGCAGAGGACACAAAAAGCGGAAGGAAACGCCCGTTGGACGCGCGGTTCACCCCGCTGCGCCAAGGGACGAAAGTTTCCTTCCGCGGTTCCACCCTTGTTGACGGCCCCCGGCCGTCCGCTCGTTGTCCGTCTTTCGCCGCTCGGGGCTTGCCGGGCCCGTCCTGGCGGCGAAACGACCTCTCTTATGATAAGGGAAGCGGCGGCGTTTGTCAAGCGCAAACGGCGCGCGTCAGCTCCCCGGCAGCTCGCGAAACATCGCCATGTAATACCGCCCGGGCAGGTGATCCAAAAAGGAGATGGGCAAGGCCCGCCGGGGCCCCACGCGGCAGCGCATGCCCACGTGGCGGTAGCCCAGGAGCGCCGGCGGCACATGGCACACCACGTCCGCGCCCTGCTCCACGCGCATCGTCATGAACACGCGCCGGTCGTAGGAGCGCGCGAACGCGGCGTTGCCCACGCGCGGGCAGCCGAAGAGCACGGCCTCATAGCACCGGTCGGGAAAGTTATATTGCAGATCCAGCGCGCACAGCGCGGCCAGCGCTGCCCCGCGCGAGTGACCCGTCACGCGCACGCGGCGCACCGAGTCGGTCATCATGCGGTGCAGCCGCCCGCGCACCGCATCGCACTTGTAGGCGGCAAGAAAGCCCGCGTGCACGCGCACGGGCGATTCGGCGTTGCCATAGGGCACGGCCTTGCGGCAAAAGCGGAAGTTGCTGCGCCAGTCGGCCTTCGAGTCCGTGCCGCGAAAGGCGATGGTGAGCGTGTCGCCCCTTCGGCGCACCGCGCACTGCACGCCGCTCCTGGCATCGTCGATGAACGTCATCTCCTCGCCCCGGCAGCGCGGCTGCACCGCCAGGTACGCATCCGCCGACAGCTCCATCAGGCCCAGCAGATCCTCTCTGTTCACGGACATCACCCGGATATAGCCTATGCGGCGGGCGGGGCGTGCGTGTCAGCGCACGTATTCCCGCAGCTGCGCGGCCACGGGCGTGAGCGCCATGCCTACGCCCGCGCCGAACGCGCCCTGGATCACGTTGGGGATCACCGCGCCCAGCGCGGCGCCCACGCCGTACAGCGCGCCCTCAAACAGAAAATAGCCCGCAATCATCACGGCTTCGCACAGCAGAAAGACCGGCAGATTGCGCGCGCGCCTGCCCGCCTCGCACGAGGCCAGGCGCCCCGCGATCAGCCCCATCGCGCCCTTGATGAGGAACGTGGGCAGCACATAGGGGAAGTAGCCGCCGATCAGATCTGCCAGCGCCGAGCCCAAGGCCGCCGAGAGCGCGCCCACGGGCCCGGTGAGCATCGCCGTAAAGAAGATGAAGCCGTCGCCCAGGTGCACATATCCGTTGGTGACGGGCACGGGCAGCTTGACGACGTAGGTGGCCAGCAGCACCAGCGCGGCCAGCAGGCCGCAAATGGCGAGATTTCGGGTGTTTTTGAGGTTCACGGGCGCACACTCCTTTGAGCCGGCGGCCGTTGGCACGCACGGATGGTCCGCTTTGCATTGCGCATCTTGGATTTCGCACCATTGTAGCAAAATGCCCCTTCCCTGTCAACGCAAAAGCTGCTATGATATAAACGGGAATTTATCATCGTCAGGTTTAAAGGAGAGAGCGTCCATGCACATGCGAATCGACGTGCGCAAGGCGGCGGTCAGCGCGGTCATCGCCAATACGCTGCAGATCGTCGCGGTCGCGCTGCTGGCCGTGATGCTCTACCGCGACCCCGCAGAGCTGGACATGCACGAGCTGCGCTTCGCCATCCTCCTGTGTGCGCTCGCCGTGTGCTGGGGCGCGCTGATGGACATTGGCGCCGCGCTGACCAGCCTGCGCGTGCGCCGACACGCGGATGAGCTGCGCGAGACCTGCGAGCGCATGGAGGAGCTCAACCGCACGCTGCGCGCCCAGCGTCACGACTTCATGAACCACATCCAGGTCATCTACAGCCTCATCGAGATGAACGAGCCCCGCGAGGCCTGCGACTACATGGACCGCGTATACGGCGACATTCAGCGCGTCAACCGGGCGCTGCGCACCGACAGCGTGGCGGTCAACGCGCTGCTGCAGGCCAAGCTGGCCGACTGCGAGCGGCGCGGCATCCGCATGGAGCTGGACATCCGCGCCGCGTGGAAACACCTGGCCATGCCGGATTGGGAGATGTGCCGCGTGCTGGGCAACCTCATCGACAACGCCATCGACGCCCTGCGCGAGACCCCGGCGCCCCTGCTCGTCGTCGCCCTGAGCGAGGATCTCAAGGCGTGCCGCTTCGCCGTCAAAAACAACGGCCCGGCCATTCCTGCGCAGACCGCTGCACACATCTTTGCCCCGGGCTTCACCACCAAGCGCACCGGTCAGGGCATGGGGCTTTTCATCGTCCAGCGCCTCCTGCGGGAGTACGGCGGCGACATCTCCCTGGAAAGCGAGGAGGGTCAGACCGTCTTCTGCGGCTTTGTGCCGAATAAAAAAGAGGAAAATGTGGAAAAACGGACTGTGGATGCAATGGAACATTCCCTTGAGACGTTTAATTGATGATCCACCCTGCGCCTGACATGTTTCTTTCGAAAATGCGAGAAAAGTATTACGAAAAGAAATTGACAAATTAATATTTTCGTAATATAATGCTCCTGAGACATGACGCGGGGGATGTGTATGCACACGCGGACGTCCTGCATCCAAAGGAACGTAAGAAGGGGTTTTGCCGAGATGAAGAAAATGCAGAGAAGAGCCTGGACAGCGGTCCTGATGGGGCTGCTGCTGACGTGCTGCCTCGTCGTGGGCGCCCAGGCTGCGGTCGGGTACGAGGATGTGTACGGCCGCACGCTCGACCGGGTGCGCGTGCGCGCGTCCGCTTCGATGTCCGCCGCCATCGAGGATAACATCGTCTCGGGCGCGTGCGTTTTCGCGCTCGACTCGGATTACGTGAGCGGCGTGACGTGGATTCGCGTGCGCTATCGCGACTATGAGGGGGACATCGCCACGGGCTGGGTGTGCCAGAACGACGGTTCCACCACCTATGTGCAGATGCTCAGCCGTGCCGACGCCAAGAACTACTTCGGCGTACAGGACGGCGACCTGCCCAGCAAGCGCGTGGGCACGTTCACGCGCGCGGACAAGACCAGCTCCAACCAGACCTCCGGCTCCGTGAACAACTACGGCTATCTGCAGCTGGGGTCTGAGAGTTCGGCCGTGACGCGGCTGCAGCAGAAGCTGGAGGCGCTGGGCTATTATGACGGCGAGATCACCGGCCACTTCGGCGAGAAGACGGAGGCGGCGGTCAAGGCCTATCAGACGAAGGCCGGCCTGTATGCGGACGGCATCGCCGGCCCGGCGACGCAGGCGAAGCTGTTTGGCACGACCACGTCCTCTTCCTCGTCGACCGCCAGCAAGGTGAACCTGACCTCCGAGGAGATCCGCAAGCTGCAGGAGAACCTCAAGGCGCTGGGCTTCTATGAGAGCGGCAGCGTGACGGGCAACTACGGGACGCTGACGGAGGAGGCCGTGCGCCAGTTCCAGCGCAAGTACGGGCTGGATGCGGACGGCATCGCCGGCACGAAGACGTTGGCGAAGATCCAGTCGCTGCTGGGTTCGTCCTCCTCGGGCACCGGTGCGGACGCCTCGGGCCTGCTCAAGCCGGGCTCCAACGGCACGGCGGTGCGCCAGCTGCAGGAGGACCTCAAGGCGCTGGGCTTCTACACCGGCAGCGTGACGGGCAATTACGGCACGCTGACGGAGGATGCCGTACGCCGCTTCCAGAAGCGCAACGGTCTGGACTCCGACGGCATCGCCGGCACGAAGACGCTGGCTGCCATCGCCAGCGCGCTGACGGGCGGCTCGTCCTCCTCGGGTGGGACGATCTCCACCTCCAGCATCCTCAAGTCCGGCTCCAGCGGCACGGCGGTGCGCCAGCTGCAGGAGAACCTCAAGGCGCTGGGCTATTATGAGAGCGGCAGCGTGACGGGCAACTACGGCCCGCTGACGGAGGAGGCCGTGCGCCAGTTCCAGCGCAAGAACGGCCTGGATGCGGACGGCGTGGCCGGCGCCAAGACGCTGGCCGCCATCAACAGCGCGATCAAGAACGGCGGCTCTTCCTCCTCCTCTGGGTCCAGCAGCTCGAGCGGCACCACCGGCACGCTCAAGCTGGACGACGAGGGCGAGGCGGTCAAGCAGCTGCAGAAGGACCTGACCACGCTGGGCTTCTACTCCGGCGAGATCAGCGGCCACTACGGCAGCCTGACCAAGGAGGCCGTGCGCCAGTTCCAGAAGAAGAACGATCTGGACGCCGACGGCGTGGCCGGCGCCAAAACGCTCAACAAGATCAAGGCGCTCATCACCGGCGTGGATGACGAGAACCCCAGCGGCATCATCGTCACCCCGACGCTGCGCAGCAACTACGGCCGTACGAACAAGGACAAGGTTAACGTCCGCACCGGCCCGTCGACCAGCTACAAGAGCAAGACCATGCTCGCGCTCAACACCTACTTCCGCATCACGGAGTCGGTGAGCAACGATAACTACATCTGGTACAAGATCTCCTACACGGTGGGTGGCTACAGCTCCACCGGCTACATCCGCAGCGATATGGCGTATGTGCTCACCAAGACCGAGGCCGAGGATTATTTGGCCGGCAACGTGAGCGGCGGCGGCGAGGTCGTCGTCAACGGCTACGTCAAGATCACGGGCGACGGCGTGCGCCTGCGCATGCAGCCCAGCACGGACGCGGACGTGTACCGCTCCGCGGACAAGGGCGAGATCTTCGCCTACATCCGCACGACCACGGACGCCGCAGGCAAGACCTGGTACGGCCTGAAGATCGGCTACTGGGTCTATGGCGATTACGTGACTACGAACGTCTCTGATGAGGAGATCGCCGGCTCGGGCAGCTCCGGCTCCGGTTCGGGCAGCTCCGGCTACCGCACGCTCAAGCGGGGCATGGAGGGCGACGACGTGCGCAACCTGCAGCAGGCGCTGCGCCAGCTGGGCTACTACGGCTCCCAGTACTCCATCTCCGGCAACTACGGCCTGTGGACGGCCGAGGCGGTGCGCCAGTTCCAGCTGGCCAATGGCCTGGACGCGGACGCCATCGCCGGCCCCAAGACGCAGGCGGCCATCTACGCCGCGCTGAACAACAGCGCGACGACGAACCCGGATCACACGCTGGACGGCACTACCTACTACAACGTCGACTACTTCACGTACCGCGACGCGATCGTGAAGGCCTGGGGTTCGCAGACCGGGACGATCTACGACATCCAGAGCGGAAAGCAGTGGAACGTCAAGCACCTGTACCATGGCAACCACTTCGACGTGGAGCCCATGACCGCGGCGGATACCGCCGTCATGTGCCAGGCGTACGGCGTGAGCAGCGCGGACAAGATCCCGTATCACCGCCGCGCGGTGCTGCTGACGATCGGCAATCAGACGTTCTGCGCCTCGATGTACGGCGTGGGCCACGGCGACGATACGCTGCCCAACAACAATTACAGCGGCCAGTTCTGTATCCACCTCAAGGGCAGCCACCTCAACGGCGGCGACAGCGGCAGCAGTTATGACGAAGACAAGGACCACCAGGCGGCCGTCCAGAAGGCCTACGACTGGGTCGTGAAGAACAAGGGCGTCACGCCCAAGGAGGTCTACCCGTAACCGTCGGTTCTGCTTCAAACGCGACGCGCGCCCGGCAAAAGCCGGGCGCGCTTTGCGCAGCGCTTGACAAACGGCCCGCGCAGGCGGTATAATAGGCCCCGATAGTCATAAACGCGATGAGGCGGAAGAGTACCGCGCGCAAAACGCCAAAGCGAGCCGGCAGAGGGTGGAAGGCCGGCGCGGGCGCGCGCGGGAAGCGGCCGCCGAGCGGCCTGCCCGAACGGAGTAGGGCGGGACGGGTTTCCCCGCCGTTACCGGGCAAGAGAGGGCGCGGCCATCCGCGCCAATCGGAGTGGTACCGCGAATGACAGCGCCTGTTCGTCCCCGAGCGATCAGGCGCTTTTCTATGCTTTTTGCCCAGTTTGCCGATTTTTTGCCGATTTTGGAAAGGAGCGTCCGCAACCATGAGCGTCAGACCCACCACGTCCGACGAGCTGCGCGCGATGTGGCTCAGGTTCTTCCAGTCCAAGGGCCATGCCGTCATCCCCAGCGCGTCCGTCATCCCTGAAAACGACCCGACCGTCCTGTTCACCACTGCGGGCATGCACCCGCTGGTGCCCTACCTGATGGGGCAGAAGCACCCCGCCGGCAGCCGCCTGTGCGACGTGCAGAAGTGCATCCGCACCGGCGATATCGACGAGGTCGGCGATGCCTCGCACCTCACGTTCTTTGAGATGCTGGGCAACTGGTCGCTGGGCGATTACTTCAAGAAGGAGGCCATCGCCTGGTCGTGGGAGTTCCTGACCAGCCCCGAGTGGCTCGGGCTCGACCCGGACCGCCTGGCCTTCTCGGTCTTTGCCGGCGAGCCGGAGAACGGCATCCCCCGCGACGACGAGGCCGCCGGCTACTGGCGCGAGAATGGCGTGAAGGACGACCACATCTTCTTCCTGCCGCGCGAGAACAACTGGTGGGGTCCCGCCGGCCAGACCGGCCCCTGCGGCCCGGATACGGAGATGTTCATCATCACCGACAAGGCGCCCTGCGGGCCTGACTGCTCGCCCGCGTGCGGCTGCGGCCGCTACCTGGAGATCTGGAACGACGTGTTCATGCAGTATCACAAGAACGCCGACGGCACGTTCGAGCCGATGGCGCACAAGAATGTGGATACCGGCATGGGCCTGGAGCGCACGATCTGCGTGCTCAACGGCAAGCAGACCGTCTACGACACCGACGCCTTCACGGGCATCCTGCAGCGCATCGCGGAGCTGTCGGGCAAGACGTACGGCGCGGACGAGCAGACGACGCGCGCGTTCCGCATCATCGCCGACCACATGCGCACAGCCACGATGATCCTGGGCGATCCGCGCGGCGTCTCTCCGTCCAATGTCGATCAGGGCTACGTGCTGCGCCGCCTCATCCGCCGCGCGGTGCGCTTTGGCATGGAGCTGGGCATGGGCGAGGGCTTCACCTGCGAGATTGCCAAGGTGATCATCGCGCAGTACCGCGAGGTCTACCCCGAGCTCAAGCAGAACGAGGCCTTCGTGCTCGAGCAGCTCAAGCTTGAGGAGGCGCGCTTTGCGCGCACGCTGCGCCAGGGCGAGAAGGAGTTCGCCAAGATGGTTGCGCGCATGGACGGCGGCACGGTCATCGACGGCGTGAGCGCGTTCAAGCTCTACGACACCTATGGCTTCCCCATCGAGATGACCAAGGAGCTGGCCGCCGAGCATGGCCTGACCGTGGACGAGGCGGGCTTTGCCGCGCGCTTTGAGCAGCACCAGAAGACCAGCCACGCCGGCGCGGAGCAGCGCTTCAAGGGCGGCCTGGCCGACCACAGCGAGCAGACCGCGCGCCTGCACACCGCCACGCACCTGCTGCACGCAGCGCTGCGCAAGGTGCTGGGCGACGAGGTCGCGCAGAAGGGCTCCAACATCACCGCCGAGCGCCTGCGCTTCGACTTCTCCTTTGGCCGCAAGATGACCAAGGAGGAGATCGCTGAGGTCGAGCGCCTGGTCAACGAGGCCATCGCCGCCGACGTGCCGGTCGACATGAAGGAGACGACCGTCGCGGAGGCCAAGGCCGAGGGCGCGATCGGCCTGTTCGAGAGCAAGTACGGCGAGAAGGTGCGCATGTACACGATGGGGCCGTTCTCCAAGGAGATCTGTGGCGGCCCGCACGCGAATCACACGGGCGAGCTCGTCTCGTTCAAGATCCAGAAGGAGGAGTCGTCCTCCGCGGGCGTGCGCCGCATCAAGGCGACGATCGGCGCCAAGGCCGAGTGACGCGGCCGACGACAGACAGCAAGGGCGCGGAGGCATGCCTCCGCGCCCTTTTGCGCCCTGAAGGACCCTATTCCGAGAGCTTCTGCGCCGCCTCCGTCCGCGCCGCGCGGGCGCGCATGACTGTCCACATGCGCAGCAGCAGGCCGCTCACCGGCAGCGTGATCAGACCTGCGATCAGGTTTTCCACCGAATGCGTCGGGGAGAGCGTGAAGATCGCCAGGTTGAGGACGAAGACGCTCATGGTCAGCGCGAGCAGCGTCGCGTACAGGCGGGCCAGCCGCCGCAGATACCGCGCCCTGGATGCGTTGTCGCTGTACAGCTCGAACGCCCCCTCCGACGCCGGCCGCCTCAGGTAGACCCAGTCGCACCAGCGCTGCACGCACTCGATGCCGGATTCCCGCAGGAAGGCCAGATAGTCCGCCTGGCCTGCCGCATCGCCGCCGAGCAGTTCGATCCGGTAGACCCACGCGCCTGGCTCGCAGTCCTCAAACGTGTATATCCCTAGGAAAAAGCGCGTCATCGCCATCCCCTCGCGCGCCTTCGCGTTCAGAAACGCCTCTTCCTTTTGCGGGTCTGCCAGCAAGTGAAATTCACGCCTGCGCATCGTCTTTCCCTCCTAATATGTGGATGCCGTTCTGATACAGCTCGCCCAGCCGCCGCACCTCTGCGCGCAGCGCCGCGCGCCCCGCCTGCGTCAGCTGGTATTCCTTGCGCCGCGCGTCCGATGCCGCCGGCTCGATCCAGCCGCGCGCGCACAGCGTGTTCAGCGCTCCATACAGCGTGCCCGCGCCCAGCGCCACGCGTCCACCGCTCATCGCCTTCGCCCGCTGCATGATCCCGTAGCCGTGCAGTGGGCTGTCCAGCGACAGCAGGATGTAATAGACCGCCTCCGTCAGCGCGCCCTGCTCGTCCATCGCCAGGCCTCCCCTGTAACTATATCGAAATACGATATATCGTTCGACGGACTAATTATATCGTGATCCGATATAGTTGTCAAGTCCTTTTTTCTTGCAAAGCGGAACGGCGTCTGCTATCATGGACAGACGAAAGGGGCGTGAGAACATGGAACAAAACGACGTGATCGTCGCATATGGAATGGACGCGGCGGCGATGGCGCGCGAGGTGCTGCGCGCGGCGGGCATCGAGGAGCTGATCGGGCGGCGGGATGCGCGCATCGCGTTCAAGCCGAACCTGGTGACGGCCGCGCCGGCGGAGCAGGGCGGCACGACGCACCCGGCGCTGCTGGAGGGCGCGATCGGCTATCTGAAGGAGCAGGGCTTTGAGCGCATCAGCATCGTGGAGGGCTCGTGGGTCGGGGAGCGCACGGCACGCGCATTTGAGGCGTGCGGCTATGCGGAGCTGGCGCGGCGCACGGGCGTGCGGCTGATCGACACGCAGCGGGACGGCGCGCACGAGGTCGACTGCGCGGGCATGCGGCTGCAGGTGTGCGACTGCGTGCGGGAGATCGACTTTCTGATCGGCGTGCCGGTGCTCAAGGGGCACTGCCAGACGGGCGTGACCTGCGCGCTCAAGAACATGAAGGGGCTGATCCCCAATAGCGAGAAGCGGCGCTTCCATGCGATGGGGCTGATGAAGCCCATCGCGCACCTGAACGCGGGCATCCACCAGGACTTCGTGCTCGTGGACGCGCTGTGCGGGGACCTGAACTTCGAGGAGGGCGGCAACCCGGTGCGGCGCGGGCAGGTGCTGGGCTTTCGCGATCCGGTGCTGTGCGACGCATGGGCGTGTCGCGAGATGGGCTACGACTTGGACGAGGTGCCCTACATCGGCCTGGCGGCGGCGCTGGGCGTGGGCAGCGCAGACCTGGAGGCCGCGCGCGTGACGGAGGTGAACCGTCCCGAGGCGCTCGCGCGGCCGCCGCGGCCCGCGCGGCGCGTGGCTGCGCTCAGCCGCTGCGTGCGCGAGCGGGAGGCGTGCAGCGCATGCTATGCGAGCCTGATCTGCGCGCTGGAGCGGCTGGACGGCGAGGGCGTGCCCGCCCCGCGCGAGGTCTGCATCGGCCAGGGATTCCGCGGCGAGACGGGTGACGTGGGCGTGGGCGCGTGCACGGCGGGCTTTGCGCACAGCGTGGGCGGCTGCCCGCCGCGCGCGGCGGACGTGCTCGCGTTCCTTCGCGGCCTGCGCTGAGCCTAGCGGCGCGCGATGGCCGCGACGGCCTCGAGCAGACGGTCGACGTCGGCATCCGTGTTGAAGGGGCCGGGGCTGGCGCGAACCGCGCCGGTCTCCAGCGTGCCCAGCAGCTGGTGCGCGCCGGGCGCGCAGTGCAGGCCGCCGCGCACCGCGATGCCGCGCGCATCCAGCGCGTCGGCTACCTCGCCGGAGGCCAGGGCGCGCACGTTGAAGCTGACCAGCAGGCTGCCCGGCGGCGAGTAGAGGGCGACGCCGGGAATCGCGCCTAGGCCTGCGCGCAGCCGCTCGCACAGGCGGCGGTGGTGTGCGGCGATCTCGGCTTCGTGCTGGCACAGGAAGCGCACGCCCGCGGCGAGCCCGGCGATGCCGGGCAGGTTGAGCGTGCCGCTCTCGAAGCGGTCGGGCATGTCCTCGGGCTGAAACATACTCTCCGACATGCTGCCCGTGCCGCCCTGGCGCAGCGGGCGCAGCGCGACGCCCTCACGTACGTACAGGCCGCCGGTGCCGTGCGGGCCGAGCAGGCCCTTGTGGCCGGGAAAGGCCAGCAGGTCCGCGCCCAGCTCGTCCGGGCGCGCGGGCACGAGGCCCAGGCTCTGCGCCGCGTCGACCAGCAGCGTGACGCCCGCGCGGCGGCATACACCCGCGATGGAGCGCACGTCCTGCACGACGCCGGTGACGTTGCTGCAGTGCGTGAGCACGACCAGGCGCGTGCGCCGCGTCAGCGCGGCGCGCACGCCCTCGGGCGTCACGCGCCCGTCCGGCCCGGGATGCACGAGCGTGAGCGGGTTCAGTCCGGCGCGCGCGCGCTCGCTGAGCGGGCGCAGCACGGAGTTGTGCTCCAGCAGCGTGGCCACGGCGTGATCGCCGGGGCGCAGGATGCCGTGGATGGCGGTGTTGAGCGCGTCGGTGCAGCTCTGGCAGAACACCACGCGCGAGGGATCGGCCACGCCCAGCAGCGCCGCGAGCTGTTCGCGGCAGCCCCAGACGATGCGCCCGGCGGCCAGCGCCAGACGGTGGCCGGAGCGGCCGGGGTTCGCGCCGGCCTTTTCCAGCGCGCCGGCCATGGCCTGCGCCACCTGCGGGGCCTTGGGAAAGCTGGTCGCCGCGTTGTCCAGATAGATCAAGGATGCTTCCTCCCTTCGTCACGCAGCGGGGCCGCGCGCAATACAGTATATTAAGCGCGCGGCGGGGCATGCCGCGCGCAGGCGAAGATGGGAGGCATGCGGATTGGACGGAGAGGTTTTCGGCATTGCGGCGTTCCGCTCGCGCCAGCAGGTGCTGCGCTTTGAGGGCGCGCTGCGGCGCGCGGGCATTCGCGCGCAGGTGGTCGCCACGCCGCGGGATGTGGCCATCGGCTGCGGGCTGTCGGTGCGCTTTGAGACGGCGGATACGGATGCGGTGCTCGCCGCCTACGACCGGACGCGTCCGGGCAACCTGATCGGCTTTTATCACGTGGACAGGCGCGGTGGCGGCCGTCCGGGGCTGTACCCCATCGACATACGGCGGGGTTGAAAAGGCGGGAAAAAGCGCGTATAATGGGGGAAAGACGCCGTAAGGGGGATGTCCGCCATGGACCGCAACGAAGCGATACTCGCCGAGCTCGCCCGACTCTACCCGGATGCGAAGCCCGAGCTGCACTTTTCCAACGCCTATGAGATGCTCGTGGCGACGGTGCTCTCCGCGCAGTGTACGGACGTGCGGGTCAACATGGTGACGCCCGCGCTCTTTGCGGCCTATCCCGACGCGGCGCATCTGGCGGCGGCGGAGCCCGCCCAGATCGAGCCGTACATCCGCTCCTGCGGCTTTTACCACCACAAGTCTCAGAACCTCGTCATGGCTGCGCGCGCCCTGGTGCGCGACTACGGAGGCGAGGTGCCAAACGACTTTGAGGCGCTGCAGAAGCTGCCGGGCGTCGGGCGCAAGACGGCCAACGTCGTCATGGCCAACGCCTTCGGCGCGGATGCCATCGCGGTGGACACGCATGTATTCCGCGTGTCCAACCGGCTGGGGCTGGTGCATGCGGATGACGTGCTGCAGACCGAGCTGCAGTTGCAACAGGTCATCCCCAAGGGCAGCTGGTCGGCCGCGCACCACTGGCTGATCTACCACGGCCGGCGCGTGTGCGCGGCGCGCAAGCCAGCGTGCGAGCGCTGCACGCTGCGGGCGCTTTGCGAGTACGCGCAGGCCGCGGCGCAGTGAGACGAAAAAACCCCCGGCGAAAACGGCCGGGGGCCTTTTTTATTTTGCGCTTTCGTGGTATAATGATTTGCTTCTAAGCCAATATTGATCCCTATCACGCACGGGAGGGTACCATGTCGCTTTTCGTAGATCAGGTAAAAATTACCGCCAAGGCCGGCAACGGCGGCGACGGCGCGGTGTCCTTTCACCGCGAGAAATACGTGCAAAACGGCGGCCCCGACGGCGGCGACGGCGGCCGCGGCGGCAGCGTCGTGCTGCTGGCGGATCCCAACATGCACACGCTGATGGACTTCCGCTTCCGGCGCAAGTACGTCGCCGAGGGCGGGCAGAACGGATCGGGCCGCCTGTGCAAGGGCAAGAGCGGCGAGGACTTGATCGTCAAGGTGCCGGTGGGCACGGTCGTGCGCGAGGTGGCAACGGGCCGCCTGTGCGCGGACATGCACGAGGCCGGCCAGCGCCACGTGCTGCTGCACGGCGGGCGCGGCGGCTGGGGCAACAGCCACTTTGCGACCTCGACCCGCCAGGCGCCGGGCTTTGCCAAGCCGGGGCAGAAGTGCGAGGCGCGCGAGTTTGAGCTGGAGCTCAAGTCCATCGCGGATGTCGGTCTGGTCGGCTATCCGAACGTGGGCAAGTCGACCATCCTGTCCGTGGTGACGTCGGCCAAGCCCAAGATCGCCAACTATCACTTTACCACGCTCACGCCGAACCTGGGCATCGTGCGCCATCGCGGCGAGGATTTCGTCCTGGCCGACATCCCCGGGCTCGTCGAGGGCGCGCACGCGGGCGTCGGCCTGGGCCACGCGTTCCTGCGCCACGTCGAGCGCACGCGCCTGCTCGTGCACGTGGTGGACGTATCCGCCAGCGAGGGTCGCGACCCGGTGGAGGACTTTGAGCACATCGTCGACGAGTTGGCCTGCTACGGCGCGCTGGCCGACCGCCCGCAGATCGTGGCGGCCAACAAGGTCGACCTGCCGGGCGCGCAGGAGCATTTGCAGCGCCTGCGCGAGCACCTGCGCCTGACGGACATCGAGGTCTATCCCGTCAGCGCGGCGACGCGCCAGGGCTTTGACGCGCTGCTGGACGCGGTCGTGCGCGCGCTGGCGCAGCTGCCGCCCATCGAGGTGTACGAGGCGGAGCCCGAGCCCGTCCAGGCGGATGCGCTCGCGCCGTTCACGGTGCGCCGCGAGAACGAGCTGTACGTCGTGGAGGGGCCGGCGGTGGAGCGGCTGCTCGACTCGGTCAACTTCGACGACGAGGAATCGCTGAACTGGTTCCACCGCACGCTGCGCCGGCTGGGCGTCATCGACGCGCTGCGCGAAAAGGGCGCGGCGGAGGGCGACACCGTCGCCATCGCGGACATGGAATTCGACTTCGTGGAGTGAGGAGAAACGCATATGACGAGCAAACAGCGGGCCATGCTGCGCGGCATGGCCAATACGCTCCAGCCCATCCTGCACGTGGGCAAGGACGGCGTGACGGACAACATCGTGCAGCAGGCCTGGGAGGCGCTGGAGGCGCGGGAGCTGATCAAGGGCACGGTGCTGGAGACGTCGCCGCAGAGCGCGCGCGAGGTCATCGCCCAGCTGTGCGAGCGCACGCACGCCGAGCCCGTGCAGTGCATCGGCAACCGGTTCGTGATCTACCGGCCCGCCAGCAAGAATCCGAAGATCGTGCTCGAGTGAGCAGAACAAGGCCGGGGCTTGAAAGCCCCGGCCTTTGGCGTGGTCAGATGATCTCCAGCGCGTCCCGGCCCGGCAGCGGCGGGAACGGGCGCGAGGGCAGGCTCTGGTACCAGAACGCGACGGAGGAGATGTCGTCCTGCAGGGGCAGGTAGCGGCCGCCGCTGCGCCAGCCCAGCGCCTGGATCGTCACGCGCAGGCGCTCGTCAAAGCGCACGGGATCGACGATGTGCCAGCGGTACAGCCCAAAGCGCTGCTGCGAGCGATAGACGCCGTCGGGCTCGATCACCTGCGGCATGCCCGAATAGGGCGTGGTGAAGGGCGCATAGCGGTGGGTCTTCTGGTTTTCAAAGTTGTATGAGCCGCAGAAGTAGTCCTCCGTGCCCGTGCCGCAGATCGTGGGCGCGTCGGTGTCGCCGTCGATGTAGAACTTGATCTCGCCTTCGCCCCACCAGCCGCAGTTGTTCACGCCCCAGCACATGTACACGCCCACATACTGGCCCCGGCCCTCCACGCCGTCCAGGATGGTGTACACGCCCTTGTAGGGCAGGGGATTCACCCGGCGGAACTGCGCATGGAAGTAGGCGATGTCCTCTGGCAGGTCGCACAGCGTGTAGTCGACCTGGTAGTAGAGCACCATCTCCTGCGGGGCGCGGTTTTCCACGGTGATGCGGCAGCGCTTGCGGAAGGGCATCTTCCAGTAGCAGTTGAATGCGGAGCCGGGATTGACGCACACGGCCAGCGAGGAGACCTGCGCGTACTCGCCCCAGCCGCAGGCGAAGAAGTCGCCGATAGGGCATTCGACGCTCGGGTAGGCCTGGTCGTCCCAATAGAAGCGCAGGATCGCGTCGCGCCAGGCGCCGGTCGGCGTCATCCAGATGTGGTCGATCGTGCCGGGGCCTTCGATGTCGCCCAGCGTGAAGGTCTCGCCCGCCTTGATGACGACAAAGGGATTGACCTTCCAGCCGGTGCCCAGGTCGCGCGCGGCATTGCGGGCGCTGCCCTGCTCCAGCGGACACAGGCCGCCGCGGCCGGGCGCGCCGTCGGGATTTTCAGGAGAGAGAGAGCGGGTCTTCGCGCGCGAGAGCAGCGCGAGGTCGGCCAGACCGCCGCCGAGGGGGTGGAACATGCGAAAAACGCCTCCTTCGAGCAAAATGCTGCCTACAGTATAGCAGAGCGGCGGGCGGATGAACAGGCGCGGGGCGCAGGTACGAAGAAAAATGCAACCTCCCCGCCCGGCAAAGCGGACGGGGAGGCAAGGCGCGTGGACCGTCAGTCCAGGAATTCCTCGTTGAGCGTGACGCCGAAGTCCCGCGCGATGGCGCGCAGGTCGTCGTCCCCGATCGTCTGGCGGATGCCCTGGCCGCAGGAGAGGGCCAGCACGTGGATCTGCGCGGCCTTCTCGATGGTGTGCATCAGGCCGAAGGTCGTGTCAAAGTCCGGGCCGGAGACGAACAGGCCGTGGTGCGCCCAGACGGCCGCGTCGAAGCGCTTCATCAATTCGCTCGTGGCCATGGCGATCTGCGGGCCGCCGGGGACCATCCACGGCACGACGCCCACGCCCTGCGGGAAGACGACCGGGCACTCCGTAGCGCTCTTCCACAGCGCGCGGGTGAAGTCGCGGCTGGTGAGCGGCAGCACGTACGTCAGCGCGATGACGTGCGCCGGGTGCGCGTGGTAGATCACGCGGCAGGCGCCGTCCGTGGCCTGCACGCGCACGGCATGGTTCATGAAGTGGCTCTCGAATTCGCTGGTGGGGCGTCCGCCCTTCGTCAGGCCCCAGACGATGCGGAAGGCGTCGCCTTCCTCGTTGATCTGCACGATGCACAGGTTCTCCTGCGGGCAGCGGGCGACGTTTTGAAAGTACTTGCCGCTGCCGGTGGCGATGAAGTGCTCGCCCGCCAGGTGCGGCGCGCGCACGCCCATGCGCACGTACTGGCGGTCATAGGCGAAGAAGGGCGCGGCCAGCGCCGCCTCCTCGCGCGTCATGCGGTAGGTCAGGTTGCCGCCGTTGCGCTCGTGCCAGCCCTGCTGCCAGCCGGCCTCGCAGGTGCGTATGTAGTCCTGCATGCACGCGATGTCCAGAATGCTGTTCATGTCCGAATCGACCTCCGTCTCTTGTCAGGCGCGGCGGGAGAGCACGTCGCGCTCGTAGCGCCGCACCTCGGGCAGCCATTCGCCGTCCTGCGGCGCGCCGCATACGCGGCAGTACTGCGCCCAGACCTCGCCGAAGGGCAGCGTCTTGAGCTCCTCCTGGCGCACCAGCAGCGCGGTGAAATCGCCGGCGTCCTGCAGCGCCTTCAGCTCGGCATGGGGCGTGAGCAGCGCGAGGAGCAGCGCCTTTTGCACGTTGCGCAGGCCGACCGCCCATGCCGCCACGCGGTTGATGGACGCGTCGAAGTAGTCCAGCGCGATGTTCACGCGCCCCTCCAGGCCGCCGCAGCGCACGATCTCGGCGCAGATCTCGCGCGTCTCGTCGTCCAGGCGCACGACGTGGTCGCTGTCCCAGCGCATGGGGCGCGTGATGTGCAGCGCGATCTCGGGGAAGAAGGCGAGCATCGCCGGGATCTTGTCGCTGACCATCTCCGTGGGGTGGTAGTGGCCGTTGTCCATGAGCGGGATGCACTTGTCCATGTGCAGCGCCGCGTAGCCGAGCGCGAACTCCGCGCTGCCTACGGTGTAGGCCTCGACGCCGATGCCGAAGACCTTCGACTCGATGCAGGGCTTGACCAGATGGAAATCATACGGCTCGGAGAGGATCTCGTCGATCGAGTCGCGGTAGCGCAGGCGCGGGCCCATGCGGTCGGCGGGCACGTCCTTGAAGCCGTCGCCCGTCCAGATGTTCATGACGCACGGCTGGCCCAGCTCCCGCGCCAGGTATTCGCTGATGCGGATGCACGCCTTGCCGTGGTCGATCCAGAAGCGGCGCGTCCCCGCGTCGGGCGAGGCGAGCGTCAGCGGGTCGCAGCGGGGATGGGAGAAGAACGTCGGGTTGAAGTCCGCGCCCAGGCCGCGCTCGCGGCAGAAGGCCACCCAGCGCTCAAAGTGCCGGGGCTCGATCGCGTCGCGGTCGGCCCAGCCGCCGCTGCGCGCGTCGAAGATGGCGTAGCAGGCGTGCAGGTTCAGCTTCTTGCGGCCCGGGCAGAGCGAGAGCGCCAGGTCCAGGTCGTCCATCAGCTCCTCGGGCGTGCGGGCGCGGCCGGGATAGTTGCCGGTCGTCTGGATGCCGCCGGTCAGCGGTCCGTCGCCCTTCTGGTCAAAGCCGCGCACGTCGTCGCCCTGCCAGCAGTGCAGGGAGACGGGCACGCGCCGCAGCCGCTCGATGGCGGCGTCGGCGTCCACGCCGGCAGCGGCGTACTGCGTGCGGGCATGTTCATATGCACTCATGGTCAAACCTCCTTTGGATCGCCCTGGGGCGTCACAATGTCGATGGGGAAGCTCTCGCGCACGAGCGCGCGCGCCGCCTCGCGGGACGCGATCTCGCCCGCGCCCATCATCTGCGCCAGCACGTTGCCCAGCGCCGTGGCCTCCACAGGCCCGGCGGTGACGGGCAGGCCGCACGCGCGCGCGGTCAGCTCGTTCAGGTAGGCGTTCTGGCAGCCGCCGCCCACGATGCACACGCGCCGCACCGGGCGGCCGGAGAGCCGGGACAGCTCGCGCACGGTGCGCGCATAGCTGTCCGCCAGGCTGTGCAAGACGCACGCGCACAGCTCGCCGGGGGTCTGCGGCACGGGTTGGCCGGCCGCGCGGCAGGCATCCCGCACCGCGCGCGTCATATCCTCGGGCGCGAGGAAGGAGGGACCGTCCACGTCGCTGCGCCCGGCGCATCCGTCCGCCAGGCGCGCCTGGGCCGCCAGCTCGCCAAAGCCCGGCCGGCCGGGCAGCTCCGCGCGGATGCGCTGGACGATCCACAGGCCCATGATGTTCTTGAGGTAGCGGATCGTGCCAAAGCAGCCGCCCTCGTTGGTCAGGTTGGCCCGGCGGCTCTCCTCGCTCAGCACGGGCTGGGGCAGCTCCACGCCCATCAGGCTCCACGTGCCGCTGGACAGGTACGCGTCGCCCGCCTCGATGGGCGCGGCCAGCACGGCGGCGGCAGTGTCGTGCGTGGGCGGCAGCACCACGTCGCACGAGAAGCCCACGCGCGCGGCCACCTCGGGCAGGAGCCGGCCCACGCGCGCGCCCGGCTGGCGCAGCGGGCCGAACAGACGGCGCGGCAGGCCGAGCCGGTCGATCAGCTCAAAGTCCCAGTCCCGCCGGCGCGCATCCACCAGCGCCGTCGTCGAGGCGTTCGTGTACTCGCGTGCCGCCACGCCCGTGAGGCGGTAGTGCAGGTACTCGGGCATCATCAGCATCGTCTGCGCGCGGGCGAGCGCCTCCGGCTCGCGCTCGCGCAGGTACAGCAGCTGATAGACGGTGTTGAACGGCTGCTTCTGGATGCCCGTGCGCGCGTACAGCTCGGATTCGGACAGCGTGCGGCGCAGCACGTCGTCCATGCCCTGCGTGCGCGCGTCGCGGTAGGCGACCGTGTCGCCGATGAGCCGCCCGTCGCCGTCGAGCAGCGCGAAGTCGACCGCCCATGTGTCGATGCCCATCGACGCGGGCACGACGCCCGCGTCCCTGCATGCCTCCATGCCGCGCAGCACGTGCTCAAGCAGCGCCTGCGCGTCCCACACGAGCTGCCCGCCGCGGCGCTGCATGCCGTTTTCAAACCGGTAGATCTCCCGCAGCGTCAGCCGCCCGCCCTCGATCTGCCCGAGCATGTGCCGCCCGCCGGACGCGCCGATGTCCACGGCCAGATAGGCCCGTCCCATGCGCATCCCTCCTTTGACTGATTCCAGTATAGCGGAGCGCAGGGGAAAAAGAAAGGACGTGATTTGACCGAAATCACGTCTTGATTTGCAGGGATCATGCGCGCATCTGACGGCGGTATGCGGCGGGCGTCACGCCGAAGCGCGCGCGGAACGCGCGGTGGAAGTAGCCGGTGTTGTCGTAGCCGACCAGGTCGATGATCCGGCACACGGGCAGGCCGGTCGTGCGCAGCAGATGGGCGGCCTTGTCCAGGCGCTTGCGGCACAGCAGCGTGCGGTATGTCTCGCCTGTGGCGGCGTGCACGAGGCGGGACAGGCGCGGCAGGGGCATGCCGGTGCGCTCGCACAGCGCGCCCAGGGAGCTGCGGGCATAGTTCTCCTCGATGTCGCGCAGCACGCACAGCACGGCCTCGTCCTGCACGCGCCCGGGCTGCGCGCCGGTCTCGCTGCGCAGGCAGGCGGCCAGGTGCATGAAGAGCAGCTCCATCGTCGCCTTCTCCAGGCCGCGCAGCCCCTCGTCCGGGGTGAGCAGGCTGAGCACGAGGTTTTCCAGCAGGTTCTGCACGGGCAGGTCGCCGGCCACGTGGAAGAGCAAAAAGGCCGGCGCGTCAGGGCGCGGGGCCAGGCAGCCGGTCAGGAAGCGCCCCAGCAGCGTCTCCTGCCCGATGCGCTCGGCGGCGGTGTCGAAGAACTGGGGCAGTACGATGAAGTTGACGGCGATGTCCGACGCATCCGCACGGTCGATGGCGTGGCAGGCGCCCGGCCCCAGCAGCAGCAGCTCGCCCGCCTGCAGCGTGACGGTCCGCGCGTCGTCGATGCGGTGGACCGTCCGGCCGCAGATCATGTAGAGCATCTCCACATAGTTGTGGCTGTGGCGCGGAAAGGGCGCAAAGCGCGTGTGCTTGCGCAGCGCGATCATCTGGCCGCGGCGCAGCATCTTGTCGCGATCGACGGTGAAGTCCTGCGCGAAGGTATAGGCCGTACGGTCGACCTGCGCGCCGCGCAGCAGGCGGGCCTCCTCGGGCGTCGTCTCGCCAAGGCGGCGGATCAGCTCTTCGCGCATGCGCATCCCTCCCGTCTACGCCTGATGGCGCGCGAGAAACGCGTCGATCGCCGCGCAGGCCTGCGCGATGGGATCGCCCGTCATGTCCAGCCAGACGATGTCGGGATGGCGGCGGAACCACGTCATCTGCCGCTTGGCAAACTGCTTGATCGCCGTGGCGAGCAGCGCGGTCATCTCCTGCTCGGAGGCGATCTCGCCCGTCAGGTAGCGGCACACGAAGCGGTATTCCAGCCCCAGGCCCAGCAGAAAGTCGCGGCTGACGCCCGCGTCCATCAGGCCGCGCACCTCGTCCACCAGCCCCTCCCGCATGCGCCGCTCCAGCCGCTCGTCGATGCGCGCGCACAGCGTCTGCCGGTCCCACGTGACGCCCAGGCGCAGCGCGTCGTAGCGCGGCTCCTTGCGCGGGGGCTGCAGGTCGCCCGCCTCGATGCGCTCCAGCGCGCGCATGACGCGGTTGCGGTTGTGCGGGTCGACGCTCGCGCCGGGCATGCGCTCCATGAGCATTTCGTACAGGCGGGGCGTGGAGAACGTCTCCAGATGCGCGCGGTAGGCCAGGTCGGGCGCGCGGTCCGAGAGCGCGTAGCCGTCTGCGACGGCGTCGACGTACAGCCCCGTGCCGCCAACGATGAACGGGAGCCGGCCGCGGCCGCGGATCTCCTCGATCGCCGCATAGGCCATGCGCTGAAAGTCGGCCATGGAGAAGAAGTCGCCGGGCTCGCACACGTCCAGCAGGTGGTGTGGCACGCCCTTCATCTCCTCGGGCGTGATCTTGCCGCTGCCCAGGTCCAGCCCGCGAAAGACCTGGCGCGAATCGGCGGAGACGATCTCGCCCCCGTAGCGCAGGGCGAGCTCGACCCCCAGGCCGCTCTTGCCCGAGGCGTTTGTGCCGACGACGGCGATGAGGGGCGGCAGGCTGTGCATGGAACATTTCTCCTCACGTGCTTGTTGCTTCCCATTATAACAGATCGCCGCGCGCGGGACAAGCGCCCGTGCGCGGCGATCGTTGGATTAGAGTGCACCGAGCCGATAGACAATGCCGGCGCGGCGATACTTGAACGTGAGCGCGTTCTCTGATTCCTCCGGCAGGCAGCGACCGGCGAGGATTTCGCCGCACAGTGCCTCCATGTCGCGCGCCACCTGTAGACATAGTGGATTGTAGTAGGAGACGCCGCCGCTGAGGATGCGTTCCTGTTCGGACAGCGCACAGCTGGCATCCTGCATGCGGTGGCCGCCGAAGAAAGTCATCTCGCGCATGCCCTCCACTCTTTCGATGAAGCGGCGCAGGTGCAAACGATAATCTGATACGACCGCTTCGAGCGCTTCCCTAGCCCCGTAGAGAAGCACGATTTCGCCTGATCCCATTGCATCTCCGGTGAACATCAGTCCCAGCGATTCGCAGGCAAACACGACCGAACCGGGCGTGTGTCCAGGTAGTTCAAGCACCTCGAAGGACACGCCGCCTCCCAGATCAATGCGGTCGCCATCCCGCACGGGTAGCGGACGATGAATCCAATCCAAACGCTCCGACGCGCCGTCCGGATGGAACCGCTTGAAGCGCTCGATCTGGTAGGGCAGCGACTCGATGTCGAGCGGATGCATATAGATGGGGTCAAAGCCCTCAGCGTTGCCATAGTGGTCCCCATGCGCATGGGTCAGAGCCAGCTTGACGGGAAGGCGTGTCAGCCGGGAGACGACGGCGGGCAGATCCACCTGCGCCATGCCGGAGTCGATGAGCAGCGCGCTGTCCGGCCCCTCTACAAGGTAACATGACGCGCGGAAGAAGTCCTCCATGTGCCACAGACCAGGACGGATACAGTTGATCTCCAGCTGACGGCGGCGGTCCTGCGCGAGGAGCCACGCCTGCACGTCGGCACGGGAGAGCGGATCGCCCTCAGTCCATGCATCACAGCGCACTTGCTCATGTCCCTGCCCGCGCAGGGAGAGCGCCATGAGCCGGCCGTCGGCCAGACCGCGCGGACCGCCCTGGGGCGTCAGGGGCTGGTCGCCGGGATGAAAAAAGCTCCAGATCGGCGTCACACGCACCGTTCGTACGGCATAGGGATCGCCCCAGCCGCCCGCCGCCACGGCCGCTGCAAACAAGCGCGGATACATCGAGAGCAGTGCCCAAACGCCGTCCGCGCCCTCGTCTGCACCCAACAGATACAGACGCATGTCATCTGCATCCAGCTCCTCGTAGAGCTGATCCAGCAACCCGCGCACGGCATGGCAGACCGCCGTATCTGTCAGGCGTGCGCCCGGCGCGCGTACGCACACGCCATGCGCATGCTGCGGCGCGCAGATATCCGCCTGCCCATCCGCAAGCAGAAAGAGAAACAGAGGCAGGCGCGCTCCCTGCGCCTTTTGCAGCGAAAAGCGCAACGACACGCCCGATTCGCCGGAGTACTCCATGATATCCCCTCCTGATAGGTGCCGTGACGAGGCGTCGCGCAAAGGGCGCGACGCCTCGTCCGGCAGTGTTGTCACTTGCCGCCGTACAGTTCGTTCATCTCATCCAGCACGGGCTGAATATAGGTGTTCAGCGCCTCTTCAACCCATGCGTTCCAGTTCTCCTCCAGATCGCCGTCCTTGAGGATCAGCGCCGCATACTCGTCCGGATAGACGAAGCTGATGCGATCGCGGGCAGGCGAGGTGTAGAAGCGCAGATCCCAATCCGCGGGCAGCACGGTATCCGTGCCCAGCTCATGCTTGAGCTCGTAGAGCTCGACTACGCGCTCACGGTAGGCCTCAGGGTAGGTCGGGTTGATGATGCCAAAGTCGTCGGAGAGCACATAGACGTTGCTCCAGCAGCGCTGCGCCGTCTCGTACTTTTCACTGACGGTGCCGGATGTGAGCAACTCGATGGAGCCGTCCTCGGCATACTGCCAGTCGACGCCCTCCAGGCCCAGGCGGAGCACCAGCTGCGCCTCCTCAGTGCACATGTAGTCCAGGAAGTCCATCAGGCGCTCGAAGCGCTCCGTGTCCTCAACCAGCTGCGGGGAGAGAAGCAGCGCGCCGGAATAGTTGGCCAGCTCCGCGCTGTGATATTTGCCGTCCATGCCAGTGATAACGGCAGTGTGGACCACTTCGTCGTAGTCAAGGCCCAGGTTCTGCTCAAAGTCCGCACGGTAACGATCCATAAAGACCGCCATGCCGCACTCGATCGTGATCGCACTCTGGCCCGTCGTATAGAAGTCCTCGGCCCCCTCGTTGGTCTTGAGCGTATAGAACTCGGGATTGATCAGTCCCTCGCGATAGGCCTGCTGGTAGACCTTAAGTGCCTCGAGCATCTCGGGCTGCGCCGGTCCCCACTGGATCTGGCCATTCTCGTCCTTGAAGAAGACGCCGTCTGGCCAGGAGCCCTCATAGAGAGCATAGGGGAACATGTAGGCCATGTAGGCAACATGCGTATTGATGAGCTTTAAATTCGCGCCGACATTGCCTGGATCCTGCTCCTTGATCGTACGGGCGATGTCCATGATTTCAGCTACGGTGTAGCTGTCCTTGATCTCAATGCCGCAGGCCTCCATCCAGTCCTTGCGCATGAAGGCAACGTAATGCCAGACCAGCGGCTCAACCGGCTGGTGATCGGCAAAGATCGGATGCGGCAGCGCATAGGTGCCACCCAGACGCTCTTCGATTTGGTCGCCCACACCCGTGCGCGCATAGGCGTTTGCCAGGTTTGGCCAGCGCTCCTTCCAGTCGTCGGGCAGGCGGCCGACCAACCCCTGCTCTGCATAGCTCTGCAGCTCGCTGAAGTTGAAGGTCCACTCATTAACCAGATCGGGCATGTCGCCGGAGTTGATCCAGATGCGCAGGCGTTCGAGGTGATTGTCAAACGTCGTGTTGATCTTGTCCCACTGGATGTTGAATTGCTCGGTAAAGAACCGGGCGTAGTCGTCGCCTGCGGTGTAGTCAATGCCATCCGGGGATCCCGGCGTACACCAGGTGTAGGTGAAGGTCTCGCTGCGGTCGTCCTGCGCGGACGCCGGTGCGGCGCACAGCGCGGTGAGCATCACCGCAGCAAGCAGGCAGCTGAAAAAGCGCTGAATGGTCATTTTTTTCCTCCTTCAATTCATGAGACGGTATTCGAAGACGTGGGATACGGAACGCAGACCTCCTTTCGCGTGAAATAAAGGCATTATGCCTTGATCGCTCCAACCATGACGCCCTTGACGAAGTGCTTTTGCAGGAAGGGGAAGACGCACATGACCGGCACCATGGTCACCACGACGGCGGCAGTCTTGAGCCCCATGGAGAACTTGCGCGCTTCGAGCAGCGCGTCTGCGCTGGCGTAGGAGTCGAGCACCTGGGATTCGATGACGATGGCGCGCAGTACCAGCTGCAGGGGCTGCAGTCCTGAGCGCTGGATGAAGATCATGGCATTGTACCACTCGTTCCAACGATCTACTGCATAGAAGAGCGTGATGGTCGCCATAATGGGCAGGGATAGCGGCAACACGATGGAAAAGAGCGTGCGCCATTCGCCCGCGCCGTCCAGCTTGGCGGACTCCATGAGCGACTCGGGCAGCGAGCAGAAGTAATTACGCATGATGATCATGTAGAACGTGTTGATGCCATAGGCGAAGACGACGGACCAGATCGTATTGGTCAGATCCAGCTGGCGCATGATCAGGTAGAGCGGGATGATGCCGCCGTTGAAGATCATCGTGAAGAGGACCAACAGGAAGATCAGGCGCCTGCCGGGATAGTGGCTGCGGCTGCTGCCATAGGCAAAGCTCGTCGTCAAAATCAGGTTCAGGGGCAGGCCGCACAGCAGAATCAGCAGCGTGCTGCGGTAGCCCGCGAAGATGCGTCCATCCTCGAACAGGTCGGCATAGTTTTGCAGCGTGATCGCCTTGGGATACAGCAGAACCGGCGTCTCTAGGTAGGTCTTTTGCGGGGTGAACGAGATGACGATCACGTTATATACGGGTATGATGATCAGAAACGCCCAGACGGTGATGATGACAAGCAGTACGATATCGATCGCTTCGATGCGGTCGCGCCGGGTCGCAGCGCGCGGCCTTTCCGTGGTCATAGGCTCCTCCTCCTTTACGCAAACAGTCCGCTTCCGCCCATGAGTTTGGCTCCCCGGTCGGCCAGCACCAGCAGCACCATGTTGATGACCGATCGGAACAGGCTGACCGCCATCGAAAAGCCGAAATCGGGCGGCGCCTGGAACGTAATGCGGTAGATGTACATGTCCAGCGTTTCAGAGACGTCGCGCACGGCCACGTTGGACAGATTAAAGATCTGATCAAAGCCGGCCGACATGATGCTGCCGGTCTGCAGAATGAACATGACGGTGACTGTGGGCATGATGTTGGGCAACGTGATGTGCGCGATGCGCTGCAGTCGCGACGCGCCGTCGATCTGCGCGGCCTCATACTGGTCCATGTCGATGCCGCTGATGGCCGCCAGGTAGATGATCGCGCTCCAGCCTGCGCTCTTCCAGATGGAGGTGATATACAGCATCGGTTGAAACGCCGTGGTGTTGCCCAGAAAGTTGAACGCGCTGCCGCCCAGACTTTTGACGATGCTGTTGACCAGCCCTTCCACGGACAGAAAGTTGATCATCACGCTGGAGACGATGACCCACGACAGAAAGTGCGGGAACGTAAAGATCGTCTGAAGCACCTTTTTGTAACGCGGCATGCGCAGCTCATTGAGAATCAGCGACAGGATCACCGGCATGGGAAACTCAAAGATCAGCCGGCCCAGGTTGATGAACAGCGTCCGCCAGACCGAGCGCCAGAATGCAGCATCCCGAAAGACGTAATGATAGTTTTGCATGCCCACCCACGGGCTGCCCCAGATGCCCAGGTTGGCCCGGTAGTCCTTAAAGGCAAGCGACAGGCCGCCCATCGGCCCATAGGCGAACACCAGGTACCAGATAAGTCCGGGAAGCAGCAGCGTATAGACCGCCCGGTTTTTGTAGATCGCAGCGGCAAGGCCGCGAGGCCGCTGAAAATGCTTGGACGTTTGCAGGACTTGGCTCATGTCGTTCCCTCGCTTTATCTGAGATCTGTGATTCACATTGTACTGTGAGAAATCGACAAAATACAGGGAGAATCGTCGCGTTTTATCGCACGATCCTCCACATCTATCCCGATTTACTTCCGTTTTTTTTAAATGAGTTATACAATAAACAGCGAAAGAGATGAACCGAAAAAAGAGGGGGATATATTGGCCAAAAGGATGCCGTCCTTGCGAAGAAACCTGCAGTATACGGCGCTTGCGCTTGCACTGACTACATTTTGTATCGTGGGGCTGAGCCTGGTCGCCTACGACAGTGCGATCGACGCCTATGCGCGACATTCCTTTGAGGCGCTGAGCGCCGGCGCGGCCGCGCAGGTGGAGAACGTCATCGACAATTTGGAGTCGACCGGAAAGGCCGTCGCCTATGCGCCGCAGGTGCAGACGGCACTGTTTACCT
Source organism: uncultured Eubacteriales bacterium (assembly GCA_944349855.1). Classification (GTDB taxonomy): domain Bacteria; phylum Bacillota; class Clostridia; order Christensenellales; family Aristaeellaceae; genus Beduinella. The sequence continues at coordinate 981 of CALVNS010000029.1, read as the reverse complement.
CTACGCCTACAGAATATCTGGATGTGATCGCAGAAGCGGATCAGATCATCAACCTGCTGCGCGACGAGAGCCAGTATGCAGAATATATCTATATTCTTAACCAGAGTGGTCGCCAGGGCTATGTCAAGGCAAACGCCAAGGCGATCTGCAGGCCTTGGCTGCTGAAGTACCTGGAAGAGGGCATGCACCAGGAAAAACCGTTCTTCAGCCCAGTGTTTGAGAGCGAAGTTGTGGGCGATGGACATCCTTATTTTCTATATGTCATGCCCGTGGTGGACATCCGGGCCGGCCATATCGGCACGCCGGCGAATACGCTGTGTGCAGTGGCCTGCGAAGTGGAGGCGATGCTGCGCATCTTCCAGCAGGAGTCCGCGCAGGGCACGACGCTGTGCCTGCTGTCCGGCGGGCAGGTCATCGCCTCCAGCGGCGCGCTCACGGCGGACGAGTGCGCTCTGATCCTGTCTCAGGAGGATCCCACGGATGCATCCACATATGTCTATCACATCTCCCATCCGCGCCTGCCCTGGACGTTGGCTGTTCTGACCTCACGCGATATGCTCTCGGGCAGCGCGCCGCGCATGCGCAGCATTGCAGTGCTGCTCCTGTTGGCGGAGATGGTCGTGCTGGTCGCGCTCTTTGCCGCGCTGTTTCTCACCGTTGCCCGGCCGCTCCGCCGCCTGGTATCAGATGTTCAGGCGGTCTATCATACACAATATACTCGGGTGCGTCCGGCTCGGATGGCCGAATTCATCACGCTGTCCGATGCGATCAATCGCATGCTCAGCGAGATCGAGGAGGCAGGAAAAAACGAAAGCGAATCTCGTGAACGCCTCTATGCCGCGCAGGAAGAGCAGACGCGTGCCAAGCTTTACGCCTACCGCACGCAGATCAACCCGCATTTTTTGTTTGGCTATGTCACAACAAACAGTTGATAAATAGCCATTTTTATAGGGGAGTATCAGAACTCCCCTACAAACTGTT
>CALVNS010000028.1 GCA_944349855.1 uncultured Eubacteriales bacterium | reverse complement strand
CGCAGCTGGTGGGAGGAGATCATCAGTGGGGAATACCAGAACTACTATCAAAAGATGTACGCAAACCGGTAAGCCGGGACATCGCACGCATGCTCAAGCCGGTTGAGGCGCGGCGAAGTGCAGGAAAAGTTGGGCTGCGACAATCATATCACTCAAAATCGCCCGGCGGACGGCCTGAAGGCCGTCCGCCGGGCGATTTTGGAATGAAGCGGCATCAGTAATCCCCCGGGAGCTGGATGCCCTCTTTTTTGAACAGATGGCAAGCCGTGCGAGATAGCGGCAGCACCATGCCGCCTCGCAGCGTCACCTCGTGCATGTATAGATCGATGCTCTGAAAATACAGCCGGTTCATGATGAAGCTCTTGTGAATGCGGAGAAACCATGCCGCGTTCAGCCGCTGCTGCAGATGTACCATGCTCTCTCGCCAGGTGATGTTGCCGGTTGTGTGAAAGGCGGTCACGTATTCGCGCTGTGAGCGGACATAATAGATCTCCCGCTGGTCGAGCACGCTGATGATCGTCCCTGACGTCACCTGTAGCGGCACGGCGGGCTTGGCGCGCAGAGCCTGGCGCACGACGTCGCGCACGGCCATCTCCAGCCGCTGCAACGTATAGGGCTTGAGGATGAAGTCGAACGCATGCGACTGACAGCAGTCCATGGCGTATTCCGCGTAGGCTGAGACGTATAGGATGTAGGCAGAAGGATCCGCTTGCAGCACGGCACGACAGACATCCAGGCCGCTCAAAGGCTGTTCCAGCACCAGATCCAGCATGTAGACGGTCTGCTCGTGCGCAGACTGAGCATAGCGGATCACCTCATTGGGGTCGGTTGTCATCAACGCGATGTCCGTCTTGGCGGGCAGCTGTGGCAGGATCCGATTCAAATGGCTGCACAGCGTTCGGTTGTGCAGCGAGTTGTCGTCACACAGGACAAAGTGAATCATGGCATCGCCCCTCCCTTAACCGCCCAGCAGCAGCTGTGCCTGAACGTATTGCTGCGACACGAAAAAATTCAGCAGGACGTGCCGTCTTTTCTGGAGCAAAGCGTAGCAACTGCTCAGTCCCTGGCCCTGATGGCCTTGCTTTGTGCTCTGCCCGCCGCCCAGCAAATCGCTCTGGCGGATGGAGCCTGCATAGGTGTTCTTGACGATGATCTCCACAGCGCTGCCAATCCGGCGAACTTCAACGGATGCAAAGCGTTCGGCGGCGGCGTCTGCGGCTTCGATGGCGTTGTCGATCAGCACGCCCAGGACCTGGCACAGCTCGCCGGACCGGAGACCGCGGCCAAACAGCACGCCGTCCTGAATGTACAGGTTCAGGGGCAACTCCAGCTCCCGCGCCCGGTTGACGGCGTGCAGCAACAGCGCGCTCACAGCGGGATGTCGGACCTTCTCCAGCGCAGCGATGTTTTCGTTGTTGACCAGGGCGCATTTGAGCGTCATTTCCCGGTAATAGTCCTGCAAATCCCCAATTTCGCCATTGAGAATCATCCCCTCGAAGCCGTAGAGCATGTTGATCATGTTATGCCGGAAATAGCGCAGGTTGACGAGCAGAGAGCGGGAAATGGCCTGTTGCCGCTCGAGCGTCTCGTTGCGCTGCTCCTGAAAGATGTACTGCAGGTCCTGCTGAAAGTTGAGGACGGCGACGCACAGAAGCGAGGCGCCCCAAACGATACATAGCATATAACGGAAGGGCATGGTGGCGTGCAGAAAGTAAAAGGGCTCGTGGCCTGTCGCAAAATTCACGGCGATTGTCAGGCCGATCACACACAGGATGAGCTGGCAGATGAGCCGCAGGCCGACCTTGATATAGGTCAGCCGGCGGCGCGTGCGTCCTTCACGGCTGCGCAGCCAACGCACCAGACGAAACATGGCTCCAATGATGCACTCTGACAGCGCGGTGAGCAGGCTGTTGGAGAAGAGAAGCTGAGGGGTCGACAGCATGGTGGAGGATCGCAGACTGGCAAGAAAGTCTTCCGACAGGCCGATCCAGTGAAGCGGCATGTACAGCAGCAGAAAGACCACTTCGACCATTACGTGAATGATCGTCATCTTGAGCCAGAAAAGGACTAGCTCACTCCCGCGATAGCCGTACAGCCAGCGCAATAATCCGAAAATATAGAAGGCGATCACCAGATAGCAGGCCATGGGAAAGAAGGGAGTCAGCAACCGGTTCTGAGCGACGCACAGGCTGAACACCATTACGTGAATCAACAGATGGCGCACAGTGGCCTGGCGCTGTAGCAGCACGATCGTCATCCAGTAATGCGCCAGCGAAAACAGCAGGAAACACAGACAAATCAGCGCCAGGCTGATCGGCAAGCTCGGCCACGTGTTCCAGTCGATCATGTATTGTCCCCCCATGGATTTCGGGCGCAGTCAAGGCGTCATCGTGCCCTTCCATATTTTTTATTTTAGCATATATATGCGTTTTTTTCAATCCATTCCCTTGGCCTTGGCGTGGCGAGGATGGCCCTCGACCGTCGAAAAACATGGAATTATCTCGATTTTTCTGGCGCCAGGATCTATAAAATGTCGTTTTTTGCTACGAATGGTTTTACACAAAACAGGTGGTTTTTTATAATGAAGTAGCGAGAGCGTTGAACGGTTGAAGGATGGGGCGCTCGGGATCGGAGCGCGTCGGACGGACCGCATGCATGCAACGCGCGACGCAGCAAAGAAAGGAATGCATACGGCATGGAACTGAAGGTGGGGGATCGCGTCCGAACGCAGAAGGGGCACGTCTTGCAGGTGCAAAAGGCCATTGGCGCCGGCGGCCAAGGCTGGGTATACAGCGTGGAAGACGATGGACTGGCCAAGGCGCTGAAGATCTACAAGCCCAACGGGCTGCTCGAACCGGAAAAATTCATCCGCAACCTGGAGCAGAATGCCAGCCTGTCGGAACCGCCGTCTCATTTTTTGGTCTGGCCGCAGGATATTGTCAGACTGCAGGACGGCTCGAGCGGCTACGTGATGGAGCTGGTTCAAAAGCCGTATATCAGCTTTGAACGCTTTTTGCTTCCCCTTGCAAAGGGCGGCGTGCGCTTTGCCAGCTTCAAGGTCATGGTCGACGCGATGATGAACGTCGTATCTGCCTTTCAGCGGCTGCACATCAAGGGATACAGCTATCAAGACCTCAATAACGGAAACCTCTTCTTCAATCCTGCCAATGGCGATGTCAAGATCTGCGATAACGACAACGTCGCGCCCAATAAGACCTATACCGGCATCGTCGGCAAACCGCGCTTCATCGCCCCGGAGGTCATCCTGGGCAAGAACATGCCCGATGCGTTCAGCGACCGCTTCTCGTTGTCCGTCATCCTGTTTATGATCGCCACCATTTCTCATCCGCTGGAAGGGCACCGGTTCATGCGAGCGCTGCTCACCCCCGAATATGAGCGCAAGCTGTACGCGCAGGATCCGGTCTTCGTCATGAGCAAGACGGACACGCGCAACAACATCCGCCCGGAGGAACGGGAGCACTTTGTCAATCTGCTGTGGATGTGGAAATGGATGCCTGCACAGCTCCGGGAGTTGTTTGAAAAGGCCTTCTGCGACGAGGTGATCAAGACGCCTGCCAGGCGCATTCGCGAGGACGAATGGATGAACGTACTGCTGCGCGTGCGCAATCGGTTTGTGACCTGCCCCAAGTGCGGCAAGGAGACGGTTCTCAAGCAGCCGGGGGCGCTCGCATGTGAGGACTGCGGGCAGAGAACGGTCGTGCACGTCTTCAAAAACGACTATCTGCCTTACGACATTCCCATCGGCTACAACGCGGCCATCTTTGAAGGCCATTTGGGCGTGCCCGAGCAGGGCAAGGGATGCGTAATGCGCGTACGCGTGGCCAGGAACAAGGCCAATGGCGCGTATTTCATGCAAAATGTGTCCGACGAGGCCATCTGGGTACAGACGCACGACGGCAAGCGGGAGCGCTGCTTGACCGGTAAGGCCATGCCGCTGCAAAAGGTGAAGGCAATCCTGATCCACAATACGTGGACGACTTTGGAATGAACCGCCGGTGGCATTGCACGGCGCGCCAAACCTGGAACGAAAAGAATCGTTGAACCGACAAGATATGCAGAAAGAGGGATGCGCTTATGGCAGGACCCAACGACATGACGGGTGGATTGACCAACAAGGAATTGCATCTGTTTTTCATCCTGGATACATCCGGCTCCATGCAGGAAAACCGTGCGATCGAGCAGCTGCAGGAGGGCATGCGCGCCACGCTGGAGATTTTGAAAAATAAGTTTGAAAACAGCTCAGACGTCTGCCTGAAGGTGGCCGTGATGGAATTCAACACGGGCGCAAAGTGGATTACGGGCGGGGAAAACCACCTGGAGGACATTCGGGACTTTCAGGCCATTCGCGTAGAAGAGATGGGCTTTACGGCGCACGGCATGACCTATATGGGATATGCGCTGAAGATGTTGGCAGAGGGCCTCTCCCGCAACACGATGATGAAGTCGCAGACCGGCAACAAGTGCCCGATCATCATCTTTCTCACGGACGGATATCCCACGGACAACTGGAAGGGCGCGTTGGAGAAGATCCGCGAAAACAAATGGTACCAGCAGGCGGTGAAGATCGGCATTGCGCTGGGCGACAAGGCCGATAAGGACGTGCTCGCTCAGATCGTGGGCACGTCGGAGGCCGTGGTGACGGTTGAAAAGACGAACGAGCTGGCCAAGATGATCGAAGTGCTCTCCGTAACCGCTTCGCTGTCTGGCGCGGTATCCCAGACCGTCGCGCCGGACGCAGGAAAGCTTGCCGGACAGGCGCAGCGCGAGGTGGGGGAGACATATGGAACTGAGAACCGGCAGACGCAGGAATTTGAGCCCATCCACACTCCCGAAGAGGGCGGAATGCCGGACGATCCGCTGAATATCCCGACCGAACCACAGCAGGACGACGACGACCTGGACGATCTCGAATTGGACTGATCTAAACGGAACGGATCTGGCGAAGGAAGGGATGCCGGTGGACGATTCGATCTTGGGCTGTTCCGTTCGCGGCGCTTCACATATCCGCCATGGCACGCCCATGGAGGATTATTCGGCCGTCGAACGTTTTTGGCGCTCTGGCGTGCGTTCGAGCGTTCCGACGGCCCCCGTACGGCGGGAAGCGGATGAGCCGGATGCGCTCCTGATGGCCGTGTCGGACGGGCACGGGGATCCGCGATGCATGCGCAGCCGCCTGGGCTCCGAAATGGCGGTCAAGACAGCCCTGTGCGCCATGCGGGATTTTCTGGAATCCCTTGAAGCGAATGAAATACCGGCCTTTTTGGACGATCCGCAGGAGCGCATCGACCGGATTGCCGCCCAGATTGCGCAAGACTGGCGGCATTTGGCGCTGTGCGATCTGGACGAAAGACCGCTGGACGAGCATGAGCGCGAACAGGCGGCCGATCTGCTCGCCGTATATGAAAGCGGTCAGCGCCGCGAGCATATCTACGGCGCGACCCTCATTGCAGGCATGCTGACGGCGGACTTTCTGTTGCTGCTGCAAAAGGGAGATGGGCATGCCGTCCTGATTGACGAGACGGGCGGGACGGACGCAAACGTCATCCCATGGGACGAACGGTGCGAGGGGAATGTGACCACGTCGCTTTGCGATGCGGACGCTGCTAAGACGTTTTGCAGCCGCTTGATCGACCTGCGGACGCAAAAGCCGGGCCTTGCCGCCGTGTTCCTGGGGACGGACGGCGTCGAGGATTCCTATGCGGACATGGAGGGCGTGTGCGCGTATTACAGCGATCTGGCCGCCCGCTGTGCGCGGGGGGGCGTGCAGAACGTACAGAACGGCCTAGAAGAGGAACTGTCGCAAATGAGCCGATTGGGAAGCCACGACGATGTGTCGCTGACCGGCTTTTTGCGCCTGCCGCGGCTGATTCCGCTTGCCGATCGGCTGGAGGCGCGCATGCACCGTTACAATGCGCGGACCGCATATGAACACCATAGCAGTCGTCTCTTGTCGATGACGAGGCGGCGCGAAAAGGCGGAGCGGGACGCCAAGCGCGCTCAGGCGGAGCTGGAGGCGGCCGAGCGCGAACAGATGCGCCAGGAGCAGGAGCTGCAGCGGTTGAAGACAGAGGGGGAGGCACCGGACGCGCAACCCATTCGCGCCCTGCGCGAGCGGGAACAGACGCTCGACCGGCAGCTCCAGCAAATGGAGGAGGAGAACCAGCGCTTCAACGAGAGAAGCTGGCAGGCCACCAATGAACTATATGAAGTGCTGGAACGCATCCGGACAGAGCTCGTCCGATGCGGACGCATCCAGGCCGTTTGTCTGAACGGGAGTCCCTTTGAGGCGCTGGAAGCGGAAGCCAAGGAGCGAGCATTCCGCTATGAAGCGGCATGTGAGCAAAGACGGGCGGTGCAGCAAGAGATCGCTCGGCTGACGCAGGAGCATGAGCAGAGGGCGGAAACAAGGCGCCAGCAGATCGCCCAACGGGAGAGGGCGCTGGAAGCGGCGCGGGAAAGCACGCAAAAGGCGCAAGACGCGATGCAGAGCGTCTCTGAGGCGAACAAGGCATTCTGGGCGGAGTATGGAGAAATTGAGCGCATTGCGCAGGAAGCCAAAAAGCGCATGGAACAGGCGGATCCCCCGATTTCAGCCGGCGCAGGGCATGAGGTGGAATCGCAAGCACAGGCGTAAAGCGCTATTGTACTGGGGATAGAGGATGGCGGAGAGATGAAAAGCAGCTACTGTGAACAGTCCATTCAGCGCCTTCAGCAGAGCATTCAGGCTCGATTCGCGCAATGCGAAGGGGATTGCAAACGCATAAGGCAAATGGAGCAGTCCAATCTGGACAGCTGCCTGTCGGAAGTACAAGAGGCGTTCGAGCGCTATCAGGACACCCGATTGACCTTTGGCGAGGCACAGGCCAATCTGGTCCGGCGCGTGCGCGGGGCCGTCATCGTGGGCTTTGGCGGTCTGGCCTTGCTGGGAATCATCACGCGGCAGGATACATATGCGGTGTTCGCACTGATCGTGCTGGGGGTTCTGTTGGCGCTGGGGGCCGGGTTCGTGGCCAAGTGGCTGGCCTATCTGCCCAATGCCATTCGCATTCGCCTGCGCGACGAAGATAAAGTGCGCAAGCTCAACGATGCATATGAACGCCGTTGCAACGACATTCGGGACAGTGCCACCCGCGAATGCACAAGGCTGCTGCAGGAGTACGAGGCGTATGCCCGCCAGACCCAACAGCAGATCGATCAGTTCAAGACGGCGTATCTGGAACAGATCAAGGCGAGCCGAAAGCGCCTAGCCTCTTCCCGGCACCTGTGGCTGCTCTCCCAGGAGGTGCTGCAGGTCTTCAAAGCGTGCGCCGAGAGCCTGACACAGCCGGGAGATTGCATGCAGCTGGAGCTGGATGTCAGGACGGACAGCCTGTCGATCAACCGTATGGGCAAGGTCAAGCGGCAGTCCCTGTATCAAAAAAGATACTATGACCTGGATCTGCCGGACCTTTCGGATCCGGCCAGTGCTTCGGCAATGTGCATCCTGCTGTGCAGAAGCGTCGAGTTGGAGCTGCGTATGAACGACAACATTGCCATCCGGCAGGGCACGCAGGATGATGGATTCGTCCCGCTGCAGATATGCCGCTGATGCGTCGCAACGGATACAAACGGAGATGAGAGCTTGAGTGCCAAAGCGATATACCGGCTGACCAAGCGGGCGCTTGCCGCCGCGGCGAAACGCCTGCAGGAACAGATGGCGGCGATCGACAGGCAAACGCAGGACATGGCGGCAGCGGTAGAGGCGCTTCGCCAGGAGGAGGAACGACTGCAGGCGCTCCGAACGCAGCTGTGCCGGCTCAGGGAGATCATCCGTCCGCATTACATGCCCGGCGTGACGACCGAAACAGCGCGGCCAGCCGATGTGCAGCAGATCAAGGCGCTCTATCTGCAGGTCGACCGGGACAGCGCAAACGATCCCTATGCGGCGCGGGCGCTGCTGATGCTGGAGATGGGCATCAACGACGCGGAAGGCAGGCTCAGCGAGGTGCAGGGACGCCGCCGCCGGACGGAGGTGCAGGCTGGGCGGCGCGCTGCGGAGCAAAAGGCTGCCGCACAGGCGCAATGCAGGCAGGTCTATCGGGAGATGGATGCGGAGCTTGATCGGTTACATCGCGCGCTTCTGGCAGAGTATGGACCGGGCGATCTGTCCGTGTTGACAAGGGATGTCCCGCTTCCCCAACCGGACCGAAGCTGGCCGCCTTTTTTCTGTGCGGAGGGGACTATGCCCGTCCCGCCGGACGAACTGCCGGCATTCCGGGCGAAGATGGGGCCCTGCCTGAGCGAACGCGACGGCATCTGGGTGCCGTATCTTCCCCGTGCGCTCAATGTCGTGCGCACATATGGAAACAGCGACGAAGAGGCCGCGATGGAGGGATTCAGGGCCTATGCGCTGGCGCTGCTGGTCCACATGCCGCGGATCCAGCGCCGCGTGACGATTCTGGATGCGGTTCGAAAGGATGAGGCGTCTTTGGGGGCGCTGGCGCCCCTGAGCGGCGAGGACGGCTTTTGTCCGCCCGCGCCGCGCACGAGAGCGGAGGTTACAGCCGAGCTGAACGCCCTGTGGCGGCTCCAGGAGCAAAAGCCGGAGGATCGCTTTGTCTTTTTGCGCGGGTACCCAGGCCAGTTGGACGCCCAAGGGCAGGAGCGCGTGCGACAGATGATGGCCGTTGGCATGGACAGGCGGCTGATCCTCTTTTTGGTGGATGGAAACGGCGAGGTGGACCGCGACCCGGGCGGAGACAAAAACCGGCTCTCCCTGCTTTGCAAGGATGGCCGGCTGCGGATGTATATCGCGCGGGACAAGACGACGGCCGCCCGGTTTTTTCCCGGCGTTCACGCGATCCATCCACGTATGGTCGAGCGCCTGCGGGCTGACTATCGCAGGCCGCCGGTCGATACGCGATATGCCGCACGTTTCGCGCCGGAGCCGTATGTGCGCCGCTATGCGCCTGCGCTGACGCTGCCCTATGGCGTGGATGAGGAGCAGCGCGTGCATTCCCTGTCGTTTGAGGGGGTGGACTTTGCAGCCTATCTGATGGGCGCGTCCGGCGCTGGCAAGAGCATGCTGTACCACACGCTGCTCGCGGGCATCGTCAATCGGTACCATCCGGACGACGTGGAGCTGTGGATGGCGGATCTGGGCAAGACCGAGTTCGCCAGCTATGTCGAGCATCCGTTGCCGCACATTCGCTATCTGATCATCGACGATACGCGGGATGTCATCCTGGCGTTCATCAAACGGATGGAAAAGGAGCTGATCTCCCGACAGGAGGCCTGTGTGCAGGCGGGCGTGCAGGACTACCGGCAATTTTGCCGAAAGACCCGCCGGCCAATGCCGCGCATCCTGGTGATGATCGACGAGTTTGGCGTGGTCGACAAGCTCCTCAGCGATGGAGACTTTGCGGAATCCTCAATCTACCGGGACATGCTGACCCGCCTGCTTCGGGAAGGGCGCAAGATGGGCTTTTGCTTCCTGTTTGCCAATCAGTCGTATCGCAACGGCGTGCAAGGGCTGCGCGAAGAGGCGCGCGTCAACATTGGCCTTCGCCTGGCCATGATGGCGAGCAAGGAGGAAAAGGATGCGGTATTGGCGATCCCTCCGGCGCTGCGGGAGGCGGACTACGAAGTCAAGGTGGCGGCGCTCAAAAAGTATCAGGTGCTCTACAGGAGCGCCAACGAGCTCAAACTGATGGGGCCGGTGCAGACCTTCTATTTTACGCCGGAGGAACTCGAGCAGCGCTGGGCCCTCGCGGATCAACTCATGCGGCGCATGCGACCCGTGGCCCGGCTGGATGCGGACGACGCCGCGACATGGGTGGACAAGCATCCGGTCATCAAGAACTGTATCCAGGCCACTCCGTTTTTGAGCAGGGTCGCGGATATGTGCGCGGTCGTCTCGCGCTGGCGGCGTACCCCTACGGCGCAAAAGTGGGACTTGCTGCTCTTCCCGGGCGATCCACGGGATCTGAGGCGTGTCCGGCACATCGCTTTGGAGGAGGACAAGGGCGCGAACGCCTTGCTTCTGGCATGCGGTGAGGCGGAGATCTGCCCCCAGGCTTCGGGCGCCGTGATTGCGGCTTGTTGCCACAGCGCGAGGCTACAGGGCGTCGCTTTCGAGGTATGGGCTCACCGCAGGTCGCCCTTTGTCGGCGCCTGCTCCGGCTACCTTTCCCCGGATGCCTTTCTGGTAGGGGAGGAGGACGTGGCACAGCGCATGAAGCGCCTGTATGAGCACATCATCCGTGGAGAAGGCGAACCGAGATTGGTCGTGGTGCTGGAGATCGATGCGCTGCTGGAGCAGATGCAGGAGACGCTGGAGGAGAAGCGCACACAAGAGGCGGATTCGTTGAAGGCGGATGAGGACATATTGGCCAGAATCAACCGCAGCATCGGCGCGCCCGGAGGTGGGCTGGCTCAGTCCGGGGCGCAGGACACATCGGATCCCGTGGAGATGTTCAGGCAGATGCTGCGCCTGGGGCCCTCCCGAAATGGGACGCATTTTCTGATCGCCGCAAGGGGCAATGAAAAATTGACAGGCCTGCACATCCACGCGAAGCATTTCAGCGCGACGCTGGCTTTTCGCGGTGGCATCGACGACACATGCGCGTACGATCTGCGCAGGGCGATGCGCAGTGTGACGGGGACGCGCTCCTTTCTGGCCATGACGGCTGCAGGCAGTTCACTGTTTGCGCCATATGGCCTGCAAGGCGTTGGTGCTGTCGAATGGGCGGGTTTTCCGGCCAGGACGACAGGGGATAGAAGGGAGAGACGATCATGATCTTGGATGCGGCGGTGATTCTTTTCAAATGCGACCGAACCCGCAAAACATATGGCGTGACCGTGGAAAAACAGGCCGATGGCGACTGGAAGCGCGCGTGGGCCTTCCCCATCAGCGAACAGGCGGCGCACGAAGAGGGCTATGATTATACGCGTGCGAACGGCACATTGGACGAGCTGGCGGGCTATCCGGGATGCCCGTACTGCGGCACGCATGCATTTGTGCGTTGCTCTTGCGGAAAATTCGGCTGTTATCACGGGGAAAAGACGTATACCTGTCTGTGGTGCGGCAAGACGGGACAGGTGGACATGAGAGACCGGTTTGACTTCAGCGGCGGCGCAAAGTAAAGCGTCTAGCGGGCGGCGCACGAGAACGGGCTCGTGAGGATGGAGGAGAGAAGATGAGGCGGGAATATGAGCAGGCCGTGCGCGTACTGCGCCGGTGCTGTGACGATCTCGGTCTGGAGTTTGTCGTGCAGTCCCCCAGAGCGTTGATCGGCGCGCTGAAAGACGAGCAGGTCGATCCGACAGTGGTCGCGCGCTTTGGCAACGTGCTGAGCAGCGGCTATTGCGAACGGATGCTGGCCCTGTTCATCAACCATACGGCGCCGGATGTCGTCCGCCAACGCCAGTTGGACATGCTCATGCAGGAGGGCATGGTGGCACAGGAAAAGGCGGTGGAGATTCAAGAGGTGCTGTGGGCGATGGTGGGGTGGACATATTCCGCGCCGCCTGCACAGGAAGAGCCGGTTTCCGAGCAGCCGCAGGGGAACCCGACGCAACCGGACGACTGCTCGCACAGCAGTCCAGCCTCGCAACCGCAGCCTGTCATCCCGGACGGCCCGCTTTTTCGCAACCTGGATGCGCTGGAGGAGATGCCCGCAGAGCCAGAAAAGGTGAAGCGGAGCGGGCATTGGATAGAGAAATGCGCAAGAGCGCTGGCGGGCATGGCGGTCTTTGCCGGCCTGTGTATGGGCATTGGCTGGGGCGGCGAGTATGTGCTCTGGCCCAACGCGCGCGCCGAACCCCGCATGCGATGGCCGTACATGCTGATGTTTGTACTTTTCCTCATTGCAGCCTATGTGGCCTATGAAGGCCTGGCGTCCAGCGTGTTGCACGCAGGGCGGGTGAAGAAGAGCGTTCCTGGCGTTTTGGGCTTTGTCCTGTGCGGAGCGTGCCTGTACGCGGGCGTTCGCGTCTGGGAAGTGGGACGCACGTATGGAAGTGGATGGGAAGGCATTCCATGGCCGCTGCTGGTGAGCGCGGCGGCCATGGCCTATCCGCTGGTTCGGCTTTTGACGCACCCGAAACGGGCATAACCAACAGATCACAGAGGAGGGAACATGCAGGTGGATGCAGACAAGACAAGAGGCCAACAGGCAATGGGGCTGCCGTATTTCCTGCTGTTTGCAGGCGGATATGCGATGGCGCTGGCCTCGCTTGCACCGGTGATGCTCGTACTTGCAGTCGCGCTGTATGGAGCGGGACTGTACCTGCGCAAACATGCGGTGCCGATAAAAAACGGCATGCCGGACATCGGCCCTCAGGTGGAAAACGTGCAAAGGTTCATGCGCTCTGTTCTCACGCGCGTTGAACCGTCTGCACAGCCCAAGCCGTCTGCGCAGCCTGAAGCGCCTGCCCGTCCCGGCCCGCTCGTGTGGCAGGACTGTCCGGCTGGCGGCGATCGGATTTGCATCGACGGCCTGTGTGCGGGCTTTACGCGCAACGACATCCAGCGGCTCTACGAGGAGCTGGGACGCAATGGGAAGACATCCGCCGGATATGCGCTGGGCCTGCGCCACCAGAAGATCGAATTTGCGAAAATGCCCGAGGGCGCGCATGTGCACAATGCGGCGTTGCTGGCGCTGCTGAAGCGCTCGACTGGATATGCTGCGATGCGCTGCGAGCGGTTCAGCCTGCGCACAAGTAAGGGCGTGGCGCAGCTGCAGGGCGTACTGATCCGCCCCAAGCTGAGTAGCCATATGCACCTGGCCGTGATCTTCCTGCAAAAGGGCGGACGGGGCGTACTGCACGTGTTCACAGTGCTCATGCCCACGGCGCAGATGGAAAAATTTGAGGCGATTGGCATTGCAACGAACGGAAGCGCCGACCTGTGCAGAGCTGAAAGTGAGGTCATCACGCAAGCTGAACGCGCGGTGCGGACGCTGTTGGGACGGGGGTAAGGGAGGATAGGCATGCAGGCGGTATACGGTATACTCATGATCGTCCTGGGACAGTTCATCCTCATGCGCAGCTATGCGATCCGCAAGCTCATGCTGATCCTGCACGGCGCATTGAGCGGCCTGATGATGGGCCTATTGCTGGCCGCGCTGGTGCTGGTGGGCATGGGGGCGGCGTGGCAGAGCAACAATGTATTTCTTCCGTTTGGCATCATCCTTGTGGCGGGATGCGCGATTGCGGTCGCCTACCTGGCCGGAAAGCTGGAGCGGCTTTACATCATCATCACCGCCGCCATCACGCTGTTTGGCCTGATTGCCTCGCTGGCGGTGCTGCTTTTGCTGGTGATGGCGGCCGGCGGGCGCCAGGGAATGGCAAGCGTGGTGCTCGCGCTGCTCATCCTGGTTGCGGCTGTGTTGGTGACGATCAAGCTCTTCCGGTACATCGTGGCGCATTACCAGCTGGCTTTTGTGCTGCAGACCTGCCTGATCGGGGCGGGGCTGGTCGTCGTCGGCGTGATCGCAATCGGAGCCCTCGTGTGCAGAAATGGCAGGATGTTGGCGGCAGTGTTGCTCGCGCAGCTTTTGCTGACGGGCGCAGGCGCACTATACCAATGGAATCGATACCAGCTGTCCCGACAATGAAGCGGATGGAAGAGGGAAGCGCATGAAGAGAGCACGAAAGATATGGATCGCGCTGTGCATGTGGGCGTTGCTGCTGTGCCATCCCGCATGCGCGGACGATGCATTCTGGCTTGAGCTGTACAACTGGATGGGCGGGGGAGATGCCGGTCTAATCGAAGCCTCGACCCAGCAGGCGCGAAGGGTGTTGCAGGATCATATCGTCCCGGAAAGCAGAATTGAGTGGGTCGAGTATGGCACGTCCAAGGGCGTGCTGACGATCAACTGGGCATATGCCGGGGAAGAGAATCCGATCGCATATGCGCAGTACGTCAGCCAGGACGAACACGTGAGCGACAGCGGCAGGGCGAATGCAGAGGAATCCTCCTGCACGATTCGAGCGCTGATTCCGGGACAGCCCTACGCGCTCACGCTGTACAATGCGTCGCACGAGCCGCTGGCCCAATGGGACATCGAAATCGTGCGGGAGGCGTCTGCAGACATGCATTTGGTAGGGATCATCCAGGCCGGCGTGACGCAGACGGACTGGGAGAATACTGCCTTCGATGCCATTTGGATCGATGCGACCCCCAGCGCGTCCGCAATCCTGAGCGATCCGGAGCCCATCATACGCTATCAGTTCGCGCTGGAATTTGCGGTGCAGCCGCTGTTTGGCAGGTCTCTGACTTACGACCGGTTGCTGTGCGTGACGGCGCCGGGCGGAGAGACGTTCAAGAGCTACGATACGGTCACGTTTGAGGCCTGCGAATACAGAACTTCGTGGAAGAGCGGGTTCAAGTGGATTGATCCGGAGGTGGACGGCGCATGGCTGACGCCGGGCACGTACACGATGCAGATGTACCTGAACGGTGCGCTGGTGGATGAGATGACGTTTGAGATGGCGCCGTGAAGCGCGCCGCCAAGGATGAAACGGGGAGAGGAGAGGACGTCATGGCCACGCTACAGGCATATGAACAATTTCTTCAGGGGCTGGAGAAGTGCAAACGGGATCTGTTGGAGGCGGGCGCCGATCTGGCGCGGGCCACGCAGGTGTGTCTGGATGTCTGCCAACAGGATGACCCGAGCAGGCGTCTGGCGGAGCACATGAGCGAAGTGATTCAAAAAGTGAACCGGGCGGCCGACGAAATCGACGATCTGGCCGCCGGCGTCAAGGTAGAGAAGGGCATGATCGAGTCGCTGTGACGGAGGAGGAGCAGACATGGCACAGACCGTTGAAATCACCCGGGAGACGATCGACGCCCTGTACGCCTGGGCGCAGCGAATTCCACAGGCCAAACAGCAGATCATGGCGGTCTGCAACGACCTGATGGCCCTGTATGAGGGCATCGCCTCCGACTTGATTGCGGACCATGAGGCGGCCTATCGGGACATGATGATGGCCTTTCGGGATCTGCTGATGGGGATGGACGAGGAGTTTGAACAGATGGCCTCCATGATCAGCGCGAAGGCCGACGAGTATCAGCAAACGCTCGACTACGTCGCGCGCAAGACGTTGCGCAGATGAAGCCGCAAACGCAACAGGGCCGCCTGCTTTGGCAGGAGGCCCTGTTGCGCATTATCCCTCTTCCGTCAGCACGCCGTAGTGGTCGGAGATGATGGGATAGAAATCGTCGTTGAAGATGACGCGGCTGCGGTGCGTCGGGCCGGGCTGGCCGGCGAACACAAAGTCGATGCGCATGGGATCGACCTTTTCCTTGCGCCAGCCGTCGATCTGCCCGCCGACCGTGAAGCCCGCGTCCCGCTCCCGTGCGCGGAGGAAGCAGTCCTGCCAGCCGGAGGAGACGACCCGGTCGTATCCCTGTCCCTGCACGTGCGCGGGGCTGTTGAAGTCGCCCAGCAGGTAGGCGGGCCGGCCGTTTTGCGCGCACAGGCCGTTCAGGCGCTCCCACTGCCCGACAAAGGGATCCTCAGCGTCGTCCCACCAGCCCATGTGCACGGAGTAGAACCAGCCCTCCGAGGCGAGCGCCTGCGTGCGGATGCCCGCAATCTTGCGCCGGCAGCGTCCCTGCGGCGTGGAGACGCAGCAGGATGCCAGGCCCGTGATGGGCGTGCGGCTGAACAGGGCGACGCCCTCCTCGTAGACGCGGTAGCCGCGGTGGGCGTAGGCCCAAGTCCAGTAAAACCGCTGGTCTTGCGCGGCGAGCAGCCGCGCAAGCGTGAGCGCAAAGTTGTCCGTGCGGATGGGCGTCTCCCGCTCGCAGGGCACAAAGTTTGAGGAGACAAGCAGGGCCGTCTCCACAGCGGGCGCGTCGGCCGACTGGTTGACCTCCTGCAATGCGACGACATCCACCCGCTCGCGGACGATCGCATTCGCCAGCGTGCGCAGACAAAACGCGTTGTCCTCCTCCATCAGGCTGTGGGTGTTGAGCGTGAGCATCCGCAGCTTATCCCTTGACCGCACCATTTGTCAGTCCTCCAATGATCTGCTTTTGCATGACGACGTAGAAGATCATGATGGGCAGGCTCGCCACCACCAGACACGCAAAGGCCAGGTTGTAATCGACGCTGTACTCGGACTGGAAGTTGTTCTGATAGATCGTCAGCGTCCAGAGCTTGTGCGAGCGGTTCAGGCAGACGAGCGGCATCTGGAAGTCGTTCCAGATCGCCAGGCCCTCGCGGATCAGTACCGTGGCAAGGATCGGGCGCATCAGCGGCAGGATGACGCGCGTATAGGTCTGCAGGGTGGTGGCACCGTCGATGTAGGCGGCCTCCTCCAGGCTGTTGCTCACCGTCGCTAGGTAGCCGACATAGAGGAACATGCTCTCGCAGGTGGCATGAGCCAGGTAGAGCAGCACGATGCCAGAGGGGCTGAGCAGGTTCAGCCAGCCCATGAGCTTGACCACCGGCATCATGCGCACCTGCCAGGGCAGGAAGATGCCCAGCAGGAAGAAGTAGTACAGGTTGCGGAAGAGGCGGCTGTGCCCCATGGAGCGCGAGAGCGCATAGCTCATCGGCGGCATGATGAGCATCTCCGCCAGCAGCGAGAGCACGGTGACGAGGATCGTATTCTTGTAGGCGTAGTACAGCTTTTCATCCGCCAGCACCTCGGCGTAGTTGCCCAGATACAGCGACTTGGGCAGGGTGAAGAAGCTGACCGCGCTTTCGGAGGAGGTCTTGAACGTCGTCGCAATGCAGATGTAGAGCGGGAACAGGATCAGTACGGCGCCCAGGGTGAGAAAGACGTATGTGATGACGTTGCCGCGGCGTTTGGATGCGTTCACCTACTCCACCTTCTTTCCGCTGGTATACTTGATCTGGATGAACGAAATGAACGCGATGATCAGGCCCGTGGCGATGGCCTGCGTGATGGAATAGCTGTACTTGTTGCGCTCAAAGCCGTTGTTGTAGATGAGCAGCGCAATGCTCTGCGTCGCGCCGCCCGGGCCGCCCTGCGTCATGGACTTGACGTAGTCGAACACCATCAGGCCCTGCTTGACGACCAGCACCAGCACGACGCTGAGCGTGGGCAGCAGATAGGTGACGGTGATCGCGCGGAACTGCTGCCAGGCGTTGGCTCCGTCGATGGAGGCGGCCTCGTACAGCTCCTGCGGGATCGTCTGCAGGCCGGCCAGGAACAGCAGCGTCGGCAGCGCGACGCCCTGCCACAGGTGGACGAAGAGCACGCCGTAGATCGCCAGATCGCGGTCGGCGAGCACGTTGCTGCTCAGCAGCGCGATGTTCAGGCGCTGGCCGATGGCGGGCAGCACGTAGAAGAAGATCTGCTTAAAGATCAGGCTGATCGTGATCATGCTCAGCACCGCAGGCGCAAAGTACAGCGTGCGGAAAAACGAGCGGCCCTTGATCTCGCGGTTGAGCATCAGCGCGAGGATGACGCTGATGACGACCACGCCGACGATCAGCAGAAGGGTGTAGCGCACGTTGAACAGCAGCGCGGCCTTGTACTTGCGGTCGGTCAGCAGATCCGCATAGTTTTCCAGGCCGATGAAGTCGTAGGAGGGGCTGATGCCGTTCCAATCCATGAAGCTGTAGTAGATGCCCATGAGAATGGGGAAGATCAGGAAGCAACAGTACATCAGAAAACCGGGAATGGTGAAGGCGATGAAGGTCAGCGTCTGCTCACGCTGAAGCTTTGACCGCCCGACCGCCCGCTTTTTTGCCGGCGTTACCATGCTCACATGCCGCCTTTCTCATTGTTCTCATGCCCGGGGATGAAAAGGCGGGGCTGCCCACCTGTACGCGGCAGCCCCGCAGGGGGTTTCCTCAGTCGTTGTAGTAGTCGTCGATGACCAGCGCCGCATCCTCATAGAAGATGTCCAGGTCGCGGTCGATCTCCAGGTTGGTGGCCACATCGCCCAGCTCCTTGCGGAAGCCGCTGGGCCAGATGGCGTTCTGGCTGATGACGATGTGTCCGGCCGCCATGGTCTCGTTGATCTTCTCCAGCTCGGAAACGTTGTACTGCACGCCCTTGATGACGTTCGGGCTGCCCTCGATGTCCGTGTAGGTCTGCGCCGTCTCGGTCTGGCTCAGGAACTCCAGGAACTTCAGGCACTCGTCCGGATGCTGCGTGGAGGAGGAGATGCAGAAGCTCGTGTCGATGCTCACGACGACAGACGACTCCTCGCCGGTCGGGTTGGGCAGCGGGATCAGCGCGATCTGCACGTCGGGATCATAGTCCTTCAGCGTGGTGAGCGACCACTGGCCGTTGATCGTCATGGCCGCCTCGCCCGAGAGCAGCTGCTGGTAGGACTCGGTGTACTCCGCGCCCAGGGATTCGGGCGTCATGTACTCGGCCAGCTGCAGCGCGGCGTTCGCGTAGGTCTGCAGCGTCTTGGAGTCCTTGGCCTCCAGCTCGCCCGCGGCGATCTGCTTGAACTCCTCGTCGTCGTCGGAGATGAAGCTCATCATGCGCTCCATGCGCTGATAGACCATCGTCTTGTCCGGCAGGGTGAAGGGCGTGATGCCCGCGGCGGTGAGCTTCTCGCACACGTCCATCAGCTCATCCCACGTCGTCGGCCAGGCGAGCCCCTGCTCTTCGAAGATGTCGGTGCGGATGTACAGGCCGTAGCAGCTCAGGGAGTAGGGCATGCGCCAGTTCTTGCCGTTGTACTCGGACAGCTTCAGCGTCTCGGCCTCGACGTTCTCCAGGAAGGGCTGGCCGGTCAGGTCCATGATCAGGCCGTCCTCGAACATGATCTCGAACATGGTGCTCGTCGTGCAGCTGAACAGGTCGGGCATCTCGTTCGTCTGCGCGCGCGTCTGCAGCACCGTCGCGGCGTCGGGCACCTGCGTCATGGTGACGTGAATGCCCGGGTTCTGCTCGTTAAACGCGTCGATGACCGTCTGCATGCCGTCGATGGCCGCGGTTTCGGTCTTGTGGATGACGTATTCCAGCTCCACCACGTCTTCCGCCTGCGCAAACACGCAAACGGACAGCAGCAGCGCCGCCGCCATCGCCAGGGACAGGGCCTTTTTCCAAAGCTTCATGTTCCAGACACCTCCGTCGTGTTGATGGATACATTATAAGGAGGGCGAAGCGCAAAAAAAATGGGCGAACTTCATGTTTTTTGTCTTATTTTCAGAATTTTATTTCTTTCGCCATTTTGAGGGCTGAGAAATTGATCCCTTTGCCCGATTTTTGCACGTTGCCTTTTGGCGCTTCTTGCACTATGATAGAGACAGGGGCCAATGCTTTGTACAGGGAGGCGCGGCATGAACCGGCTGATCTCGCTCCTGCGCAGAACCTCCGTCGTGCGCAGGCTGCTCTATCTCTTCCTGAGCCAGGCGATCGTGATCGCGCTCTTCTGCGCGTCGACGGTGCGCAGTTCGCTGTCGGGCATCTCGGACAACCTCTATCTTTCCGGCCTGCAACTGCTCAACGCAGCCTGCACGCAGATGGACACGGCGGTCGCTGAGCTCAACGTGCTCACCAAGTTTCCGGTGCTGCAGGACGCCTTTGGCAATACGTTCACGTTCGACTATCTGACCCGGCTGTCCACCGGGGACAGTTCGCAGATCTACACGGACTACCGCAACATTCAGGCCGAACTGATGAACCTGATGCTGTTGCACCCCAGCGTATCCCTGCTGGGCATCAGCGAGCCCTCCGGGAGAATCATCTACTGCAAGGCGGGCTCCAATGCGTATCAGCTGTCGAAGCTGGATACGAACAACGAGCTCTATACCCGGGTGATCGAAGAGCGGGGAGGCTGCCGGCTGTTTTCGGCCGGCGAGGCGGCCGGGCTGGCACCGGATATTGAATACCCGGAGCACTGCGTCTTCGCCGCCCGCGCCGTGATGAAGCTCAACCATCTGGAGACGGTGGGCCTTTTGCTGTGCTGCGTTGATTTGACCAGCATGCGCCAGTCGTTCGAACTGGGCCGCCCCTACGACGCGCAGCGGCTGAGCGTCCTTGCGCCGGACGGCCAGCTGATCTTCGGGCAATTGGACCCGTCCGTCGACCTACAGGCGGAAGAATTGCCGCAGGATGAGCTCGTCGCCCGCTATATCCGCGACGCCGGCGGCTTTGCGGTCTATCAGTTCTACCGCACGCAGAGCGGTACGGTCGCCGTGCTGCGCACGCCCGTGGCCTGCATCCTGGGCGAACTGCGCGGACAGGTGATCGGCCTGGGCCTGCTGCTGCTCTTCTTCGTGGCCAGCGTGCTCGTGTTCACGCGCCTGCTCGTGCGCAGCATCCGCGATCCGATCGGCAAGCTGATGGATGTGTGCGAGCGCATCCGTCGGGAGGAGTTCTCCCCGGTGGACGATGAGGACGCGCGCGACGAGATGCACAGCCTGATCGAATCCTTCAACGCCATGTCCGCGCACATCCGCAGGCTAATCGAGGAGGTCTATCAGAAGAACCTGTTGCAGGCACAGACGGAGATGCAGCTGCTGCGCTCGCAGATCAATCCGCACTTCGTCTATAACACCCTGGAAACCATCCGCGCCGCAGCCCTCATGCAGGGCAGCGCAGAGCTGGCGGACATGGCCGCGCTGCTGGGCAAGACGCTGCGCTATGGCGTGACCCAGCAGGCGGAGCCCGTGACGATCGAACAGGAGCTTTCCAACCTGCGCGATTATATCGCCCTGCAACAGATGCACTTTCACGGACGCCTGACGGTGGCCGTCAACGTGGAGCCGCAGCTGCATGCCTGCTACATCATCAAGCTACTCCTCCAGCCGTTGGTGGAAAACGCCATCTACCACGGCATGTCCATGACGGAGGGAGAGGGATTGATCCGCGTGCTGGGCTATGCGGAGGGGGACGACGTCGTCTTCACCGTCGTGGACGACGGCATCGGCATCGCGCCGGACGAGCTGGCGCGCCTGCAGGACTATGTGGACGGGCGAAATGACGCGTTTACTTCGATCGGCCTGCGCAATACGAACCGCCGCATCCGGCTGTACTACGGCGGCGGATACGGGCTGACCATCCGCTCCATCCTGAACGAAGGCACGGTCATCACCGTGCGCGTGCCGCGGCGGATGACGCCCTATTCCGGCACGCTCAAGGAGGGAAAGCCATGATTCCCGTGCTGATCGTGGATGACGAGGCGGCCATCCGCGAGTCCATCGCCTCCATGCTGCTGACGCGCTACCCCGCGACGTTTGCCATCGAGCAGGCCGAAAACGGCCAGCGCGCGGTCGAGTTCGCCTGCTCACAGCCGGTGTCGCTCATCCTGGCGGACATCAAGATGCCGGTGCTCACCGGGCTGGAGATGCTCGAGCGCCTCGCCGAGGTCGGCTATGAGGGCGAGGTCATCGTCGTCAGCGGGTTTGACGACTACGCGCTCGTGCGCCGGGCCATGAAGCTGGGCGCGTCGGACTACCTGCTCAAGCCCATCGTGGCGGACGACTTCTACCTGCAAATCGACGGCTTCCTGATGCGCTACAGAAACCGCATGCCTGCCGCGCGCCCGGCCGCCGTCTCCTCCCCGCAGCAGCGCTCCTACCGCCAGCAGTACGCGCTGGAGCATCTGCTGCGCGACTCCGGCCGTGCGCTGGAGAATCTCATGGTGGATTGCCATCTCAACGCCGGGCACCGGCTGGTCGTCTGCGCGCTGGCCACCGGCAGCGCACCGCACAATGCACTACTGCGCCAGGCATGGCAGGCGGAGTGGGAGGAGGCGACCGCAGAGCTGCTCAAGGACGGCTGCGTGCTCATCCAGGGCGAATGGCAGCGCATGATGCTGACGCTCTTCTTCTACCTGACGCCCGAACAGCTGGAGGCGTTTCGCACGGCGCGGCGCATGCAGAGCCGGCGGTGCGCCGGCCTGGTCTTTTCCAGGCCCGTTGCGATCGGCGAGGCCGCCCAGGCGCTGGAGGAATGCCGTCAGCTACTGACGCGGCGCTTTTATGACCTGGAGGGCGAGGATGGGCCCGAGCAGTTTCCCTATGCGCCGCTCTTCTCGCAGATGACGGACGCGATGTGCCGCCTGGACGCCGGGGCGTTTGACGCCGCGTTTTCCCTGCTGATGCGGCGCGTGTGCGCGCAGCTGCCGCCGCCGGAACAGCTGCGGCAGTTGCTGTGCGCGATGATCTATGCGGTGTTGCAGCGCAACAGTGCCTTCATCCGCGTGGTGGGGCGCATGGAGCTGACGCAGGACGACGCCGTGCGCTGCATTCAGGGCGCCGCCAGCGCCCGCGACCTCTCTCGGGAGCTCACGCGCATCGTCCATCTGCAGATCGAAAAGGTGACGGCGCAGTCCGCATCGCGCGACGAGCTGCACATCGAGCGCGCCAAGCAGTTCATCTACCAGCACCATGCGCAGGACCTGACGCTGGCGGCCGTCGCGGAGCACCTCGCGCTCAACCCCAATTACGTCAGCACGCTCTTTACCAAGGCCTGCGGCATTCCCTACAGCCACTATCTGCGCCGCGTGCGCATCGAGGAGGCCTGCCGCCTGATCCGCGAGACGAACGAGAAGCTCTATGCGATCGGCGAACGCGTGGGGTATCACGACCCCGCGCAGTTCAACCGCGCCTTCCGGGAGGAGATGCACTGCTCTCCCCGCGAATACAAGAAGGCGTCGAGCGTGCACTGACAAAAGCGCCAACTCAAAAATCCCTCCCGGTCGGGAGGGATTTTTTCGGCGCGCGCCGCGCTCACGCCCGGTGGACGTACATCCGCGACGGCTCGGGCTCGCCGTCGCCCTGCGCCATGCACAGAAACGTCCACCCGTAACGCTCATAGAACGATGTGTGGTCCGTCAGCAGATAGAGCGTGCACACACCTCGGTCCTTCATGTCGTCGCACACGAAGCGCAGCAGCGCGCCCGCCACGCCGCGCCCGCGCTGGTCCACCTCCGTGTAGACGGCGCAGACGTTGGGCGTCAGGTCCTTGCGGTCGTGAAAGTCGTTCTCGATCACGCCCATTCCGCCGATGATGCGCCCACCTTCCAGCGCCACGTACCACTGCGGCACGGCGCATTCGCCGGACAGGCTCGCCTGCATGCTCTCCCGGTAGGCCTCCAGGGGCACGCCCCACTTCTCGTGAAACCATTGCGCGGCCGTCTCCAGCAGGTCGGGACGGTCCGCCAGCCGGACAAGTTCAACATTCATGTCGATTGCCTCCTCTGTGGTGGAAGCGCGCCATTCCGCGGCGAATCTCGCTCAGCATCTGCTGCGCGAAGGACCGGGTCAAGGCCTCGTCGGGCCGCATGGCCTGCCCGGAACGGTAGCAGCGCAACGCCTGCGCGACGAGGGCGTCATGCGGCGCGCGGAGGTGGCGCAGTCCCCACTCGCCGCCCTCCCGTTTGGACAGATACGCGCGCTCTTGCAGAAACGCGAGCACCCTGCACAGGTTCAAGACCGTGTAGATGGGATTTTCGCAGATGTCCTTCTGCGCGTTTTGCACGTCGAGCCACAGGCTGTCTATATAGTATGCATCGTCGACAGGGCCGAAGACGTCGGGCACCGGCGCGCCGTACAGCACAATGCCGCGCTGCCGGATCATGGTAAAGTGCGCCGCCAGGTCGGGATCCACGCCGTGCATCTGCTGAAGATATGCGTCGGGATCGGCGCGATACAGCGGCAGATGCATCGGCGAAAAGTGCAGATCGAACGGTGTCGGATAGACAAAGGGATCGCAGAAGGATCGCAGCACGACGCTCATCTCGATGCCCTTGGCCGGCGCGCGGCCGTTGAGCCCGATGAGGCGCTCCATCAGGCAAAGCTTCTGTTCCCGGCTCATCGCGCGCTCGGACACGACGATGAGGTCCACATCGCTCGTGGCAGGATTGAAGCAGCCCATTGCCAGAGAACCGTGCAGGTAGACGCCGGTCAGCGCCTCGGCCAGTACCTCTTGGCAAAGGAAGACGAAATCCTCCAACAAGCTCGGATCATACATGACGGGCCCCCTTGTCATCGCGCATGCTGCGCCAGCCATCGCGCCACGCCGTCGGCGTCGTTGCCGCCGATGACGTCTGTAGCCATCTGCCTGAGCACATCCACGGCATTGTCGACGGCATAGCACGCGTCCGCAGCGTGAAAGAGCGAAATGTCGTTCACGGAATCCCCAAAGGCGACAGCCCGATCGCATTGCAGCAGCGCCTTGAGCTTGCCCAACGCGTCGGCCTTTGTGGCCCTTCGCGGCATGATCTCCAGCCAGTACTCGGGCCGGTACAACTCCTGCTGGAACGTGCAGGTATATCTCGCATCGCCCGCGAGCGCGTCATACAGTGGACGTAGTTCGGCCTGCGCGCCGATACAGGTGTAGTAGAAGACCTCGCCGTCGAACAGGCCATCCGCCCCCTCCAGCCGCCGCAGTCGCCTGTCGCCCTGACGGCTGTCCAGATAGAAGCGCTTTCCCGCGTTTACCTGCTTGGCGTCCCAGGAGACGCTTTCCCTTCCATCCACAAACGCATACACGATGGGGCTGACGCTCCATGCCTGCAACAGCCCCTGCACGTGCGCGCGCGCTCCGTCTGAAAAGGTCTCGCTGGCAAGCCGCTCGCCCGTGCGCGTATCGACGATGTGCGCGCCGTTATAGACGACGGCGGGCGCGCGCAGGCGCAGGCCCTCGGTGGCGACTGACGCTGAACTCAGCGAACGGGCTGTGGCATACGTGAACAGGACGCCATCTTCGATCAGCCGATTGAGCACGGAAAGGCTGTAGGCGCTGATGCGGCCGTCCGAGCGCAGCAACGTGCCGTCCAGATCGGATACATAGAGCGTCCGCATGGCATCTCCTCCCTTCCAGCCTAAAGCGCCGCTGGGCTCAGTATAGCATAGGCGCATGGAAGCATGCAACGGTATGCGACCGGCAAGGCGACATGACGTATAAATAAATGGGGAAAAATTTGTGGCGTATGCTTGACAAAATCCTTCGCATGTTTTATAATGCAAATGTGGAACGATTCACACGGGGGCGGGATGCGGATGTCCAGTATTCAAGACGTGGCCAGGCTGGCCGGCGTTTCCAAAACCCTGGTCTCCCGTGTGATCAATGGACAAACCGGCGTCAGCGAGAAGTCGCGCGAAAAGATCCTTCAGGCGATGCGGGAGCTGCAGTATCGCCCCAACGGCATCGCCCGCTCGTTGGTGCTCAAGCGCACCAATACCATCGGGGTGGCGCTGGATTCGCTTTGCGAGCCCTATTTTTTCGAACTGATCGAGGGCATCGAGCAGGTCGTCGCACAGACGGATTATGACGTGGTCTTTTGCAGCGGGCGCAACAGCAAAAAGCTGAAAAACCGCAGCATTCAATACTTTGCGCAGGGACGAACGGATGGCGTCATCATCTACGGCAGCAAGCTGGACGACGAGGAGATCATTCTGCAGCTGCAGAAGAGCGGCTTTCCCTTCGTGGTCGTCGAAAACGACTTGGCCAATCTGCAGATCAACAACATCGTGGTGGATAACGAATTTGGGGCCGGTCAGGCCGTAGATCATCTGATCGCATGCGGATGCAGGCGTATCATTCACATGAGCGGCAACCGCGATGTGCGCGCGGCGTTGGACCGACAGAACGGCTTCATTGTGGCGATGCAGCGCCGGGGGTTCACCATTCACAGCGATATGCTGGTGCGCGCCGATTTCAGCATAGAGGGAAGCTACGAGGCGACGCGCGACTTTTTCCATCGGTGCCCGGCTGCTGAGCGCCCGGACGGCATCTTTTGCAGCTCGGACAAGACGGCTTACGGCACGATCCTTGCCCTGCAAGAGATGGGCATTCGCGTGCCGAAAGACGTCATGATCGTCGGGTTTGATGATGATCGTCCGCCGATGTTGGAGGTTCGCCTGCCGAAGCTGACCACCCTGTCTCAGCCGTTGCGCGACATGGGCAGTGCGGCAGTGCGCCTGTTGCTGGAGGAACTGGAGGGTGAGAGCGCTCACAAGCGGCGGTTGGTGTTTTATCCACAGCTGATCGTGCGCGAAACAACCCGTCCCAGGTAATTTTTTACCCCAAATGTGTAACGATACACAATCAAAGAGAAAATCTGACAATAAAATGCAGGGAATCCGGGCATAGAGCCCTAAAAAATGCCGGAAATGTGTATCGTTCCCATGTTTGGCGACAAGGACATACGTCCTTGCGATAGATGAATGCCAAAATGCGTCAAGAGAAAGAAGGAGAATGTCTTGAAATTTGCAATCGTGGGTGCGGGCAGTTCGTATACGCCGGAACTGCTGGAGGAAATGGCCAACCGCAAGGAAACGCTGCCTGTCAAGGAGATCGTGCTTTACGACATCGACGAGCGCCGCCTACAGATCATGGAGGGCTTTTGCAAGCGATTTGCAGCGCGCCTGGGGCTGGAGGTCTCGATTCGTTCGACGCTTGAGCTGGATGATGCGCTGTATGGGGCCGACTTTGTCGATACGCAGATCCGTGTGGGAGGCAACGCCCAGCGCGTGGTGGACGAGAAAATCCCGCTCAAGTACGGTCTGGTCGGACAGGAGACGACCGGAGCGGGCGGCATGATGAAGGCATTTCGCACGATCCCGGTGATGCTCAACGTGGCCCGTCACATGGAGCAGCAGTCGCCGGATGGGTGGATCATCAACTATACGAATCCCACGGGCCTGGTCACCGAGGCGGTCACCCGCTACACGAAGGCGAATATCGCGGGCTTCTGTTCGGGCGGCATCTTTCCCAAGATGTGGGCGAAGGCCGCGCTGGGCGTGGACTACAGACGCGTTCAGTACGACTACGTGGGGCTGAACCACATGAACTTCATCAGCAACATCACCATCGACGGGCGGCCCATCACACAGGAAGAGTTTGAAAAGCTGGCCGTCCAGAACGAATCGGTCGATCCCGAGCTGAGCAAGCTGCTGGGCGTGCTGACCAGCCCGTATCTGCAGTGGTACTATCAGACGAGCGAGCGGGTCAAGGGCGTGCTCGAGGCGCCATATACGCGCGGCGAATATGTGCAGATGCTGGAAAAGGAGATCTTTGCAGCCTATGCGGACCCCAACAACGACGAAAAGCCGGCCGCGCTGGCCAAGCGTGGCGGCGGCGGATACAGCGAAGTGGCGATGAACTTTGTCAACGCGGTGTACAACAACGTCGACACGGAAATGGTGGTGAACGTGCCCAATGGCGGCGCGGTCCCGTTCTTGCCGGACAGCGCGGTCGTGGAGATTCCGTGCCTGGTCAATCGCCGCGGCATGGCGCCGTTGCACGTGGGGAAGGTGCCGCCGATGTGCTGGGGCCTGATCAGCGCCGTCAAGAACTATGAGATGCTGGCGGTGGAGGCGGCCGTAGAGGGCGACGTGCGGAAGATGAAGTGGGCGCTGCTGGCGCATCCGCTGGTGCGCGAATACGCGCTGGTAGAGAAGCTAACGCCCGAGCTGCTCGAGGCCAACAAGGCCTATCTGCCGCAATTCCATTTTGAATAAGGGGAGCTGTAGGCCGTGAGATACGTTTTGGGAATCGACCAGGGGGCCAGCAAGACATACGCGATGGTCGCAGACGAGCGTGGCGGAATCGTGGGCTTTGGTCAAAGCGCTGGCGCTTGCCATTCGACCAACGGCATGGAGAAGGCCGTCGAGTCGGCCACAGCCGCTGCAAGCGCGGCGCTCGCCCAGGCTGGATGCACGATTGAGGACATCCGGCACGTCACGGCCGGCGCAACCGGCGTGGACTGGCCGGGGGAGGCGGAGCTGGTCGCGCGGCATTTCGCAAGCGCGCTGCGCTGCCCGCTGGAGCGCGTTCAGGTGGTGAACGACTGCATCATCGCGCTGCGTGCGGGTACGCGCAAGGACTCGGGCTGCGTGCTGTGCGCGGGCTCGGGGCTGAACTGCGCCGTGGTCAAAGACCGTCGCGTCGAGGTGATCTTCGGGTTTTACATTCCGGATGAAGATCAGGGAGGCGCGGCCCTGGGACGCAGGACGCTGCGCGCGGTATTTGACGCCCAGATGGATCTGATTCCGCCCACGGCTCTGACGCAGGAATTGCTCTCGTACTTCCGGGCTCAAAGCGTGGATGAGCTGCTGCACCGCTATGTCGACGGCGGCGTCACGCCACAGGAGGTGCTGTATCTGCCCATGCTGCTGGAGCGCGCGGCCGCTCAAAACGACCGTGTGGCGCTGGACATACTGGAGCAGTATGGGAAAACCCTCGCGCGCTATGCGGTGGCCGGGCTGCGCAAGGCGGATATGCTGGATGCGGACATCGATGTGGTGCTGTCCGGCAGCATCCTCAAGTGCCGGATTCCAGTGCTCAAGGAGACGGTGGCCGCGCAGATCCACAGGCATGCCGGACGCGCCCGCATTGTGGATAGCTATCTGGAGCCTGTCGTGGGCGCGGTGCTGATGGGATTGGACAAGCTGTACGACGTGTTACCTCAAAGCCTGTACGACCGAATTGAGGCCGATGCGCGGCAGATGGACTTGGTCCGTTGCTGCGCTTCGAACTGAAGCGACAGATGCCGGGAGGGCAAGCGAATGGACAAAATCAAGAGGAACCAAACGAACGGAACGCTGGCTTCCCGGACGGTCATCGTGCGGGATTACGAAGAGATGTCGCGCCGCAGCGCACAGGTTCTGGCACAGGTCGTGGCGCAAAAGCCCGACGCGCTGCTGTGCCTGGCCGCTGGACAGACGGCGATCCGAACGTATGAACTGCTGGCCGAATGGCAGCAGGCGGGTAAGGTCGACTTTGGCGCCGCGCGCTTTTTCGCGCTGGACGAATGGCTGGATCTGGACGATGAGCGCGACAACTGCGCTGCCTTCATGGATCGACACTTTTACCATCCGCTGCGGATTCGGGAGCAGCAACAGACGCGTTTTGACGTGCATGCGCCGGACCTGCAGGCGGAATGCAGGCGAATTGACCGCGCAATCTTCGAGGGCGGCGGTATCGACTGCGTCCTGCTGGGGCTGGGCATGAACGGACATCTCGGCCTCAACGAGCCCGGCTGCGGATTTGACGATTACGCCAAGGTGGTCGTGCTCGATCCGGTGACCGCGCAGGTCGGCCAGAAATACTTTTCAAGACAGACGCGCCTTACGCGCGGCATCACGCTGGGCATCGGCCATATTCGAGAGGCGCGGCGGGTTGTACTGCAGGTGAGCGGATCGCACAAAGCGCAGATCGTCCGGCGCATCTATGAGACGCCGGCGACAGATGCGGTGCCGGCAACCGTCATGCAGCTGCTCCCCCAGGGCATCGTCGTGCTGGATGAAGATGCCGCCTCACAGCTGGACACGGTCACGCGCGGCGGCGAGGGGGTGACGGTATGCTGACGGCGGGCAGGACGAGTGGAACCCTCGGCCGGCTCCAATATGGCGTGTGGAAGCACAGATATGTCTATCTCTTCCTGTTGCCGGGCGTAATTCACTTTGTTGGCCATATTGCGCAATGAGATGCGGGGTACCCTCGTCAAGCGCATTGAAGCGCATTGATCAGACCATATATACCTTCCCGCATTTCCTATCCCGGGTCATCGACATGACGCCCTGGCGGGGAAGTGCGGTAACATGTGGCAACCTGTGATCGACGCGTTGAACGCCGAATGACCCGAGGCCGCCGGGTGCATCCACGCCCGGCGGCTTTCGGCCATCTTGAGGGCGAAGGATTGCGAGAAAGGGAGGCGCACGCTTCGATGAACTGCTATTGGGGCGACTTTCATACCAACATCATCGGCTACCATACGCGGGAGGAACGCGAGAAGGTGCTCGCAGACGCCGAACGCATCTTCCAGGATGCACGCGAGAATCTCGACTTTTTTCCCATCGCCTATTATCCCTTTTACTATTATTTTAAAAACGGCTTCCTGCTGGAGAGCGCGCGGCATGAGCCCGATTTCGATCGGCACTGGGAGGTGCTGCGCAAACTGGTCAAACGCTATAATGAGGATGGACGGTTCATCACGTTCATGGGGTATGAGTGGCACGGAAACCGCGAACTGTACGGCGACCACAACGTCTATTTCCTGAGCGACGACGCCGACATGTGCACGGACGCGGACCTGCCGGACCTTTACCGCTATCTGCGTGAAAGGGAAACCGGCATCGCCATTCCGCATCACACGGCCTATCGGGTGCATCAACGAGGAAAGGACTGGAACCTGTTGGATGAGGACCTGTCGCCGTTTACGGAAATCTTCTCGGGGCACGGTGTATCAGAGCGGATTGACGAGCCGAAACACCTGAACAACCTGGATATGGGGCCGCGCGAAAGCGGCGGCACGGCGCAGGACGCCCTGAAGCTGGGACGGCATATCGGCTTCATTGCCTCTGCGGACAATCAGGACAACTTCGCGGGCCGTTGGGGAAAGGGCATCGCGGCCGTCTACGCCGAAAGCCTGACGCGTGAAGCGCTGTGGGAGGCGTTCAAGCACAGGCGTGTGTACGCTGCAACGGGTGACCGCATCGGCCTGGACTTCAGGCTGAATGGCGAGATGATGGGCAGCATTTTGCAGGCGCCGACAGAAACGGCGGATGTGCATGTCACGGTCAAGGGCAGCGATTGGATCGACCGCATCGAGATCGTGCGCAACAACCAGGTGGTCTATACGCACAACCATCAGCAGGCATATGTGCCCACATGCCCGACAGGCGAGAGGACGATCCGCCTGAAACAGCGCATCAATGTCGGGTTCGGGCCCGCAAACTTCGGACCGGAATCCCATGTGTTTCGGGGCAGCCTGACGCTCTCGGGCGGGCGCATCCTGGACGTGGAAAAGCACTATACCTGCAGTGGGCAGAGCTGTCGGCAGATGAGCGACAAGAGGTGCGAATTTTCTTTGACCACCCGGGGGCGGACGTTTACGCAGGGGTTGACCTTTGAGATCGAGGCATCGCCGCAGGATTGTATGACGTTTGAGATCAACGGAGAGACGTTCACGCGCACGGTGGCGCAGGCGCTTGAGCGCTCCGAATCGATGGCCTATCGGGAAGAGTCCGAGCGCCTGATCTGTGAGACATTTCACCTGAAGCCGGAGGAGATCGACAATCGGGAGATGATCTATCATCACGCCCATAAGGTCAAGTTTCATCGGGCTGTGGCAAGCTCCGGATATGAGGTGGAGCTCAACTGGAGGGACCGCGTGCCCGCCGGAGAGAATCATTATTACAT